>DATARP010000221.1:0-7677 GCA_036264075.1 Gemmatimonadaceae bacterium
GTGGCTGCGCGGATCGAACTTCTCCGGCATGTCCGTCCGCGGCGATCAGCCGCTGCTCGTCGCATCGCGCACCTACCCCGGCGACCGCACCATCGTCCTCGCCGAGCCGCTCGACGTCCGCTGGGCGCGCTCGCTCGAAGACCGCACCGGCATGATCGTCGCGCAGAACCTGGCGACGGAGGAGTATCGGAAGGGACGCGGCGAAGAGATCAACACCGACGACGACTCGACGTTCGACGACTTCAAACACCGCGGCGTCTCGCTCACGAAAATCTTCACGCTCCAGTCGATCGTCTTCTTCGACATCACCGAGGAAGGCGGCATGCTCGACTGGACCTCGGGGCAGCCGAAGGAGAAACGGCGCATCTTCACGCTGATCTCCAACCCCACCACGAACCTGCTCCACTTCTACTTCGGCGGCTCGACGTCGTCGAACATCATGAAGGCGATCTTCGGGATCATCGCCAGCCTCACCACGCTGCTGATGATCATGTACCTCTTCGCCTCCGCGTTCGCGGCCGTCCTGATCTTCTCCATCTCGCGCGCCGTCAACCGCATCGAGAAGGGCACCAAGGCCGTCGAACGCGGCGACTTCAGCTACCGCATCAAGATGAAGCCGCACAACCAGCTCGGCGAGATGGCGCAGTCGTTCGACCGGATGACCGAGTCGATCGCCTCGCTCCTCACCAGCGTCGCCGAGAAAGAACGCCTCCAGAGCGAGATCGAGATCGCCGCGTCGATCCAGCGCAACCTCTTGCCGAAGGAGGGTCCGCAATTCCGCGGCGTGTCGTTCTCCGCCCACTTCGAGCCGACGGCGTCGATCGGCGGCGACTACTACGACGTCTTCAACCTCGACAAATCACGCCTCGCCGTCGCCATCGGCGACGTCTCCGGCCACGGCCTCTCCACCGGCCTTGTCATGGCGATGGTCAAAGCCGCGATCACGACCCTCGTCGAAGAGGGAGCCGAAGAGACCTCGCTCTTCCATCGCCTCAACGACCTTGTTTACCGCTCCACCGAGCGCCGCGCGTTCATGACGCTGGCATTCACCATCTTCGACCTCGAGCGCGGGACCATCCGCCACACCAACGCCGGCCACCTCTACCCCTACCTCCTCCGCAAAGACGCGCCGGGCCCGATCTCGATCGAATGCCCCTCCCTCCCCCTCGGCGTCCGCAGCGATCTCGTGACCCGCACGGTCGAGCTCGACCTCCAGGACGGCGACACCATCGTCTATCTCTCCGACGGCATCGTCGAAGCCCAAGATCCCAACCAGGAACCTTTCGGCTTCGAACACCTCGAATCCCTCCTTGCCCAAGAACCCGAGCGCTCCCCCTCGAGCATCCGCGACGCCATCCTCGACGCCGTAGCCCACCACTCTGCCGACCGCCCCGCCGACGACGACCGCACGGTGATGGTCCTCCGCTTCGACAACTTCAAACCGATGCGAAAAGTCGCCGAGCCCGCGATGGCCGAGGTAGGAGCGTAGGGCGGGCGGTGTAGGGCCCGGCTCTCAGCCGGCCCGGATCGGATCTATGCAGAAAACACTCTCCGTAATCGCCTGGCTAGTAGCGTGGACCTGGGCCCTCATCGCCGGTGTCGGCGGCTTCGCGCTCCTCATACACGAAGGTCCCCTCCCCATCACAAACGGCTGGTTCGCCATGTTCTCCGGCATCGCCGCCTGCCCCCTCACCGCGACGCTCCTGAAGAGATATGCGCGCGTCGTGGTCCCCGCCTACGTGCAACTCGCAGTCGCGCTACTCATCTTCATCGCCGGCCGTGTAGCCGTGGTGCTCATTCTCCACCGCCCCTTCATGCGCTATCCGACGATGGTCATCGCGATTGCGTTTGCGGTCATGGTCGTTGCGCTCGTGGGGCTGCGAGACCGCCGGCCGGCGAACGCACCCTTCAAGTAGCGAGCAGCTGCGGTCATAGGATGCCGACTTTGGTGGTCACCTGACAGTGAGGTCTTTCCCGCGGCACGACGGTGGAGCAACCGCGACGGAAAACAGGACGCCAACATCGTCACGGACCCGTCGTTCAGCATGCGGTCGCCAACGCGGACTGCGGTTGACAACGTGTGACATGCCGCACTCATCGCGCCGCGCCTGCTCGAACGCGCTGACAACATTCGGACCATCCAGAAATTCGTCTCACGACCACGATCAAACCCTCATCAGCGCCGTGGCACCCGGCGTTCGGAGTGCATGGCATGCGATGACTCGCATAACGCGGAGGGACAAGCAGCGCAACACCGGCCACACCACCGGAAGTAAGCGTAAGCTTGCGATCGAAAATCAAGTTCGAGGCGATGATGATTCTGGAGTGCAAGTATTGCGAAGCCGTGGTCAATGCGATCGAGATCGACAGCTACGAAATGGATCCGGACGATGAACCCGGGCCAATCCGGTTCACATTCTGTCGCTGCCCCAAGTGCTCATCAGCGCTGCTTGCATCGCAAACCGACTTGGGTGAAGGGTTCGATGAACCGTACCGAATGTACCCGCCCCAGGAAGGACGCCTCAATTGGTCAATCCCCCGACCGATCAGAGCTGCATATCAAGAAGCACATTCGTGCCTGAAGGCGAAAGCACACACGGCGGCTGCGATCATGTGCAGAAAGACTTTGGAGGGAATTTGCGCTGAGCACGGGACGACGGAGCGAACGCTAGTCAAGTCGTTGGAGAGGCTCAAGGAAGCTGGAGTCATCGAAACGCGCCTTTTCGAATGGGCTGAAGCGCTAAGGCTGTATGGGAACGAGGCCGCGCACGACGTCGCAATCGTCGTCTCGCCTGAGGATGCGAAAGATCTCGTGGAATTTACAGCGGCCCTGCTCGAATACCTGTTTACGTTTCGGAACAAGTTCGAACAATTCAAAGAGCGACGAGCCGGTCGCGCAAAGAAATGAGCGAGGTCCGCTAGCTGGTACATGGCTCCGTTCGTAGCCAAGTGTCTGCCGTGAGGCACATTCTGCTATTCTGCCGCGTGAAGGAAGCGGCGGTGAAGTGCAGCTCCCGTGAGCGCTCGACCGAAGCCGCGCGCCGTCTGAAGTGGAATCAAGGAGTTAGCAGTGCCTGATAACTCTTCGCGAGAATCGTTGCAACCTCGATCCCTAGTGCTAACGGGAGTGATAGTGACGCTACTTAGCGGGTGTCAGCACTCTCCAATGATTCAGCACGCTTTCGATGTCGCAGAGGATTCGTGGGCCTATATCACGTGGGCAATCGCCATCTTTGTGGGGCTTGATTATCTTGGTAACAGGTTACGCCGTGTGAACAAATGGCTCAGAGTCTCGCTTGTTGCGGGCATTGCAGTATCTGGAGTCGTCGTTGTTTACGTGTTTTCCCAGCCGTGGATTGTTGCGTTGCTGGTTCCGACTGCGTTGACCGTTGTCGTCGCTCTAGCCGCGGCTCTTCTCAGCGGCTCCGTCGAAATCGACGCGTAACGCCGCTCGCCTAGCGCGCGCACGGGGTAGCCGCGCCTTCCTTTCGCTTGGTTCTGGATCGCTCCAAACTACGGGAAGGAGCGCGCCTTCCTTCCTTGGCCCGACGCCAGGACGGCGAGATAATCGCACCATGTCGATGCTCCATCTGCTTCCTTGGTGCAACCTGACAAAGCCGTACAATATCGGTGACCTGCGCCTCGTTCCGCTGGTATCGGGTAAGCAGTTGGCCGTCGTTTCGACTGAAGTGGAGCGATCGATCCGGCAGCTCGCGTCAGCCTACCGATCTCTCGACGGCATGCCGGTTAGCCGCTGCGCCATGGCGTATTTCGAGGGCGACCCGATGCGCGAACTTGCGCCCGACGAAATACGCGAATCGTCCGAACTCATTCAACTTGCCTGTTTCGCGTCGCTCGCAGCGCGCCGGTTCTTTCGCGATACCTACTCGAACAGCACGTGTTTCACGCGATACGTTCAACGGTTCCAAGATACTCGTAGCATCGCCGTGCAGACACGGCGACGTGACGGTTACTCCCTAGATGGCCGCGTCCTCCCGCAGACGGTGTTTGGCATTCCGCCGCACGCCGCGTCGGTTCGGGAGGTGAAAATCGACGACACATTGTTAGCGGCGCTGGTCGCGCATCGTCGCGAAGCCAAGGCTGGTGAATGGGCCCGATATGAGAACGCCATAGATTTGTTCAATTTCGCGAATTCAGACGATGAGAACGTTCCCTTTCATGTGGAGTGGGTCATGCTAGCGGCGGCTTTTCAGAGGCTCACCGGCGCAGCATCCGATGCTGATGCGGTTGCGACGGCTTTCGAAGCTGTGGTTGTCCCTGAGAACCCGAGGTTTGTAAGAGACGTAAGGTTTCGCCGCACGAGCGCAACTGCCGCGAACCGCAGCCTACGGTCCGCTTGGATGCGTGAGTTCTACAGTCTTCGTGGCGAATATGCCCATGGTCGGATCGCGACTAACCGTCCTCATTTATGGGAACCAATCGAACGCCTTTTGCTATCAGCGATCGCATTCCCCTTGCTCGCCAAGCAGATGTTAGCGAAATCAAGTCGATATGGATTTACCGATGACGACTGGTCGCAGGTCGACGCCTTCGAAGCACTCCTTGATTCCGACTTCATGCGCGAACCCAGCGATCAAGCGCACGGCTCTGATTGGATCTGGACGCGCCTCCAATCCGATGTTCATGGGGCGAGACGGTTGCGCCGATTCATCAAGGAACGGCTCAAAATGAGGGTCTGAAGGAAACCATGGTCAGAAATGGGGTCACACCTTCGAGTTTCAGTGATGCCCGCCCGCGAATGCGCGGCTCAGCGCTGGGGGGGCAGGGTTGCGAGGGATATTGCGGAGTGTGCTGGAGCCAAGAGGTCATCTGATGGGGTCACACCTTCGATTTTCTGCGATTCCCCGTGTCGTGAAGACGCCAGGGCGGCGGGGTCACGAGGTCGGGTGAACTGTGAACTGGGTTACACCTTTGATTTTCGAACCCTCACCGACGCTTCATGACCTCGCGAAGCAGGTCGGCCGGCTCGACGCCGAGTCCCTCGGAGATCTGGATGATGATCGTGAGCGTGGGAACGTTGTCTCCGCGTTCGACGAAACCGAGGTAGCTGGCATTCATCTCGGACCGTTCGGCGAGCTGCTCTTGCGTCCATCCGCGCGCCTCGCGTAGCTCGCGCACCACTGCACCAAACAGTTCCGCATCCGGTTGACGCTTTTTCCTACGGGACACCCTTGCATCTTGGCTATAGCCAACCTATCTTGTCACTTGGCTATGGCCAACATTTCGCCGTTCCGACCGGCGGCCGATCTCTCATCGCGGCGTGCGATCACGGTCGAGGTGCCGGAGTTTCTGCTGCGCGCATTCGAATGCCGGCTCGCCGAGGCGAACGCTGGCGCGTCGGAGGCGGAACAGGTTGAACTCGAACATCTCATCGAGATGCAACTTGCGGACAGCTTGACGGTCGCAGACCTCGCGCACCTCGAGCGCGAAGTACCCGGCATCGGAGCGGCGGTGTCGAGGTGGTTGGCGGAGATCGAGTAGCGAACGAGCGTACGACTTAAAGATTGGCGGCAGGAGAGGTGATCACATCATCGCTGGCGTGAACGGACGACGACTTCGTGCCGGTCGGCACTGCAATGAGCCACTTGACCAAGATCGACACGCAACCGTCGGGTCACCCGACATTCGCGGGTTAACGCAACCGCTTGGCGTACTCCTCGGCGAGCGGACCGTCCGTCAGAAACCGCAACCAGCCGGAGGAGTCCACCACAATCACAGCCGCCGGTCCTTCTTTTCACGGTGGCCGTCCGTTGGCATTCCGCGGAGGACACCGCGAAACGCTGATAACGGACGGTCCGGCACCAGTGTGATCACGTCTCCTTTGCTGATCACCTGCATTTCCTGACCCGGTTTGAGTTTGTGGCGCTCACGAATTTCCTTCGGAATCACCACCTGATACTTCGGCGAAACTCGCGTCCTGGCCATGTCACACCCATTCTTCAATCGATCCATCGATTGTAATACGCCGGATCGCGCCGGCGGGCGCCGGCGGTGCGACGGTGCGCGCGGGTGGTGCGCATGTGCGAGCCGGCGATGCGCCCGTGCGGGCCGGCAGCGCGCACGTGCGGGCCGGGAGTGCGCACGTGCGGGCCGGGAGCGTGCACGTGCGGGCCGCGAGCGCGCACATGCGGGCCGGGAGCGTGCACGTGCGGGCCGGGAGCGCGCACGTGCGAGCCGGCAGCGCGCGCGTGCGGGCCGGCGAGGCGCACGTGCGAGCCGAGTCAGCGCGCGCCGAACCTGGGTCGGAGGCAACTCGTCTGGTTCCTCAGGCGATCAGGCAGTTTGCCAAAGGCATCGGGACATAGATCGCTCCCGGGGGTCGCCGCATCCAGTTCGCGAGGCATGAAATCACACTTGTGTGACTGCGGCTCATACACGTGCGATCCGCGATCGCCAGAGTGTGATCGCGATTCACACAAGTGTGGTAACTGATCACACCAGCGTGAGCGCTGATCTCACTTGTATGCTCTGGAATCAGACTAGTGTGGACGATGGATGCGCTTTCGGGTGCGGCGATCACACTTGTATGACGACGATCCGCGACGAGACTCTGAGCATGCGAAGGCGCTAACAGGAATACCGGCGCATGCCGAAACGCACGCTCGCAGCGAACGGGGTCACACCTTCGGTTTTCGTTCGTTCCGCCACCCCCTCTTCTCTAACTTCCGCCTCCAGCCGGCGTCAGACATTCCTGAAGGTCGGTTCGGAGAGAAGACAATGCCTGACGCTCGTCATCCGGCGCGGTTCGTCGTCTATTGCTGTTTCGGTCTGTTTCTGGCCGTCCAAGCCTGGGCGCAGAACGTCGAACCGGTCACGGCGATCAAGGCCGGCAGGATGATCGACGTCGAGAGCGGCGCGGTGGTCGACAAGCCGGTCATCATCATCCAAGGCGACACCATCACCGCAGTCGGACGAAAGCTGCCGATCCCCGCCGGCGCCGCGGTCATCGACCTCGTCGGCGAGACCGTCCTTCCCGGCTTGATCGATTGCCACACCCACCTGCTCTCGGCCCTCGACCCGTCCATCGGCGATTCGACCGGCGCGCTCCTCCAGGTCGCGCAAATGAGCACCGCGCTGCGCGCTCTCCTCGGCGCGTCCAACGCCCGTCAGGATCTCGAATCGGGCATCACGGCCGTTCGCGACCTCGGCAATAGCGGCCTCAATGGAGACGTCGCGCTTCGCGATGCGATCCGCGCCGAATGGGTCGCCGGCCCGCGCATGCAGGTGTCGACGCGCGCGCTTGCGCCGGTCGGAGCTCAGTTCGGACCTCTCTCGACGGACGCTCAGCGCCTCATCGATCAGGAATACGCGATCGTCGCGGGGCCGGAGAGTGGCCGGCAGGCCGTTCGGCAGGCGATCTTCGACGGCGCGCAACTGATCAAAATCATCGTCAACGCCGGGCCGCGCATGCTGTCGTCCGACGAGCTGCGAGCCATCGTCGACGAGGCCCATCGGTCCGGCCGGAAGGTCGCCGCACATGCCACGAGCGACACGGCGACCGCGCTGGCGGCGGAGGCCGGCGTCGACTCCATCGAGCACGCCTACGAAATCTCCGACGCGTCGCTCAAGCTGATGGCCGAAAAGAAGATCTTTCTCGTACCGACGGACTATCCAGCCGACTACTACGCGGCGCTCTTTCATCGACCCAATGAGCCG
>DATARP010000238.1:0-1663 GCA_036264075.1 Gemmatimonadaceae bacterium
GCACCCTCAGCGCGGCGCCGAAGTTCTGGCGCCGCTGGCTGGGTTCTTCCCCGACCTGCCCAAGGGAGTGGCCGCGCACCACGAGCGTTGGGACGGGACTGGCTACCCGCGCGGGCTCAAAGGGAAAAGGATTCCGCTGGCGGCACGGGTGGTAGCCATCGCCGACACGTTTGACGCAATCACTCACCGTCGTCGGTACAGTCACGCCCGCAGCATCAATGAGGCCATGCGCGCAATCGTAGAGGGGCGCGGCACCCAATTCGATCCGGAGCTCGTCGACGTGTTCATGAGACCGCCGGTAAGAACAAAAATCGAAAAGGCGATGCGCTTAGCGACCAACCCTCAAAAGAACCACGGCAGTCGGAAGCGCGGCGGAGCGCAGCGCGCTCCGGATATCACTTTCCGATGGCGTCCGCGATCTGGCGGGTCGCGAGCTCGGGGTCGTCAGCCCTGAATATCGCGTTGATCACGGCGACGCCCGCCGCGCCGTGCACCGTGATCTGAAGCGCACGGTCGGCGGTTATTCCCCCGACCGCCACCGCCGGCAACTCCACCATGGCAGCAAGCCGCTCGAAGCCGTCCACGCCAATTGCCCGCCCGGCGTCGCTCTTGGAATCAGAGCCGAACACCGGACCGATCCCGACGTAGTCGGCGTCCTTGGCATTCGCGACCTCCGCGTCGACGCCCAGTGACGCACCGATGATGAAATCGGCGGGTGCGAATCTCCGGATGGCTGCGACGGGCAGATCCGCTTCGCCGAGGTGAACTCCAGCCGCACCGGCGGCGAGAGCGATGTCGGCTCGGTCGTTGACGATGACCGGAACCGATGTCCTGCTCATTATCGCTCGCGTAATCTCGACGACTTCGCGAGGAGGCGCTGTCTTCAACCGCACTTGAATGCTCGTCGCGCCGCCGCGCACAGCCGCGGCCACCCGGTCGACCAGCGTCGCCCGGCGATCCTCCGCGTCATCGGTGATGGCGACGAGACGCAGGATCCGTGGATCGAGCATCCGCTATCGAGTGAGGTGCGTCGAGCGAACCGTACGCTTTGGCGTTGATTTCTTCCTCGTCGTGTGCTTTAACGTCGTCTTCGCGGCGGGCTTCTTGGCAGATGCCAACTTCGTACTCGCTGTCTTGGTTGGCTTGCTCGCCGTCTTCGCGGGAGCATTTGCCACCGTGGCCCCGCGAACTTCCCTGATCGCGCTCGTGTGCTCCTGGAGCGTCATTCGAAATTCGTGGTGGCCGTCAGGACTGGCAACGAAATAGAGATAAGGAACGTTCGCGGGGTTCGCCGCGGCCGCGAGACTGGCGACACCAGGCGACGCGACAGGGCCCGGCGGAAGTCCCTTGTTGACATACGTGTTGTACGGCGACTTCACGGTGAGATCCTTGTAAAGCACACGTCCCACGTGATGACCCAGCGCGTACTGCACCGTAGGGTCTGCCTGCAGCAGCATCCCCTTCTGCAGCCGGTTGTAGTACACCGCCGCGATCACCGGACGCTCCTCGGGAACGCGCGCTTCTTTCTCGACGATCGACGCCATCGTCACCAGGTCGTTGCGATTGATTTTCATCGCCGAGGCTTTTGCATCCCAATCGGGTTTCCAGCGGCGCTCGAAATCGTAAACCATCTCGTGCACGGCCTGGCTCGCCGTGGTGCCCA
>DATARP010000279.1:0-10548 GCA_036264075.1 Gemmatimonadaceae bacterium
GTCTCCGATCGCCGTCTCGTGAACTCTGAGACGGCGCCGGTCCGCCGGTACAGCTTCAGCCGGGACTGCGGTCACTTGGAGGCAGCGAAGTCTATAGTGGCCACTTTCGCTTTCACCTTGGGCATCATCTCGGCAGGGAGCGGTGCGTAGTCGAGGGAAGCCGCTTCAGGCTCACCGCTGGTCAACGCCCAATTCAGAAAATCCACGAGCTTCTTGCCCTTCACCGGGTCGCTCTGGTGCTGGTAGGCGAGGATCCAGGTGAAAGAGGAGATCGGATAAGCGTCCGCACCGGGCGCATCGGCCACCGAAATGCGGAAGTCGGTGTTGGCGGGCAGGGACTTGGCTACACCAGCTGCCGCCGCTGTCACCGCCGGAACCGAGGCGACCACGAATTTGCCAGCCTTGTTTTTCACGGCCGCGATCGGGAGGCCGTTCTGTTTGGCGTAAGCCAGCTCTACGTACCCGATTGCACCCGGCGATTGCTTCACCTGCCCCGCGACGCCCTCATTACCTTTGGCGCCAAGTCCGACGGGCCACTTCACTTCCTTGCCTTTTCCGATCGCCTTCCATGACGGAGCCGCCGTGGTCAGGTAATCGGTGAATATGTAGGTGGTCCCGCTCCCATCGGAGCGGTGGACGACGAGTATATCCGAGCTGGGAAGCGAGGCGCCGGGATTGAGCGACGCGATCCGGGCGTCGTTCCACTTGGTGATCTTGCCCGCGAAGATGTCTGCGATCGCCTGCGGCGTCAGGTCAAGTGGAGCGCTGAGAGCCGGAATATTGTAGGTGATGACGACGGCGCCGAGCACCGTCGGGATGTGCACAATTGGACCGAACTTGGCCTTCGCCATCTCCGCGTCAGTCATCGGACTGTCGGAGGCTCCAAAATCGACAGTGCCTTCAGACAACTGGCGGATGCCGCCGCCTGAGCCGATGGATTGGTAGTTGATCTTCACTCCAGTGGCCTTGGCGTAGAGATCGAACCACTTCGAGTAAATAGGATAGGGGAACGTGGCACCAGCGCCGGTGAGGTCGACTGACCCGCCCGATGAGCTGCTCGAGGAAGCCGTGCTGGAGTTGTTGCCTTCCTTGGCGCACGCCACTGCGAATAGCACGAAGACAGCAAGCTTCAGGGCTTTCACTGGTTGCTCCTTTATTGTTGGTTCGACCCGGACAAGAGGCAAAATACGAGCGCCCCCGGCGGGTCACGACAGACGTCACGTAACGACATCGTCACAACCGCCGGGGGCGTCGGCTCCCCCGAGTGAGGGAGCAGTCTAGAAGTTTGCTACCATATGCAGGAAATAGGTCTTCGTTGTGGCTGCAATCACCCCGTTCTTTGGGGTTTGCTCCTGATAGTCGAACGAGAGTGCCGACTTCTTGTTCAGATCCCAGGTAGCCCCCGCAATCACCGTGTTTATGTAACCCGGTGCTCCGCTGCTCGGCTTGTAGCGGTCCCAACGGCCAATCAACCCAAGCGGGAACGTCGACTGGTCGCTCAGCAGCTGGAAGGGCTTTATGGTGGCAAAGCCCGAAATGAGGCGACGCGTGCTATCGATCTCGGCCCGTGGCGAGGCAACCGTGTTCAGCCCGGTCTCGACGCCGTCTTTCCTGGTAGCGAAATCGAATCCGGCCGAGAGGCGCGGGTCCCGGACGCCGACGAAAATGCCTGATCGCGTGCGCGGCAACGAAGATCCGACCTGCCCGACCTGGCCGGCGCCGCCGTTTACAAAGGCGCTCGCCAGTCTACCCTGGTAGGTCCAACCGCTCAACGCAAACGTCTTGATCACCTTGTTGCTCGACCCCGACAGCGGGGTGATGGTCAGACGCGCAGCGTAGTCCTTGAACCGATCCGTTTCGCGGGACGTGTAACCCGGCCCGTTCACGACGTTCGCGTACAACTCGCCGAACTTGTTTGGCAACGTGATCAGCGTGCCCACGCCAGCATCAGCGGAGGAAAAGAACCCGGCGCGCTCAACTGCCGTCTGTGAGATCCACCGCGGCCAGAACTGCTCGATGTGATCGATCACGACGTTGTGGATCAAACCAGCACGAGCTACTCCGGTCCATGCGCCGCCCTTCAGGTAATCGTACTGGAGGTACGCGTATTTGGCGCGCACAACCCAGCCCTTGTAGTAGGCGTCGGCAGGTGTGCCCTGCTGCTGAAAAACGTCAGCGGTGATGCGAATGCTGGCGCGATCTCCGGCCGGCATGCGGAACGTCAGGTAGGCGCGCTCGAGGTCAAACTTGTTCTGCGACTTTGTAGCTCCCTTGGCGCCCTGATACTGGAAGTTCGCGTACAGCACTCCGGAGAAATCGACGGGAATGGATACCGTCGGAGCCGGAGCAGGCGCTGGAGGTGGAGCAGGTCTGGTTGTGTCGGCCGGCTGCTGTGCTGCCAGCGCGGCCGGGACGATCAACGCTGCGATGAATGCAAGGCGCGTAGTCCGAATCATTGAGCGCCTCCCGTGCGCGCGCTGGCGACACGGACCGTCTTCAATCTGTTCTGGAGCTGTGCAACTATTTGTGGGGGCAGCGGCGCGTAGTCTAGCGACGACGCTGTCTTCTCTCCGTCCTTGTACGCCCAGCGGAGAAAATTCACCAGCTTGGCACCCTTCACGGCGTCGGGCTGGTTCTGGTAGACGAGAATCCACGTCATCGACGAGATCGGATAGGAGTCTTTTCCTGCCGCGTTGACGATCGACACACGGTAGTCTGTGTCTTTCGGGAGCTTCGCACCAGCGGCCGCAGCGGTGACCGACGCGATCGACGGTGTGATGTAGCGTCCGGCGGCGTTCTTCAGATTCGCAAACGCGAGTCCGTTCTGCTTGGCGTAGGCGAGCTCGACGTAGCCGACGGAACCGGGTGTCTGCTTCACCTGACCTGCGACGCCCTCGTTGCCCTTCGCGCCCAGTCCAACCGGCCACTTGATCTCCTTGCCCTTGCCGAGTGTGCTCGACCAGGAGGGACTCACGGCGGAAAGGTAGTCGCTGAAGATGTAGGTGGTTCCGCTTCCATCCGAGCGGTGGACGACGAGGATGTCAGAATTGGGAAGAGTCACCCCGCGGTTCTGTGCGACAATCCGCGCATCATTCCACTTGGTGATCTTCCCTGAGAAAATGTCCGCGACTACGTCGCCGCTGAGATTGAGCGGGCGCGCCACGCCGGGGACGTTGTATGTGATGACGACTGCGCCCATCACCGTGGGGAAATGGAGGACGGGACCGCCCTTGGCGTTGGCGATTTCCTGATCGCTCATCGGGCTGTCTGAAGCGCCGAAGTCGACAGTCTGTTCAGAAAGCTGCCTGATTCCGCCGCCGGAGCCGATCGACTGATAGTTGATCTTCACTCCGGTGTTCTTGGCGTAATCCGAGAACCACTTCGAATAGATAGGATATGGGAATGTCGCGCCAGCTCCGGTGAGGTCGACTGATTGAGCCGAGGCGCTGCCTGCGAGGAACGCTACCGCTGACAGAGCGGTTGCGATGCTGCGGACGGTTTTGATCACTTGTGACTCCGTGAGGGGAAGTTTGTCGCACCCGAAGCTCTCACGGTCGTGTAACGGGCGGTTACACAGGATGTAAAGAGTGTGTCACGACTGCTCAGTCGTCGCGACCTCGGGGAAAAAGATCCTCACTGTCGTTCCTGAACCCACCTCACTGGTAGCGCTTACCGAGCCACCGTGTGCCTCGACGAGGTGCTTCACGATCGCCAGCCCGAGCCCAGTTCCTCCCGCCTCCCGTGAGCGCCCGCTGTCGGCTCGATAGAACCGCTCGAAGATTCGGGGCAGGTGTTCGGGCGCGATTCCAACGCCAGTGTCGATGACGCTGACAACGACGCCGTTTCTGTCCTCGGCGGTTTCGATAGTAACAGTGCCGCGCTCAGGAGTGTGGCGAAGGGCGTTCTCCACCAGGTTCAACAGGATCTGCTCGAGCGCGGTCCTGTCGGCGTGAACGACGCTCGCCGCCGGTGCGATCCTCGTTGCCATGGAGATGTCTTTCTTCGCGGCAGCGGTTGACACTCGCGCAAAGACTTCCGCGGCTGCATCGGCGATCGTCACCGCCTGCAGGCGCGGCTTCCAGTGCCCCGATTCGATTCGCGAGAGGTCGAGCAGCTCATCGACAATGCGCTGCATCCGCTGAGTATTGCTGTAGATCGTCCGCGCGAACTCTGCCTTTCGCTCCGGGGAAATGTCCGGATCCTGGAGCGTCTCGGCGAAGCCGCCAACTATAGTGAGTGGCGTGCGGAGCTCGTGCGAGACGTTCGCGACAAAATCGCGCCGTACCACTTCGAGCTTTCTGATCGGCGTCAGATCGAAGAGGGCTACGACGGCGCCACCTTCGATCAGCCGTCGCGCCGTGAGGGACATGGTGTTCCCGCCAATCACCACCTCTTCCGGCTCTGTATCGGTTCCGTTCAAGGCGAGCGATATCGCGCTCCGCAACGTGATCTCGCGCGGCAGGTAGTCGATGCTGAAGGGAAGTGGGCGGTCGATCGAGAGCAGTCTGCGGCCGATCTCGTTTATCCGGACGACCTCGTGCGCGGGAGAGATCGCGACCACGCCTTCGTTGAGTGTTTCGACGAGCGCGGTCAGAATCGACTGCTCCGCCGCCAGCGCAGACAGCCGTGCTTCCAGCTGCTCGGCGAGCCGATAGATGGCGTCGGCGAGGTCTCCAACTTCGCCGGGTGCAGAGAGCGCCGGGTGACGCCGCCGCTCGCCGGCCGCGATCGAGCGCGCGACGTCCCTGAGCTCGACGATTGGCCGCGACACAGCTCGTGAAAAAAGAAGAGCGAGAATTGCCGCGAGCAGGAACGAAATCAGGCCGGCGATAATGACACCGTTTCTGGCGTTCCCAAAGATTTCCTCGACGGCACGGGTCGTGACTGAGACGCGAGCGACACCACGCGGAGCTTTCACCGCGACATAGAGCTGCTCCTCGCCGGTGGATGGGCTCATGCGCCGCGCGGAACCTACGTCGTTCTTGAGAGCGGCGATTACCTCGGGACGAGTGCTGTGATTCTCGAGGCGTTGGAGTGCAGGCCCATCGAAATCGGAATCACCGACAACCCGGCCGGTCGGGTCGATGAGGGTAACCCGATGACCGGTCGCCATTCCGGCTTCGTCGGCGAGGGAGTCCGCATCCACTCCCGGCTTCCACTCCGCGGCCAGAAGCCTCGCCTCGCCGGCGAGATCGCGCGTGGTCTGGTCCGTGATGCTCGTGTGCAGCTGATTGTCAATTATGACGACGACCGACACCACCATCACCGCGACGATCGCGAGCGATTGGAGCAGGAGTCGTTGCGCTAACCTCACGAGCGATCGGAGACGTTCTTGATCCGGTACCCAAACCCGCGCACGGTCTCGATCAGGTCTCCAGCGCCTCCAAGCTTGGCGCGGAGCCGCTGTACGTGCATGTCGACAGTGCGCGTCTGAATGTCCGGTGCCGCCTCCCACACGATCTCGAGGAGCAGATTGCGCGGCTGCACACGACCTTTTCGCTCGGCCAGCAGAAGTAGAAGCTTGAACTCCGTAGGCGTCAGATCGATTTCGCGGCTGTCCACCGTTACCCGATGCGCCGTCGTGTCGATGCGCAGTGGCCCGATTTGTTTGACGTCGGCCGACTCCTCTCTTCCAGCTTTCACACGCCGCAGTATCGCGCTTACGCGAAGGACCAGCTCCTGGGGGCTGAACGGCTTGGTCAGATAATCGTCCGCGCCCATGGTGAGACCCTTGATGCGATCGCTTTCTTCGCGTCGAGCGGTGAGCATCAAAACAGCGATGTCGGACGTTGCGGCGTCTCCGCGCAGCTCTTCCATGACTTCGAGGCCGGACAAGCCTGGGAGCATCAGGTCGAGCACGATTATGGAGGGCTTGTCGCGACGGGCAATCGCGAGGCCCTCGGGACCGCTGGTCGCTGTCGATACGGTGTAGCCGGATTTCGCGAGGTGGTAAGCGACGAGCGCCACAATGTCGGGTTCATCATCCACCACGAGTACTCGCTCAGCGACCGCGGTCGGTTCAGTCACATCCGGAAGTTGTCCGGTCTCTCCGCTTCGCGTCAACCGGCGAAGTGTCATGACGGCTTGGGGGGAGTGCATTCACGATTGGACACGATTGTCTTCAGGTTGAGGACTGCGGAGAGCTAGCATGCGCGCCGAGGCGACGAAAGCGGAGTTGACCCATCCGTTACACGATTGTGGCGTTGGACGCTAGCTTTGGTTGATCGCACACCCGGTTTTACAGTCACTTTGCCCATGAAATGAGACGTCCCGGATTAACTTCAATCGCAATTGGCCTGATTGGTTGTGCGCCGTCGCAGCTGCCCCGCGCGACGGCGCCAGTCGACCTCGTGATCGCGAGCACGACCGATGTCCACGGACGGGTAACGGCTTGGGACTACTACGCCAACAAGTCCGAGACAATTCGAGGACTCACCCGCGCCGCCACGATCGTTGATTCCGTCAGAGAAGCCAATCCAGGGCGCGTGATACTTCTCGATGCCGGCGACTTACTGCAAGGGAATCCGCTGGCGTATGTGGCTGCGAAAGTGTCTTCGAATCGCACCAATCCGATCATCGCAGCGATGAACGCCATGCACTACGACGCCTCTGCGATCGGGAATCACGAGTACAACTACGGCGTGCCGTACCTCGACAGCGCGATAAAGCAGGCAACCTTTCCGTTTCTATCGGCGAACACGTATAGGCTGGCTCCCGCCGACGTCCACGCTTACAGCTCGTGGACAATCATCAATCGCGCCGGTATCAAATTCGGAGTGGTCGGCGCGACGACACCGGGCGTTACGTTGTGGGACTCCGAGAACATCAAGGGACGCCTTCGGTTTGGCGACATCATTCCGGCAGTCCGGAATGCGGTGCAGGAAGTCCGCGCTGCTGGAGCGGACATCGTGCTCGTAACGGTCCATTCGGGACTCAACGAGCCATCGAGCTACGACACCGTTACCACTGGAGTGCCCAGTGAGAACGTCGCTGCCAAAATCGCCGGCGAAATCCCCGGAATCGATCTCGTGCTCTACGGACATTCGCACAAGGAAGTCCGCGGGACCACGATCGGTCAGACTCTTCTCATTCAGCCAAAGAATTGGTCGACGAGCGTCGACGTTGCGCACCTGAGCGTATCGAGAACAGCCAACGGCTGGCGCGTCACCGACAAACACAGCGACCTGATCCAGGCGGCCGGCCACGAGGAAAATCCCGCCGTGCTCGCCGCGACAGCTGCGATTCACCGCGAGACCGTGGCCTATGTCACCACCCCGATCGGAACGACTCCCGAGCGCTGGACCGCCGACTCGGCGCGCGTGAAGGACACGCCGCTGATCGATTTCATCCTGGAGACGGAGCGCAAAGCCGCCGGTTCGGACCTGGCGTCGACAGCCGCGTTCTCCACCGATGTCACGATGGGCATGGGGCCGATTACGATCGCCCAGGTTGCGCAGCTCTATCCCTACGACAACACGCTTCGCGCCGTGCGTATCACGGGCAAGCAGCTTCGCGACTACCTCGAATTCAGCAGCCGTTACTACAAGACCATTCCGTCGCCCACGGCGCCGCTCCAGACCGACTCGCAGGTGCCCGGCTACAACTTCGATATCGTGTCGGGCGTCGACTACGCGCTGGACCTCTCGAAACCGGTGGGCTTTCGACTCACCCGGCTCGATTACAAGGGCTCACCAGTTCGTGACACGGACACATTCACGATGGCGCTCAACAATTATCGGCAGACCGGCGGCGGTGGCTATGCGATGCTCAGCGGCGCCCCAGTTGTCTACGACAAGCAGCAGGAGATAAGGCAGCTTCTCATCGATGAGGTGAAGCGTCGCGGAGTTCTGAAGCAGGAGGATTATTTCGTCCGCAACTGGGAGCTGGTGCGCGGTCCCGGGCTGGAGCTGAATGATTCAAGAGCACCAGTGACGCCCGTCAGAGCGCTGCCTCTCGTTCAGCCAGCATATCCGCGCGGGACGAAGTTTCTGCGCATCATCGCGACGAACGATTTCCACGGGGCGCTGGAGCCGCGGCCAGACGCTTCGGGGGTGAAACGCGGTGGCGCGGCTTACGTTGCGACGGCACTGAACCGGGCACGGAGCGAGTGCCTTCCCGGTTGCGAAACCATTCTGCTGGACGCGGGCGACCTCTCTCAGGGGACGCTCGCCTCGAACCTCTCTTACGGGCGTCCGGTGATCGAGTACTACAATAGAATGGGCTACGCGGCATCTGCCCTTGGGAACCACGAGTTCGACTGGGGCGTCGACACCCTCCGGGCGAGGATGCGTCAGGCGACGTTCGGAATCTTCGGGGCAAATGTTCGCGACACGGCCGGACGGGATGTGAAATGGATCCCGAATGACACGATCGTCACGCGCGGTCGAATCAAGGTCGGGATCATCGGTGTGTCGACAGTCGCGACGCCGACGACCACTCGCGCGGCCAACGTCGTCGGGCTCCGCTTCGACGACCCCGCGCCGATCGTCGACAGCATCGGCAAGGTGCTGAGGAGAAGAGGCGCAAACTTCGTGGTCGTCATCGCTCACGCAGGCGCTGGCTGCGGGAGAGATGGGACGGGCGCCTGCAACGGCGAGATCATCGACCTCGCTCGAAAACTTAAAACGAAGGTCGATGCGATAGTGAGCGGCCATACGCACACCCTCGTGAATACCGAGGTCAATGGAATTCCAATTGTGCAAGCCCGGTCGAGTGGCAGGGCGATCGACATACTCGATCTGCCGATCGGCCCCGACGTGGGCCGCGCGGTCCGACATGAGGTGCGGGAGCTCGCCGTCGACACGATCAAACCGTTCCCGCCTGTCGCCGCGATTGTGCGAAGAGCGGTCGCGCGGGTTGCGCCGCTCGTAAATCGTCACGTCACCACGATTCCCACCACACTCGCTCGGCAGGGGCCGCAGTATCCGCTTGGCAACCTCATCGCCGATTCACAGCGGTGGGCGGGAAAGGGCGATGTCGCGATCATGAACAACGGCGGCATCAGAACCGAGCTGAGAGCGGGTGAGGCCACCTACGGTTCTTTGTTCGAGATCCAGCCGTTCGGCAACAATCTCTACTCTCTCACAATGACGGGAGAACAGCTTCGTGGCCTCCTCGAAGAAATGTTGAAGAAAAACCCCGTCGACGACCACGTCAGCGGACTGACCATCAAGTACGACCCGTCGAGGCCGACAGGATCGCGAATCGTTTCAGCGACAATGGCCGATGGGACCCCGCTGTCGGATACGCGCGAGTACAGCGTCATCGTGAACGACTTTCTTGCGACCGGCGGAGAGGGGTACAATGCAGGCGGCCGAGCAAGCGCGTCACGGCCGCTGAACATTGTCGATCTCGACGCGCTCATCGGCTATCTGCGAACGCTGCCCGCGCCGATAACCGCCCCGACGGAAATAAGAATCTCTCCCATCGCGCCATGAGCGATACCGTCCGGGTCTACATCAATGCGAAGCCGATAGAAGTTGCGGCGACTGCAACGGCTCTCGATGCGGTCGAGGCGTGGGACGAGACCCAGGCTGCCGCGATCCGCCGCGGAGAGCGGCTCATCACCGATAGTCGCGGCATAGTTACCGCCAACGACACGCGCCTGCACAACGGTGCGATCTTCCGCATCGTTCGCGCGCGTCAGGCGTCGGACGACGACACGGACCCCAACCAACCGTAATGCCCCTCTCGATCTTCTCTACCAAGCTCCGCCAGCTGCCGAAAGCGGAGCTGCACTGCCATCTCGATGGGTCCGTTCGACCCGAGACGCTCCTCGATCTCGCGCGCGAGTACCGCGTCCCCATGCCCAAACAAACCGCGCAGGAGCTGGCGGAGGCCATGAGGGCGGACGACGCGAAGAGTCTCGAGGATTATCTGCGGCTGTTCGACGTCACCATATCCGTGATGCAAACGGCCGAGGCATTGGAGCGCATCGCCTACGAGCTGGCCGAAGATGCGGCGGAGGATGGCGTCAGGTACATAGAAGTGAGAAACGCCCCGATCCTGAACGTCGTGAGGGGCCTCACTCTGGTGCAAGCCGTCGAGGCGCCTTTGCGCGGGCTTCGCCGGGCCGAAAACGATTTCGGCATTACCGGCCGGTTCATCGTCGTCGCGATGAGGCAATTTCCGGCCGAGCATTCGCTCGAGATGGCCGAGCTTGCGGTGGAGTTCAAGAACGACGGTGTGGTGGCATTCGACCTGGCGGGCGGCGAGAAAGGCAATCCCGCGAGGCTGCACGAGGAAGCGTTCCGGTATGCTCGCGAGCACAACCTTGCCGTGACCGTCCACGCCGGCGAGGGGGACGGACCGGAGTCGATACGACAGGCGGTGCACATCTGTGGTGCAAACCGCATCGGTCACGGAACGCGGCTGATCGAAGACCCGGATCTCACTCAGTACGTCAATGACCGGCGCATCGCGCTCGAGGTCTGTCTCACCAGCAACGTCCAGACGAGGGTCGCCGATTCCTACGCCACGCACCCCTTCCGCGAATATTTCGACCGCGGCCTGAACGTCACACTCAACACCGACAACCGGCTGATGAGC
>DATARP010000023.1:0-12171 GCA_036264075.1 Gemmatimonadaceae bacterium
CAGCCCAAAGATCGAATGCATTGTGAATCCCCTTTCAACGATCGTGATATGTCATGCTCGCGATCTTTCGATCGCTGTCCGTCACCGGGATTCCCATCCCAACGGACCTCTCCAGCCCGCTCGGCCGGATACCTACGCGAAGTCGAGCACGCTCCGCGTCAGTGCGCACCCTCGCGGATCAGTCCAATAAATACGGTGGACAGAAGCGTGAAGATGAACGCCTGCAGAAATGCGACGAACAATTCCAGAAACGAGATGCCAATCGCCATGAGAATCGGCACCGGCACCAGCAGCCAGCTTCCGAATGTGAATATGAGGCTTATGAGCGCGAGCAGCACGACGTGGCCGGCGGTCATGTTGGCGAACAAACGGATCGCCAGCGCAAACGGTTTAGTCAATTTTCCAACCAGCTCGATCGGCGTGAGGATCGGCGAGATGAAGAGCTTCATGCCGAGCGACATGTCGTGGGGCCAGAACACTATGGTATTGAAGTATCCCTTCCCCTGCGCCTTCATGCCCGCGATTTCGATCACGAAAAAGGTTATGATCGCCAGCGTCGCGGTGACAGAGATGTTTCCGGTAGCCGTCGAGCCGTAGGGGACGAGGCCGAGCAGGTTCGCGTACAGGATGAAGAAAAAGAGCGTCAACAGGTACGGCACGTAGCCGTTGCCGTGGGGTCCGACGTTTGGGATGATGACTTCGTTGCGCAGATACAAAACCAGCGCTTCCAGGCCGTTTCCAAATCCGCTCGGCGCTTTTCCCTCGCGCGTTCTGCGATTGTGGGCGCGGAGAGCCAGCAGCGTCGTGACGATGCACAGCGTTGCCGCAATCCACAGCATCACCACGTGCCTGGTTGGGGAAATGTCCAGCGCGAAGCGGCCGATATGGATCGGATTCCAGTGCGGCAGCTCGTACTCGCAGACAAACCCGGTCTTGAGGCAGGGATAGTCCAGCGTGTGCGAATCGCTGATATGCGGCGTGATGAAGTCTACTTGATCAACGATCATATTCGAGCAGGAGTGGTTCGGCCATCATCGTCATGAAGAAAAAAGTCACCAGACTCACCAGCGCCGCATCGAGCGAGAGGAACATCACCCTCGCCAGCGGCGCGTAAAGCACCAGCACCATCAGCCTCACCACCGCGCCGATCCCCCAGCGGATCAGCAGCTCGCCCGGCGCCTTTCCCGCACGCGCCGGTCGGACCAGAGCGTACGTGCCGAGCTGTACTGCGAAAGCCAGTCCAGCGCTGACGAGCATCGCCCTGTGCTCCACGGTCGTCGTGAAGTACGTCCTCAGAACTACGGTGGCGATGAAAATGAGAGCGGCCGAGACACCAGCAAAAATTCCCAGCGCCCTCCCTTCTTTCACGGCTGACCATCTCTCGGACCAGAGTTGCTCCGCCCCGATCTCTCTGCATCGTCTCGGCGCTGTGCCGCGCTGATCTTGCGGTACATCAAGTAGAACGCGCCGCCTGCACCGACAAAAACTCCGAGGACGGTGAACCACCCGGAGGTTCCGAGCTTGCTATCGATCCATTGCCCGGCGAAGAGGAAAATGACGATTGCTGCGGCAAACTGGATCCCGACGCCGGCGAAATCGGCGCCCGACAACCCGCCCGAAGGCGTGGCTTTGCGCAGCCCTTTTTCGTCTTCCATTCTGGGAGAAATTAACCGCTTGTGAAGATTTTCACAAGCACATTACGAGGAGATTTCCGAACGTACACCGAAGATTCTCCACTGCTGCAACTTCAACACACAGGCGCAGTTAGTCGAGTTGCGCGGGTGTTGACCGGTCGTCCTTGAATTGATATCGTTGGGCTTCTCGTGGACCACTGAGAATCGCCCTGCCCGCCCATAATCGACGACTCCCAGACCGACGTAATGCATAACCGGCTTATCCTTCCTCTGCTCTGCGCAGCATCAGTCGCGTTCGCCGCGGCTCCGTTCTCCCACGATGGAAAGGCAATCGCCTCCGCGAGACACAACGGCGAAGAAAAGACCGCTCCGATCGTATCGACATTCGACATTCTGCGTCCGAAGGACGACGCCGAGAAGCTCAGATTCTCTCTGCGCGTGACCAACAACACGTCGAAGATGCTGGAGCTGCGCTACCCCGACGGACAAACCCACGACTTCGTCGTGAAGGATTTCGCCGGCAAGGAAGTCTGGAAGTGGAGCGAAGGCCGCATGTTCACGTCCGCGATGCGCAGCGAGACCCTGAAGGGCAAGGGCGTCACGACGTACGAGGAGAGCTGGAATCCGAAGGGCATGCACGGATCGTTCACCGCCGTGGCCATACTCCGCAGCAACAACTTCCCCATCGAGACTTCGGTTCAGTTCGTACTGCCGTAGTCGCGACTCGCACGATAGCTGGAAACTGAAACGCGCTCTCACGAGCGCGTTTTTGCGTTTCGGCCCGCTTACTTCTCTTATTCGCGGCTGCCCGCTACGTTAGGACTCAGCGGCTTCATGGCAACGAGAGGAGTGTATGAACATTACCGGCGGACAGCTCGTGCTCGGCGATCGAGAGGTGGCGATCAATGGTCTGCAGATCATTCTCGACGAGGGCGCGAGGGGTCAGAGTGAGTCGGGCCTCGCGGATTGGCGCGGACACTTCCGGCTCAACGCCGAGCAGCGCCGCCGCGTTGGCAACCTCGCCGGTGAGGCAAAAATCATTTTCGACGATAGGCGCAGCGGACCCGTCCTGATCGACCGCTACAACGCCATTTCTGGCGAAGCCACTTTCACCGGAGCCGGCGAGCTCAAATAAGCACCCATCGAGACCGATGGATCACAAAAAAGAGGGGAAGCGCCTGGAGACGCTTCCCCTCTCATCCAACTGCTTCGCTTCCCCCTATTGACGACCCGGTCGCGGAGGGGGCAACGGAACATGCGTCGGTACCGACGCAGTTCCCTTGGTTTAGGGGTTAACCGCCCGGCGGGGGAGGCCCGGGAGGCCTCCGCGAGCTTACCGAGCCGTGTCCGGCCTGCGACCCGATCCACGCTACAACACCGAATACTGCGCCCGCCACCAGCATTGACCGTCCCACCTGCGTGCGCTTTTGCTCCACTCGCCCGATGTAACGCGTGGGAATCGTGACCATGTCGCCGTGATATGACTGGTTGTCCGCTGCGACTCGCCCAACTTCCGTGACGGCAATCGTGACCGCCGAGTCGCTCGCGGAGCGAACCTTTCCCTCAATCGATGTCACCTGTGAGCCAAGTGCTCCGAAGCTCTCCGAGTGAGCGGCATCGGTCAGATCGAACCTGACCGTGCCGCTCATCGGCGCCGCCGCCAATGACGTTGGGGCGTAAGTCGAGCACGCCCCAACGAGAAACGAGATGGCAACGACGACTGCAACTGCCTTCATCCAGCGAGACACGGCTGCCCCGTTCCATCTGACACTGCGTTCGGCGGATCGTTCGGGTTTCTCGATCCGTTGAAGCCCTGCCCAGCAGGCGGAATGTTGGTGTTCGTAAAGCGCTCGTTGGGATCGTAGTACATGCGACCCGGCATTTTCTTACCAGCCTGCGTCGGCGGGAAGTTCGGCGTGCACGTCCTCTTGTAGTCGTTCCAGGCTTCGTGCCCGACCTGGAAATCCGAGATGTACTTCTCGAGGAGTATCTCGTTCAGCAGCGGCTGCCCTGCTACGGCTTCGGCCGCCAGACCGTGATTGGCGCGCTCCTCGTTCAACTTCAACAGCGCTGTAGCCTGATCGCCCGTGCGGTACGCCGCTTCCGCCCAGATGAGGGTGTTCTCATCGTAGGTGACGAACGGCTGCGGGAAATTGGGAGCCAATCGCGCGTTACTCAGTCGTGTCGCGGCGCCGTTGATGTAATCGGTGCGCCGGGGATCACCCCTGCTCTCGAGCAGCGCTACAAATTGGGGATCGATGACGAGGTATCCGCCCCGCCCCGCCGGAAACTCGAACTGGTAGTAGAAGTTCGTCTCGGCGGCACTGGTTGTAAACGCCCCAAAGTAGTTGCCACCGTCCGAGGCAATTCCCGAGGGAGCTTCCGCCAGCGCTTGCGCGTAAGCAGCGGCGCGAACTTCCGCCGTGTGCAGGTAGAATCGCGCCTTCAGCGTGTGCGCCAGCGCGGTCCATGCGTCGGTGTCGCCGCCGTACACAAGATCGGACCCTGCGGGAGGCGAGTTCGTCGCCGCGCTAGTCGCCATGTTGGCGATCGCCGCGGTGAGAAGCTTCTGCACCGAGTCGTACACGACGAGCTGGTTGTCGAGAGGAGGATTCGGCTCGTTCGATAACGCCTTGGAGTAGACGAGATTCCCGAACAGGTCCGCTCCCGTGCCCATCGTAATCGCTTCCTGCACCTGAAGAATTCCCAGCAGCGCAAAATTCTGTTCGGTTTTCGCGATTTCCTGCGCGCGCACGATGTCCACGAGTCCCCCGGCGGCATACAAGCCGATGTTGAACCCGCTTTGAATGCCTTCGTCGTACAGGTAGTTGTAGATGCTCTGATACTGGTTCTGGCCACCGGCGAACTGGCGCGCCCACATGCCGGTGACCCTGGCTGGATCGCTGCCAAGCAGCGCCCAGATTGCGCCCTCTGAAGCCGCGAACAGCTGATTGGCGGTGGCCTGGCTCGGACGATTCGGGTCCGTGTTGAGCTCACCTCCGGTCAGGAAGTCGCTCTTGCAGCCGGCTGCCGTCAACGCGGCTGCAGCCAAGGCTAGATGTCGAAGTTTTATCACTGCAATGCTCCTATGCGTTAACGGTTTAGGCTGAATGACAGCACGAACGACCGCGATTGCGGATTTGCAAACCAGTCGAGGCCCTGCGTCAGGAACTCCGCGCCTGCGTTGTTCACTTCCGGATCGAAGCCGCGATACTGCGTCCACGTCTTGAGATTGCGGCCGGCGATCCGAATGTCAGCGGAGCTGAACCCCGTGAGATTCTTCACAAAGGGCTGGTCGAGCGAGAGCGTGAGGCTCAGCTCGCGCAGCTTGACCCACCCCGCGTCTTCCATGAATTGCTCGCCGGGCCCGGTGAAGCCTCCGCCCGTGCCGACGATGCTCATCCACCTCTCCCAGTCCTGCGGAGTCTTGAGACCCGTCACTCCCTTGCCCGGACCAGCGACATCCGGATACGTCTTGGTGTCGTAGTCGACGCCATAGGTCCCGGTGCCGCTGCGCCGGTCGGTGTCGATGTGGGTGCCGAAGACGTAGAGAGCGCCGCGGGTTCCGTTGTACTGAGTCCCGCCCTTCTTCACGTCGAGCAGTCCCGACAGCGTCACCCTATTCAAAATCTTGAGTGAGCTGGTGTAGGACATCGTGTACTTGGGATGCGGATCGCCAATCACGCGTACTTCCGGATCCGCGACGGGCAGACCATTCGGTCCGAGGAAGAGTGCGTTCTTCTTGTATCCACCCGGAGTGGCCGCGCAGAGCGCGTCGATGTCCTGCGGCACCGTGCCGCCGGCGATTCCCGGCACTTCTATCTGAGTCCCGCGACCGCAGTGAACGAACGCCGTCCCGATGATGACGCCCGGGGCGTAGCCGAGCACGTCGGCGCCTTCAGCTTCGTTCGCGCCGAAGCCTTCGTTGAGATCGAAGATCGTGGCTCCGCCAAGACTGGTGACGTTGCCCTTGTTGCGGCCGTACTGCACACCAACGTCCCACGCGAGTCTCTGCGTGGTGTAGGGACGGAAATTGACCGACACCTCGAGGCCCTTGTTCGTCAGGGCGCCCGTGTTCTTGAACGCGCTGAGGAATCCGGTCGCCGCCGCATTCACGGTGATCGGAAGAATCACGTCCGACGATTTCTTGTTGTAGCCGACCACCGATAGATCGACCCGTTGATCGAAGAAGCCGAGGTCCGCGCCGATCTCCGTTTCCCTCTGGAGCTCGGGACGCAGCGCCGGGTTGCCAAGCCTGGTGCTGCTGGTGACGCCCGGAACGCCGCCGATGGACGTCCGCAGCGCGTCTCCATAGCCAGAGCCGAACTGAACGATCGTGCTCAGCGCATTGAGCGCCGCGTACACGTCGGGCTCGCGGCCGGTCTCTCCATAGGCCGCGCGAAGCTTGCCGAAGCTGAGTAGCCCCGTTTGGTCGCCGCCATGAATGAGGTTCGTGAACGTCCATGCAGCGGACGCCTTCTTGAACGTGTGCCGCCGCTGCGATGCTCCGAACGTCGAGAACCCATCGTTGCGCAATCCCGCCGTCAGATAGAGCTGGTTGTACAGGTTCAGCTCTCCCTGACCGAAGTAGCTCTCGATGTGGCGCAGCGATTTGAACTCGAGCCCGGTCTGATTGATCGTGTTCTCGATCGCCAGAGGCACCGGTCCGATAAGTCCCTCTCCCTGCGACGACAGCTGGCGATACCGCCGCGAGTTGAGATTCTGACCGACTGTGAACGTGGCGTCCACGTTGTCACCCCGATCGAACTTCGCCGACGCGAGGAGATTGTGATCGATTACGAGATTTGTCTGATCCGCGCGTATGACGCTGCCGCCGGGATCGTTCGCCGACGTCAGCGGTAGCGCCTGAAGGCGTGAATCCGTGTAATAGTCGCCGCCCAGCGTTTCCTTCACGGTCAGCCATGTCAGTGGCCGCCAGTCCACGTTGAAATTGGAGATTGCGCGTCCGACTTCACTCCGGTTGCCGTTGCTGTTGATGGCGAAGAACGGATTGTCGTAGTACGCGCAGCAATTGAACGCTTCGACGCTCGTCGGATTGGGGAAGCGGTACACGCGCTGCAGTCCCCGGTCCGTGAGATAGGGCTGATTGTTGAACGCGGGTGGTGTTCGCAGCGCACCGAGCAGCAGTCCCGACACGTCGTTGCCGTGCTGCACAAACGCTCCCCGCGCATCGACGTAGTTGAAGTTGCCGCTCAGCGTGAACTTGCTCCCCACTTCCTGCGTTCCCTTGAGGCGGAAGTTCGCTCTGTTGTATCTGTTGTTCGGTCCCTCGATTACGCCGATCTGGTTCGTCAGCCCGACCGACGAGAAGAAGCTCGTTCTGTCGTTGCCGCCGGAGACCTGAATGTTGTTGTCGGCCGTGATGCCGGTGTGAAACAGCTCACCCATGTGATCGTACGTCGGCGTTCCCGGGGCCAGCTTGGCGCCCCACGACGTGCGTCCCGCGGTAGGCGAGCAGTCCGGAGTGGTGCCGCAGGTCGCCGCGGCGTCCGGGATCGGTCCGGCCGCCCGCGCCAGCGAGCCCTGCGCGTAATCGTGCTGCAGGAAATCCACCAGGCGAGCCTTGTCGAGATTGACCGAGGACGAGATGCTCGTTCTCGTCGCTCCCGCATGTCCGCGCTTCGTCGTAATGAGAACGACGCCGTTTGCCGCACGTGCGCCGTAGATAGCCGCCGCTGCCGACCCCTTGAGGATCTCGATGCTCTCGATGTCCGCCGGATTAATGTCTGCTGCCCGGTTGGGGGTAACCGTACCCCCCTGCCGGTCAGCGAGATTGCCACCGTTCACGGCGAGAGAAGCGGTGGAATTCGTCTGGTTGTCGATCGGCTGTCCGTCGACGACGAACAGCGGCTGATTCGTGCCTGTGAGTGACGCTTCGCCGCGGATTATCACCGACGCTCCCGCGCCCGGCTCTCCCGACTGCGTGCGAACGTTGACGTTGGGAGCCTTCGCCGCGAGCGCAGCGATCACGTTCTGCGGCTCCGACGATCGACGAAGCGCGGAGCTGTCGACCCGGTTGATCGTGACTCCGAGCCGCTCGCGAGTGGTCGTCATTCCGGCGCCGGTCACGACGACTTCTCCGAGGTGGAACGGATTTACCGCGAGACTGAATGTCTGATTGACGGTGGCGCCCGGCGCGAGCGTAATCGGCACCGACTTGGCCGTGTAGCCGATGACCCGCGCGGTCAGAGTCGCCGTTCCTCCTGTCGCCCTGTCGGCAGGGACGACGAACGTGTAGCTCCCATCGTCGGCCACCTGAGAGCCGATGTTAGTGCCGGCGATGAATACGCTCGCACCCCCGAGGGGCACGCCCGCGTCGCTCGTCACTCGGCCCGTCACGGTCGTTCCGCCTTGGGCGAACGCCGTCGAGGCCGTCAACGCTAGCGCGGTGATGGCTGACAAAAATTGGTTTCGCATGGCGCTTCACTCTCCTTGCTGGTGTGATGCTCGCAATGTGAGAGTGAGCGTCGAGCTGTGCATAGAGATTTGGGGTGCCGAACCTGTCAACGATTCGTAGCCACTTTGTATACAAATTGTGGCGCAATTGGCGGCGCCCCTTTGGACCCTCGGCGCGGGGCTCGCTTCGCTGCGAGTTAGCTGCCTGAAAGGGGCTTCGCCGAGGGATGCCTGCGAACTTTTACAATTTGCATACATCACGCTCTAGGCGAAAATCGCCCGACGGCCATATTGTATTCTCGCAGGACCACCCGCCCAATACATGTCGATCACGAGTCATATGCGCGCGTATGGAGCTCGCCCTTTGCTGCTCGGCGGGGCGCTTGTCGGCATCGTGGTGGTCTCCGCTCTGGCGGTGCGCGAATCAATGCGCAACGCGCAGGAGCGCCGCGCGGCAGCGGAGCGGACAGTGAGGGACTACGCGAGGTTCGCCAGCTACCTCTATAGCACCCGCGCCTATCTGTTCGCGCGCGACAGAACGACCTTCGCTTATCTGGCGCTGCACCCTGGTGACCCGTGGGTGCGCAGCGCGTTGCCGCCAGTGACCGCACTCGCCCCCATTCCCGACACGACGGAAAAGTGCGGTCCTCCAGCGAAATGGCCGATATATCGGTTTCGCGTGGACGTCCCATCACACGTGGTTAGGTACGCTGGCGTGCCTCCGGGTCCCGCGATCGACAAGATCATTCGCGACTCCATCCCCAAGCTCGCCGACATGTGGCCCAAGCTGGCCGGGTTCGGGTACCTGTTCGTCGACGGACCGAACGGCAGGGAGGCGATTGCCTATTCACCGGCGGTCGATTCGACGAAGAATCAGAACGTGCTCGCAGTGTACGGGTACCGTTCCTGTTACGGAGTGCGCGATACCACCGACTACTCGCAGCTCTTCAGGGTGGTGCGCGTCCTGCCGCGGATGGTGCAGGGATACACGGAAGAGACAAGTCCCGATTTGCCGGCTGACAGCGCTCCTCGCTCGTACGCGTTGGCATCCGGGAAGATGATGACGGGGAAATGGCTCAAGGGAATGCCCGCGGACTCCTTGCTGACGCTTACCGTGTACGACGATCAAGGCAGGAAGATTTATCAGGCGCCCGATTCCGCCAAGTCTTCGAACTACTATGGAGTGTCGCCCACACCGTACATCGGCGGCGCATCGTTCTGGGTGACGCTGAGGCCGGACGCCGCGCGCTATCTCGTCGCCGGAGGAATTCCCGAGTCGGGGGTCCCCGCGTCGTGGCTGCTGCTCGCCGGGAGCATCGTTCTCGCCATCGCCGGATTCGCGTCTCTGCGCAGCGAGATACGTCTCGTCAATTCGCGACAGCGCTTTCTGGCGAACGTGTCGCACGAGCTCCGCACTCCGCTCCAGCAGATCCTGATGTTCGTGCAGCTCATTAGACTGGGCCGCACGAGGACGGAGGACGAGCGGGAGCGATCGCTCGAGATCGTCGAGAGAGAAACGCATCGCCTGATCTCGCTGTCCAACTCCGTGTTGGCCGGCACGTCGAGTCAGTCCAAGGCACCCGAGACGAATTCGGAGCTCCAGCTCCGCAGCGGACCGGTGGATGTCGCGGACGTGGCAAGGAATGCGGCTGATTTCTTCGCGCCGCTGGCCGACGCGCGGAAGATGAATATCGACCTGGATGTCGCGCCGCGGGCGGTTGCGCGCGGCGATTCGGGTGCGATTCGACAGATACTGATAAACATTCTCGACAACGCAGCGAAGTACGGTCCGATAGGGCAGACAATCACTGTCGGCGTACGCACTGAGGGGAAAATCGTGCGGCTATGGGTGGACGACACCGGACCGGGAATCCCGGTCGCGCAGCGCGACAAAGTGTGGAACCCGTTCTTTCGAATAGGCGGCACTCTGGACGACAGCACCGGCGGTGCGGGCCTCGGACTTTCCATCGTGCGCGAGCTGGCGACGGCGATGGAGGCGGACGCCGTACTCTCCGAAACGCCGACTGGCGGCACACGCTTCACGCTCGTGCTCCCGGCAAGTAATAACGGAAACGGCTCATGACACACGCTTGGCAGCCACCGGGGAGCGCCGACATCGCGATCGATCGCTCGATCCTGATCATCGAAGACAACGAGACGCTCGCGCTCGGCCTCCGGACCAGCCTCGAAGTCGAGGGCTACAAGGTAGAGTGCGTCACCGACGGCAACGACGGCCTGGCCTGGCTCGCGCAGCACGATCCGGATCTCATCGTTCTCGATTTGATGCTGCCGGGCCTGAACGGCTTCGAGGTGCTGCGACGCTACCGCGCGGCAGGAGGCGCCGCCGCAGTATTGATTCTCTCGGCCCGCGATCAGGAAGTGGACAAGGTGCAGGGGTTCCGCATCGGCGCTGACGAGTACGTCGTCAAGCCGGTAGGGGTCCTGGAATTCCTGGCCCGGGTTGAAGCGATACTTCGCCGGCTCTCATCGGCGGCAAGAGGATCTGACGGCGCTGGGCGTGTCTCCCTGCACCGATTCTCCGACGTCGCAGTTGACCTGAGAACGAGAACCGTCACGCGCGGCGGGAAAATCATCGAGCTGAGCCCGATGGAGTTCGACTTCCTCGCGTTCCTCATCGACTCCGGCGGAGACATCGTCTCGCGCGAGACGCTGATGCGGCAGGTCTGGCGCTACAGCCTCGGCGTCACCTCACGCACCGTCGATCAGCACGTGGCTCGGCTCCGAAACAAGCTGGAGCCGGATCCCGCGCAGCCTCGGCACCTCATCACGGTGCGCAAGGCGGGCTACAGGTTTCAAACTTGAATTAACGCTGGCGACGGAGCGATGAGCTGCGCCGCGCTAACCGACAAACGCTCGGGTTGATTGGGTGACTTCAGACATAGGCGTCGATTAGCGCGGCTTAACGTTGGCAGTGGGTTGCTGTACTCGCGGAAAATAGGCGGCGACGACGGGCAGATTCGCAGCTCGGCGCCACGCGAGCCACAGATCGCGGAGAAATGCTTTTTCCATCTTCCGCAGCGCAGCGAGATGACGGCGTTTGAGAGTCCATCCCGGCCGCGACTCCGCCAGCCTCACACGCTCGGCGTCGTAAGAGCAGCGGTAATCGCCGCCGCAGCGGAGCATGGACACACCGATCAGGTAGCACGAATTGCGGGCGTGCGCGTCGTAGCTGGCGCGACCACCGAGAGCGGCGCGCCGCGGAGCTACGCGAGTCGTCGTGTCGTCGCAAACCTGAAGCTCGCCCAGGCACTCGCGCGCTCCCGATATGACGTTGTGTGTGCCGCTCAGGCGATACCCCACCGGATACGCGACCTCCAGTCCGCACCGCGTGCAGCGGTAGGCGACACCGGGAAGGGTCGCCAGCCCGCAATAGGCCCAGAAGCCCGACGGCGTTCTGGCGCGGGTGACGTCGAGACGCGACAGAAGGCGCGCGGCGAGCAGGTGCCCGATCCCCTTGACGCCGTCGAGCCATGGCCACGCGGGATGCTCCTCAATGGCGCAGCGCAACGCGGCCGAAGCGGATTCCTCGTCGTCGAACGCGCTCGCGTACGCGCGCTCGAGAATTCGCGGCGCTCCCGCGGATTCGCCTCTCCTGACGGCCTTGAGAAGAGCGTCCGCGTCGGCCGTGGTTTCAGCGATGGCAGAAACGGACCTCCCCTGAAGAATCGCGCGGAGGCGCTCGCCGTGCGCGACGCGGGACCGCTGCGCGTCCTCGAACAAAGCGTAAAGCAGCCGCAGATCAGACGCCTGTGTCGTTTCTGGTGGCAGCGCGCGAAATTCGTCGAGAGAGATTGCCATGCGCCCGGAGGCAAGGGTCGGAGTGAAGAACTCCGAACACTACAGCCGGTCGCGGCCACACATTGTTTGCTTCGAGTAAGGGACCTGCGACTGATCGTTTACAACTCGATCACGGCGTTGACTTGTTGCGTCGTCGCTCGCTAACGGAGAGGGATACGGAATCGGAAACTCTCGGCGCCGCCATAAGCTGGTGGCTTGTTGAATCGCTCGAAGAGCTGCCCTCCGTTGGCCAGGATCACGTGCTGAGAAGCAGTGTTGGTAACATTGGTCGTTAGCTCGACGTACGCGAGTCCCTCACTGC
>DATARP010000133.1:0-21982 GCA_036264075.1 Gemmatimonadaceae bacterium
ACCCCGGTACCGCGTAGCGAGCGTGAGTTGAAATCCGGGTTCCCGAACGTGAATGGCTGCGCCGGACCTGCGGCGCCATCGGGATCCACCGTGTACGTCACTGTTCCGTCGGCGGCTTTCGCGGCCGATACGGTGCTTCCGTTGTCGCGTCCGAAGTAGTTCATCCGCCTCGACTTGGGCTCAGCGAACTCCTTGAAGCTCGTGTACTTCCCGCTGGCGAGAAACGGCTGCGCAAACAGCTCCAGCGTCAGGTTCGGAGTGAATGTCACGTTCGTCCTGGTGTCCACCGAGAACGTCTTCTGCTCCAGTCTGCCGAAGACGTACCGGGTCCCGGCAAAGCCGGCGGGGGCTGTCGCATCCGGAATGGCCGTCACGTATTGCTGCGCTGTGAGGTCGTGGTCAAAAGAGGGCGAAATGCTCACCAGGATCCGGCTCGATGGCTTGACCGCGATGGTGGGATAGAAGGAAAGCCGGCCGCCTTCCGTATTGTCCCGGGGCGTTGAGTACTGCACCTGAAGCTGCTCGACGACTCGCGATCGGGAATCGGTCGAGAGGTAAGCCGAGTACAGATTGTAGCCGTAGTGGATGACGGTCGGTCCTCCACGCGTGAGTCGCTCGTCGTAATAGCTGGGGTGGACAATGTCGAAAATGCTGAAATTCATGTAGTTCTTGAAGGTCGCCTGCCAGTACGCGTGGTAATCGATGTCGTTGCGGTCGCCGTCGTAGTTGAATTGCTGCTGGGCCCCGACGTCGAACCAGATATTCCGGTACCACGAGCCTGGCGTAGTCCACTGCCTCACTCCGTTCACGAGCATCCACTTGTAGTCGGCGCGGCTGAGCACCCCGAGGTCGTTCGCCTCGAAGCCCGGGCTGCGCCAGTTCTGGCTGGTTTCCCAGAGCCAGTCGCCCGTCTCCTTGGCAACGCGCGCCCAGAACCCGTAACCATAGAGGTCGCGGCGGGTCGGGTCGAATACCGTCGAAAACAGTCCGTCGGACGTCTGATTTCGACCGGGCCGCTGGTAGTACCGCGCGCTGGCCATCTGCGCCCGATTGATGGCGGCCGTATCGCCATCGATGCGAGTGAGCGCAGTCTGAATGTTCAGAGAGTATTCTCTGCTCGCCCAGTGGTGGTCCAGGTCGAGCCCGATATTCTGGGCGTTCGAGCGGAGCCGCGACACTTCATCCGGATTGGAGAGCGCCCGATTGACCATGGTTGTCATGGTTCCGATGCGGGTCTCGCCGCCGCGAAAGTCCTTTCTCAGGCGCGCGATGAAGTAATTAGTGAGCGGCTCGACCTCTTGCGTCTCGTCGACTGTGGTTCCTACTGGGCGGAAGCGGGCTGTCTCCCGGTTCGTGAGGGCGTCCATCACGCCGACAGCGATTCCGCTGCTCGTTCGTCCGGTCACTTTGCCGGCGCCGAGGATGGTGGTGGCGTCGGCGGCGTCCATGAAGTCTGCTTTGCCGGACAGCAAGCCGCTCAGCTGCGGCGACCGGCCGATGCGCCGGGAGTAAATGAAATTGAGACTGGAGACGTTGCTGCAGAAATAGCAATTGATGCCACCGGTCGAGAAGTACTGGGAGTTCGAGACGAAGAATGGCCGCTTCTCGGAAAACGTGGTCTCGAAGACAGACAGATTGACGACGGCCGGATCGACTTCGACCTGACCAAAGTCCGGGTTGACGGTCGCGTCCAGAGTCAGGTTGGACGTGAGATTGATCTTCGCGTCTCCCCCCACCCGGTTGATGACTTCGGACCTCGAATGGTAGGGATCGCCCGGCTGAGTCCGCTCGAACTTGCTCCGCGACGTGGCGTAGGGTACCAGCTCCACCTGGCGCGGACGCGAAGTGACTGTGATCCCCTCGAGGGTCCCGAAATAGGCCGGACCGCCGTACTCGTTGTTCCGCCAGAAGGCCCACATGTCTTGTTCATTGCGACGGTCGATCGTGCGCCAGATCTGCAGCCCCCACACCTGGTCGATGCTGCGCGAGAACCGGAGCTGCGAGTAGGGGATTCGAAACTCCGCCGTCCAGCCTAGAGAATCGATGGTCGTGGCTCCTTCCCATACAGGGTCGTACGAATCGTCTCCGTTCTGGTGGTCGCCCTTGACGCCGTCTGGGTTGAGCTCGAACCAGGTTCTGCTGTTCTTGTCGCGGAACGTGTCGAAGACGAGGGCGATCCGGTCTGAGGTGAGACTGCTGTTGCCGTTCAGGTTCATCAGCTGATCTCGGCGGGCCAACGCCGAGTGGATGCCCCTGGCTCCCAGGGAGTCGTACATCCGGGCGCCGATGTAGATCGCCGATACGTCGTAAAGGATTCTGATCTCGGTGCGCTCGCTCGCGGGCTTGCCCTCGTCGGGGGTCGATTGCGTCAGCTCCGTGATCGGCGTGGCCGCTGCCCACGCCGCTTCGTTCAGACGGCCGTCGATCGTCACCTCGCCTTGCCTGAGTGCGGCGCGGGCTGTCGGCCGGGGATCGTTTTGAGAGCGAGTTGTCTGCTGTCCAGCGAGGGGGGCGGCGCGAGCTATCAGCACAGCCAATATGAAGGCAGCTGCTGCGATTGACCGGCGGACGAGCATGGGGAGACCTTGGGGTGGAATTCCAGACTGGCGGACTCGGACGGGTCCGCGCTCATCGCGTTTGATTCTTAGACCGGGGAATCGCCGAAAAGGTTGGAAGCGGCATCCGTTGGAACCAGCCATTTTGTGTTAACGTTTTGTAAACATTCACGGGCAACCGATTGAACATTCGAATCATCCTCGCGGTTCTTGCGGCAGGGCCGGGAAACCTGTCCGCGCAGGCCGGATTCAAGGCGGTGTCCATACCGCCCGAGCCAGGTGAGGTCCACTTCCGCGCGATCCGGCAGTTGACGAACGGTGGCGAGAACGCTGAGGCGTATTTCAGCCACGATGGACAGCGGCTCATTTTCCAGAGCACTCGAGACGGCCGCACCTGCGACCAGCAATACATCATGAACGTTGACTGGTCCCGGCCACGCCGGGTGTCAAACGGGCTTGGCAAGACCACCTGCGGGTATTTCATGAACGGTGACCGCCGGATCTTTTACGCTTCGAGTGACGCCCTCGAGAAAGCGTGTCCGCCGCGTCCCGACGCCTCCAAGGGCTACGTCTGGCGTCTCGATCCTTTCGACATCTACACCGCCCGGGCAGACGGCTCGCATCGGGTGCGGCTGACGCACTTCGGCGTGTACACGGCCGAGGGAGTTTTGTCGCCCGATGGCAAGAAGATCGTGTTCACGTCGCTCAAGGGTGGAGACCTCGATATCTACGTCATGAACTCGGACGGAAGCGGTGTCGAGCAGCTGACCCATCAGATCGGCTACGATGGTGGACCGTGGTGGTCACCGGATGGAAAGCAAATCGTCTATCGTGCGTATCACCCACCGAACGAAACGGAATTGGCGAGTTACAAGGATCTGCTCGCGCAGCGGCTGGTTCGTCCGAACAAAATGGATTTGTGGATCATGAATGCGGACGGCAGTAACCAGCGGCAGATCACCCACCTCGGCGCGGCGAGCTTCGGGCCGTCGTGGACGCCCGATGGCAAGAAAATCATTTTCTCATCGAACCATCACACGGATCCGAAACTCGGAAACTTCGATCTGTTTCTGATCAATCCCGATGGATCGGGACTGGAACAGGTCACCACTGCCCCGACGTTCGATGGCTTCCCGATGTTCAGTCCCGATGGAAGGAAGCTGGTGTGGGCGTCCAACCGGAACGATGCCAAGCCACACGAGACCAACATATTCGTGGCGGACTGGGTCGATTGATCTCAATCAAGCTTTACTATCTGGTTGAGATGATGCTTGAAGTGTCCGACGTAATCAGCCATGAAATAATCAAGCGTGGCTGGTTCTTCGCGAGGAAACGCCTTCCACGCGAGCACGTCCAGGTTGTGGCGCGCGCGTTTCTTCCGTCGCTGTTCGTCCGGAATCCCATCCATCAGTCGGGAAATCTGAGAATTGAACAGCATGCAGAGGCCGACCAGCTCGTTCCAGGGAGCGTCTCGGTACGCCTGGGCGGCGACCCACGCGTCCTGGTCATAGCCTGGAAAGACGAGGTCCTCCTGGAACAACGCGCGCACGAACCTCTGGTGATTGTTGGATGCAGAGTCGATGAGATGACCGATGATCTCGCGCGGAGACCACTTGCCTGGCTCTCGAGGCTGCCCGCTCGCGTCGTCGCCGAAGCTTTCGAGCAATGGCGTCGCTTTTTTGATTGCGTTCCTCAGCTCCAACACATATTCTGACATGTCGATTCCTCACCCGGATTTGCCTGCATTCCCGTGGAGGGAAACCCTCTCCCTGAATATGGGGTATGGGTTGTGCGGTGGTTGTGAGTCTTCGATAATCCTGGTCCCATAAAGATGATCAAACGCGCAGCACTTCTCCTCGTTCTTTTTGCCGCGGTGGCAGCGTCGGCGGCACGGTCGCAGCAGCCAGCCGGCAAAGCATCTGGCTCGGCCAAGCCGCGCTCCGTCGAGGATTCGGTGAGGTTCAAGCCGTCGCCTGAATTGCAGAAGTCGCTCGAGGAGCTTGCGGCGTCGGTCCAGGCGCTCGCCCAGCGAATCGCATCGGATCCCAAGATTCGGGCGGACGCGATGCGCGTCGCATCAGGATTGGTGAACACAACCCAGCGTGTGGTGACCGAACAATCAGTCGTGATTCAGGGCGCACTGAAGAACGCGGCAGACCGAATCGCAGCGGCGCAGTCGGTCCCTCAACAGCCATCGAAAAAGCAGTAACACGCTCGACGGCACGGTTCGAAAGGCTCTAGCCGGCTCAATCGTAGCGACGCTGACCGCCGTCGCCGCATACGTTCTGGGAGTGCAGCAGCTCATTCGCATTCCCGACCTCGCACTCTATGTTCCGGCGGCGATCTTCGGCGCCATCGTCGGGCCGACCCGCCTTCGCCCACTCGTCTGGGTGCCGGCTGGCATCCTCGCGGCGATCTGCATAGTGGTCGGATACACGCCGATCGTTTCAGCGCTGGCCCGACCGCTCGTGCGAATGGATCCCCTCCCATCTCGCGTTGATGCCGTGGCCGTTCTCGGCATGGGCCTGACTCCGGATGGCATGGTGCGCAGCGAGGGTCTCGACCGGCTGCTCACTGGAGTGTCGATGGTGAAACGAGGGCTTTCTTCAGTGCTGCTCGTTTCGCGGGAAAAGAAAAGCGTTGGTGGTAAGACCGTTTCGGATTCCGCGGACCTCCAGAGCGTCACTGCTGATGCGGGCACGGCGCAAGTGATCTTCGTCGATTCGGTCTTTACGACGCGGACTGAGGCGTTGAGAGTGGCCGCGATCGCACGCGCCAACCGCTGGGCGACTATCGCTGTTGTCACGTCCCCGATGCACACGAGAAGGGCGTGTGCTACTTTCGAGGCGGTCGGTCTGCGCGTGGTTTGCGTTCCAGCTGCTGTACGTCAGTCGGGACTCTATCCGGGCGCGAACGCCGAGGATCGGTTGCGCGCTTTCCGCTCGTGGCTCTATGAAATGTTTGCGTCTTCTTCGTACAAATCGCGCGGCTGGATTCGCTGAATCGCACGCCGTGAATCTTCGCGAGGATAACCAGCAATGACATCCGGCACGTCGTCTTCCGCGAGCTCTGCGCTCGGGAATCCGCATCCACTCGACGCCGCTCAGGGAATCTGGAAAGTCATAACGGCGTCGTCGGTCGGGACGATGATCGAGTGGTACGACTTCTACATCTTCGGGAGTCTTGCCGCCATCATCTCCACGCAGTTTTTTCCCGGCGACAATCCCACGGCCAGCTTCCTCAAGACGCTCGCGACATTTGCCGTCGGATTCGCAGTGCGCCCGTTCGGCGCGCTCGTGTTCGGACGGATCGGCGATCTAATCGGGAGAAAGTTCGCGTTTCTCGCCACTCTGCTCATCATGGGCGGCTCGACGGCTGCGATTGGATTCCTTCCCGGCTACGCGCGGATTGGCATCGCCGCGCCGATAATCCTCGTCATTCTGCGACTGTTGCAGGGTCTTGCTCTCGGCGGCGAGTACGGGGGAGCCGCGGTCTACGTCGCCGAGCACGCGCCGGACGGAAAGCGCGGCTATTACACGAGCTTCATTCAGACGACGGCCACGCTTGGACTCTTCGTCTCGCTTGCTGTGATCCTCATCGTCCGGGGAATCGTCGGGGAAGACGCGTTCAAGCTGTGGGGATGGCGCGTACCGTTTATCCTGTCGATCGTGCTCGTCGGGATCTCCTACTACATAAGGATGCGGCTGCGCGAGTCTCCGCTGTTCGCGATTCTCAAGGACACCGGCAAGACGTCTCGCGCGCCCATTCAGGACAGCTTCGGAACATGGTCCCGATGGAAGGTCTTTTTCGTCGTGCTGTTCGGCGCGACGGCGGGCCAGGCCGTGGTGTGGTACACGGGACAGTTCTACGCTCTGCTTTTCCTCCAGACGGTACTGAAAGTCCCGCTGGTTACCTCCTACGTATGCGTGGCGGTCGCACTCCTCCTCGGCGCACCGCTGTTCGTGTTTTTCGGCAGTCTCTCCGACAGGATTGGGCGCAAGAAGATAATGATGGCCGGCAATCTGATCGCGGCCATTCTTTACGTCCCGATCTACCATGCGATGAAGTACTACTCGAGTCCGGTCAACGCCGTCGCGTTGACGGCTCTCGTTTTCGTCCAGGTGGTATTCGTGACGATGGTTTACGGACCGATTGCGGCGTTTCTTGTCGAGGCGTTCCCGGCGAAGATTCGTTACACATCGCTGTCGCTTCCATATCACTTCGGCAACGGCTGGTTCGGCGGGTTTCTCCCCATCATCGCGACGAGCCTCGTTGCCGCGACGGGCAACATCTACGCGGGACTGGCATTCCCGATTGTCGTCGCACTCGTGACGTTCGTCGTTGGCTCGCTCATGCTGCGCGATCGGCACAACGAGAGTATCTGGGCCGAAGTCCATACGGGTAACGCGCCGGTCAGTTCTGCGTTGCGCGTTTGAGACGGACGACCGCCGGGTGATTCTTTTCCTCGCCGCCTTGGCGTTGGCTACTGCCCGGAGCCGCGACTCGACGCTCGATAGAATTCAGGCCCGGATCCACGCGGAGCCCGGCGCTGAGGTCGGGCTCGCGTACATCGATCTCGCCTCGGGCGACACGCTGTTCCTGAACGCGGACACGAGCTTCCACGCGGCCAGCACGATGAAGGTGCCGGTGATGATCGAGCTGCTTCGCCGCGCGACCACTGGCTCATTCGCGATGAGTCAACCGCTGCTGATCGTCAACCAGTTCGCGTCCATTGTCGACGGATCGACGTACTCGCTCGACCCAAAGGTCGACGACGATTCGACTCTATACCATCGCGTCGGCGACCGGGTCCCCGTCGATACGCTTCTCAGGCTCATGATCACGCGCTCGAGCAACCTCGCTACGAACACGTTGATTGCGCTCGTCGGCGCCAATGAAGTGAATCGCACCATGCGATCGCTTGGCGCTACGCGGATTCAGGTGCTTCGCGGCGTAGAGGATGCCAAGGCGTTCGATAAGGGCATGATCAATACGACAACTGCCCGAGATCTTGCCATAATCCTCGAGGCTATCGAGAGCGGGCGGGCGGGATCTGGAGCGGCAACGAGCGAGATGCGGCGATTACTGCTCGCCCAGGAATTCAATGACAGAATTCCGGCCGGACTTCCACCCGGTATCCCGGTCGCGCACAAGACGGGTGAGATCACTGCCCACTCCCACGACGCCGCGATCGTTTACCCGCCCGGAAGGAAACCTTACGTGCTAGTTGTGCTGACTCGGGGGATTCAGGACGGAATGAGGGCTAGCAAACTGATCGCAGATATCTCCTCGATTGTCTACGCGCGGAATACCGCGCATACGAACGCATCATCAGGACAAATTACCCAACAATGAAAGCTGCTTTCCTCGGACTCGGCGACATCGGCGCGCTGATGGCTTCCAATCTTGCGCACGACCCATTCGAGCTGGTAGTGTGGAACAGGACCGCATCAAAGGCCACGCAGTTCGCTCGCGAGCATAAAGCGGTGGTCGCGGACAATCCGGCTGCGGCCGTCAAGGACGCGCAGGTTGTCATCACGTGCCTGCCTTCCTCGGTCGAGGTCGAAGCAATTCTGCACGGCGAGAACGGAATGCTCGAATCGCTGCGGAAAGGCGCGGTGCTCGTCGACTGCACATCGGGAGACCCTCCGACGTCGCGCTCGATTGCCGCGGAGCTAGGCGGTCGAGGGGTCGACTTCATCGATGCTCCAGTGAGCGGAGGAACTACGGCCGCAAAGGCGGGAACGCTCACGGTGATGTGGGGCGGGGATCAGTCAGTGTTCGAGCGCGTACGTCCGGTGATCGAGGCATTCGGAAAGAAGATCGTCCACGCTGGGCCTGTGGGTTCGGGCGATGCGCTGAAAGCCGTGAACAATGCGCTGCTCGCGGTTCACATTTTGTCGGCGGCGGAAGGACTGGCGGTGCTTGTAAAAGCCGGTGTGGATCCGAAGGTCGCGCTCGATGTCATCAACGCATCTAGCGGGCGATCCAACAGCTCGGAAAACCTGATTCCGCAGCGAGTTTTGACGCGCGCTTTTCCACGGACATTCCGGCTGGCGCTGCTGGAGAAGGACATCGGGATCGCCGCCGTCATGGCCGAGGATCTCGGCGCACGAACGCCTCTGATATCATTGACCGCGGAGCGCTTCCATGAGGCGCGCGAAAAGCTTGGCGAGCAAGCCGACCACGTGGAAGCCGTGAAAATGGTCGAGGCGGAGAACGACCTCGAGATCAGGTAGCTTTTCGATCTACCTCGGCGATCCGGCGCGCGGCGAGGATCGGGTCGATTACCGGCGCGACATCTTCGTCGGATTGGGCAAGTGTGAATCTGGCCCGCTGCACAACGCGATCCCCGCCCGGGACCAACTCCCCGAACTCGATTTCCGCCCTCCTGCAGAAACGCTCCTGGCGCGCTCGGTCTGCCATCTCGAGCGGGAAGCCGAGGTTGTCCAGGCGCGCGTGCATCGCTTCGTGAAGGATCGTGGCGCCGACTTCGGCATCAGAAAAAGCGGGATTTACCGTGAAGGTAAGCTCCACGAGACACGCCTTCTGCTCATGGAAGTACGCACCGCGACACGCGAAACGCTCGACGAGGATGTACGCAAAGTCGCGCTGCAGGTGTCTGAAGTGGTGGGGAACGTAGCGCTGGATGAGAGCAAGCGTGCGATCGAGCCGCGCGATTACGTCGTTGGTGTCGATGTCGGGCCGCGTGTTGTTGACCACGACGGGGACGCCGCGCACGAGGTGCCGCGAAACCCGGGCGTCGGGCTTTCGTTTGCCGAAAAGGCGAATCAAGTCGGACAGCACGCCGGTGCCTTCAATTAAGTCTCGTCCTGCGCCATATTTGTGAACCGATGACTACGAAAAATACGACGGTCCTCGACGCACGGGCCGTCGAGCGCACCTTGAAGCGCATGTCAGTCGAGATTGTCGAGCTCAACAAAGGCACGGACAATCTGATCATCGTTGGAATCCAGCGCCGCGGTGTTCAGCTGGCGGACCGACTCGTGAAGATGATCGAAGGCGGAGAAGGGGTGACAGTCCCACAGGGCTCGCTCGACATCACGCTCTACCGCGATGACCTGCAGACCGTGGGCCCGCGGCCGGTTGTCGGCCCGACTTACCTCCCGTGGGACCTGGACGGGAAGCATATCGTCATCGTCGACGATGTTTTGTACACCGGACGCACCGTGCGCGCGGCTCTCGATGAGCTCGCGGACTTCGGACGACCGGCCGCAATCTCGCTCGCAGTGCTGATCGACCGGGGCGGACGCGAGCTTCCGATTCATGCTGACGTCGTGGGGAAGAAAGTCGACGTGGGAGAGGAAGAGCGGGTGGACGTTATGGTGGCCGAGCTCGATGATCGCACCGAGGTCGTGATCGTGCCCAAGTCCGCCGCGTGACGGGGACACTAGGCAAAGATCTCCTCGGCCTCGAGTCGCTGACAGGCGACCAGATTCGACTCATTCTCGACACCGCCGAGCCGTTCAAGGAGATCAGCGAGCGCGCGATCAAGAAAGTGCCGGCGCTTCGCGGATCCACGATAGTCAACCTGTTCTTTGAGAATTCGACGCGGACGCGGATTTCGTTCGAGTTTGCGGAGAAGCGGCTGTCCGCCGACACGGTAAACGTGTCGACCGCCGGATCGAGCGTTTCGAAGGGCGAGACGCTGGTGGATACCGCGCGCAATCTCGAGGCGATGCGAATCGACATGGTCGTGATTCGCCACTCAGCCTCCGGTGCCGCGCAGTTTCTGGCGGACCGGATTGACTCGAACGTCATCAACGCCGGCGACGGAACGCACGAGCATCCGACCCAGGGGCTGCTCGACATCCTCACTCTGCGCGACCGGTTTGGCGATCTGAAGGGGCGGCGCATCTGCATCTGCGGGGACATCCTGCACTCGCGAGTGGCGCGCTCGAATATTTATGGACTCACCAAGCTGGGGGCGGAAGTGGCGGTCTGCGGACCGCGGTCGCTCCTTCCAAATGCGATCGACGAATTCGGGGTGCGCATCTTCGATCGAGTGGAGGAGGCGATCGAGTGGGCTGAGGCGCTCAACGTGCTGAGGCTTCAGTTCGAGCGCATGACGGCCGGCTACATACCGTCGGCGCGCGAATACAACAGGGTATTCGGGATTACGCGCGAGAGACTCGATCGCGCCAAGCGCGACATTCTGATTCTCCACCCGGGCCCCATGAATCGAGGAGTCGAAATCGACTCCGACGTAGCGGACGGTCCGCACAGCGTGATTCTGGATCAGGTGACGAATGGAGTTGCGGTGAGGATGGCGGTTCTCTATCTGCTCGCGGGTGGAAAGCCCGAGCTCGCCGAAGCGGCGAAAGGCGGTGTGGGCAGAGGACACGGGGAGCGCGAGTGAAGCCGATACTTCTCCGCGGCGGGACTCTGGTGGATCCGTCGCAGCGCCTGAACGAGATCGGAGATCTCCTCATCTCTGAAGGCGCGATAAAGGATTATGGCCGGAAAATAGGCGTGCCCGACGAAGCAGAGGTGGTCGATTGCGGCGGTCTCATTGTCTCGCCGGGCTTCATCGACGTGCATTGCCATCTGCGCGAGCCAGGACGCGAGGACGTGGAGACGGTTGCGACGGGAGCGCGTGCGGCCGCGGCTGGCGGTTTCACCGCGGTCTGCGCGATGCCGAACACGGACCCTGTTACCGACAATCAAGCGGCGGTTGGATTCATCGTGCGCCAGGCCCAACGCGCGGCGGCCGCGCGCGTGTATCCCATCGGCGCGATTTCCGTTGGGCAGGAAGGGAAGGTCCTCGCCGAGTTCGGAGAAATGGTTGGAGCGGGCGCAATCGCGGTGAGCGATGATGGGAAGCCGGTCGCGAGCGCGCACCTAATGCGCACAGCACTCGAGTACGCGCGGACCTTCAGGATTCCGGTGATCGACCATTGCGAGGAGCCGACTCTCGCAGCCGGCGGTGCGATGAACGAAGGGATTGTCAGCGCGCACCTGGGACTCAAGGGAGTTCCTGCCGAAGCCGAGGAGATCATGGTGATCCGCGATATTCTTCTCGCGCGGCTGACGGGAGGACACGTGCATCTCGCTCACATGAGCACTCGTGGGTCGGTGGAATTGATCCGGTGGGGTAAGGACCGAAACATCAACGTTACAGCTGAAGTCTGCCCGCACCACTTATCGCTCACGGAAGAGAGCGTGCGCGGGTACAACACCAATGCGAAGATGAATCCGCCTTTGCGAACCGCGGACGACGTGGAAGCGTTGCGGGAGGCGGTGAAGGACGGCACCATCGACCTTATCGCGACGGACCACGCCCCCCACCATTATGATGAGAAGGAGCGGGAATTCGCGGATGCGCCAAACGGCATAGTGGGTCTCGAAACCGCTCTCGCAGTCATCGTGACCAATCTCGTCGAGAAGGGCTACCTCGGCTTTTCCGATCTCGTCGACCGAATGTCGTGTACCCCTGCGCGAATCTTCAATCTTCCCGGTGGAACGTTGAAGCGTGGATCGGCGGCCGACGTCACAGTCTTCGATCCTGCGGCGCGCTGGAAGGTTGACCCTTCGCAATTTCTTTCCAAAGGAAGGAACACTCCGTACGCCGGAATGACCCTGGTTGGGCGGGCCGCTTGTACTATTGTGGCTGGGTCGGTCGTCTATCGATCGGGGAATTCCACCCGTGCCGGGAGGAGCCCGAAACGAAAGAGGGGATGAAGCACGATGGCTGATAGGGAGCCGGTTTCGCTGGACGCGCTCAATGGGTTGTTGAAGGAGCGCCAGAGATACGAGGAGTGGCTTGCCGCGCTCGAAAACAAGCGCGCAAACACTCCCGAATCCGTGTATCAGCGAGTCCAGGGCGATTATCAGACGCGCCTGCGCGAAGTGTCGAGCAAACTGGCCGAGCGTGCCGGCGAGCTGCGCGAGAACATCGACGCCCTGACCATCAAGCTCCAGGAAATCACCCAACAGGAAACGCAGCAGCGCGAGGCACGCCAGGAAGCGGAATTGCGAGCTGCGGTGGGCGAATACACCGACAAGCAGTGGAAGGAGATTGGCGGCGCGTGGGACAAGGAGCTTGCGCGGCTGCTCAAAGAGAAGAACGCCGTCGATGCCCAGCTCAACGAGCTGAACCGGATTTTTGCGCTGAGTATCAAGGAGAAACAGTCCGAGGCAGCGGCACTCGCCCGAGGGACCGGCGGAGATGGATTCCGACCGCCCATCTCGCCCGTCGTGCCACGTGCGGCCGTACCGGAGCCCCCGACTTTGAATCCACCGGCACGGTCCGAGCAGCCCACTGCGCCGCGCGCGCAGAATCCGCCGCCAACGACTCCGGCTCGCTCACCGTTCGACCAGTTTCCCGTACTCCGCCCCGGTGGCACGAGCACGCCGCCGCAGACCACGACTGCGGTTGCAACGCCGCCGTCCGTTCCGAAAAGTGGCGGAGCGAATGATCCGAGATCCGAGCAACACAAGACGCTCAAGTGTCCGGAGTGCGGTGCGGCCAATTATCCCACCGAGTGGTATTGCGAGCGGTGTGGCGGAGAGCTGGCAACGATGTAAAAAAAAGAGGCGCCGAAAGGCGCCTCTTCGATTTGCGGGATCGCGGTTTACTTCGCGGCCTTGGCGAGCCGGCTCTTGTGCCGGGCTGCCGCGTTCTTGTGGATCAGACCCTTGCGCGCCGCGCGATCGAGAAGCTTGACGGCTGCGAGCTTGTCCTCGGCGTTTCCAGCTGAGGATGCGCGCTTGAGCGCGGTGCGGAGGGCCGATCTCTGGGCGCGGTTTCGAATCGCGGCTGCGCGCGATTTACGCATGTTCTTTTTCGCTGAAGCAATATTGGGCACTAACTGATCTCCGAAGTCTTTGGCAGGGATGTAGTCCGGAAATTTGCCGCCCACATCGACCTATGTCAAGTTGTCCCACAGTGTTAGACGAGCTAACTTCCACGCGCGGAATGCTCCCTCAGCCCTGACACATTGGACAATTTCCAACAAATTATTCTCATCGCGCCTGTGCTCCTGTTCTCGATGGTGGCGCACGAGTACGCTCACGGTTATGCGGCGCTCAAGCAGGGAGATACCACCGCCTACGCCCTCGGCCGACTGACCTGGAATCCGATCCCGCACATCGATCCCTTCTACACGATTATCATGCCGCTGCTGGCATTCATCGTCAGTCACGGAAACATGGTCTTCGGAGGGGCCAAGCCGGTGCCCGTCGTGCCGCGGAACTATCGGGACTACAAGCGCGGCGACATCATCGTCTCACTTGCAGGCGTTGCCACCAACCTTCTGATTGCGCTGGTCTGTGTTCCCTTGATGGTCTTGCTGGGGCTGATCGGGAACTCGGTCGCTCCCTTCGCAGCCACCGCCGCGATCCTTCAGGCAATGCTCGGCTTTGGCGTCATCATCAATCTTTCTCTGGTTGCGTTCAATCTGATTCCGATCCCGCCGCTGGATGGGTCGCACGTTTTCAAATACCTTCTTCCCCCAGCCTGGGCTCTGAACTATCAGCGGCTCGGCGCACAGGGATTGCTGATACTCGTGGTGCTCCTGACATTCGGGCGACCGTTGCTGAACCTTTGGTTTGCTCCCGTCTTCTTTCTGGAAACGTTAACGAGTCGAGTGGTGATGCCCTATCTCATTCCCAGCCCATGGACGATGTAATGTTCGGCGGCGCGCCCGCCGCATCAGGCGTTGCGGAGACGGGAGCGTCGGAGGTGTTTGTCGTGGAGCTCGCCGAGTTTTCGGGGCCGCTCGATCTCCTGCTCTCGCTCATCCGCGACGAACAGATCGACATCTACGACATTCCGATCGCCCGCATCGCCGAGCAGTTTCTGGCGCGCATCTCGACGCTCAACCTCGATGAAGCCGCCGACTATCTCGAGATGGCGGCCAGGCTGGTGCGCATCAAGGCGCAAATGCTCTTGCCGCGACGCGAAGGGGAAGATGTCTGGGACGATCCGCGCGCGGAGCTGGTGAGACGGCTTTTGGAGTATCAACAGGTGCGCGAAGTCGTTGACGTTCTCGAGCGGCGGAGTGAAGAGCGTCGGGGAAGATTTGCTCGGGCGTACTCGCAGCAGGCCATACAGCTTCCAGTCGCCGGGCCGCTTCGGATCTCGTTGCCGGAGTTGTTGAGCGCAGTCGATCGTGTTCTCCGCCTCGCAAGAAAGCCGCACATCCACGACGTCATTCCCCGAGCGCTGGACGTCGACGGAGCCATCGGAATCGTACGGGCGCTACTGGCGATCCGCGCGCACGCGCACTGGAAGGACGTGGTTCCCAAGAAAGCCGAGCCGTGGGAAGTGTTGTCTCTGCTCCTCGCGCTGCTGGAGCTCGCCAAGCTGGGAGAGCTCCGACTCCTCCAGCCCCGGCCGTTTGCCGCCTTCGAGATAAATCGTGACCCCTCTAGCGAAGCTGCTTGAGGCGGCGCTCTTCGCGAGCGCTGTTCCGGTGCCGGTCGACACGCTCCGTCTCATGGCGGCGCACGCGGACGATGGCGAGTCGACTCTGGAGTCCGCGCTCGCCGAGCTGCGCGAGCACTACGACAACGAAGGGCATGGCGTCGAGCTGATCGAGGTCGCCGGTGGATGGCAAATACTGACGCGCCCGGAATACACAGAAGCGATCGAGCGGGCTCAGCTCGCGGCGCGTCCGCAGCGGCTGTCCGCGGCGGCTCTCGAGACTCTCGCGATCATCGCCTATCGCCAGCCGATCGGAAGGGCAGAGATCGAGGAGATTCGCGGAGTCGGAGCGGGTGCGATTCTCAAGTCGTTGAATGAGAGAGGCCTGATCGATATCACCGGTCGCGGCGAGGGGCTGGGACGACCACTCCTCTACGGCACTACGCCCTCCTTCCTGGAGCAGTTCGCACTGAGGCATCTCGAAGAGCTTCCCCGGGCCGACGAGCTTGCGATCGCTCTCCGCGCTCCCAGGCAGGCGACACCGACATCGGTCGCGACGACGAAGGACAACGGCGAGGCACCGCCACGGGCTGATTGATGCCCGAAAAATCGATGCGAATTCAGCGCGCTCTCGCGCGCGCGGGAGTCGCGTCACGCCGTAGTGCCGAGGAGCTGGTGGCGGCGGGCCGGGTCAAGATCAACGGCGCCGTCGCGATAACCGGCCAGAGCGTCGATCCGGCGCGTGACACGATCACGCTGGACGGAAAGAAAGTTGGCGCACCGGTGGCCGCGCACTGGATCGTTCTCAACAAGCCCAGCGGCGTCATCACGACGCGGGGCGATCCGGAAGGGCGCCGAACGGTCTTCGACCTGGTCGAGGATGTGCCCGGTCTAACCTACGTCGGCCGACTCGATTACATGACCGAAGGCGTCCTCATTCTCACGACCGACGGCGACGCGGCGCACAAATTGACACATCCGAGCAGCGAAATAGAACGCACATACGTAGCCAGTGTACGCGGCGACGGGGGGAGTGCGGCACGAGCTGCAGCGAAAGGGGTACAGCTGGAAGATGGGTTTGTCGTTCCGCGCGACGTCTCGGCGCGACAGGTCGGGCGCGGTCTTTGGGACCTGGAGCTCACGATCGCGGAGGGGAAGACGAGGGAAGTCAGAAGGCTGTGCGAAGCGCTGGGACTCAGGGTGGAGCGCCTCGTACGAACCAGGTTCGGACCGGTAAAGCTCGGCTCCCTGGAAACAGGAAAGACACGAGCCCTGACCGCGCGGGAAAACGAGATAATCGCTGCCCTCACCGGGAGCGGAGACCGAAGCAAGACCATCAAGAGAGGAGCAAGACGTGACACCAAGCGCCGTTTCAGCCGCTGACGCATCGATAGTTCAGGAGGTCGTGCGGCAGGTTGGCCGCCGCATCGTCGGGCAGGATTACATGGTCGAGCGACTGCTCATAAGTCTGTTGACAGGCGGTCACGTGCTCCTCGAAGGAGTTCCCGGGCTCGCCAAGACCCTTACCGTGAGGACGCTCGCGGAAACGATCAACACGAGTTTCAGTCGAATTCAGTTTACTCCGGACCTTCTGCCGGCGGACGTCGTCGGAACGCAGATCTACGACCAGTCCAACGGAAAATTCTCGGTTAAGAAAGGACCGATCTTCGCCAACATCATTCTCGCGGACGAAATCAATCGCGCTCCAGCGAAGGTGCAGGCTGCACTCCTCGAAGCGATGCAGGAAAAACAGGTCACCATCGGCGGAACAACACACACGCTCGAGGAGCCTTTTCTCGTTCTGGCCACACAGAACCCGATCGAGCAGGAGGGGACGTATCCTCTTCCCGAAGCACAAGTCGACCGCTTCATGCTCAAGCTTCATGTCGGTTATCCCACGCGTGACGAGGAGAAGGAGATTCTGCGAAGGATGGCCGGCGGAGAGCCGATCCCGGTGGATCGGGTTGCCACTCCGGCACAGATTCTGGCCACGCGTCGCCATATCGCCGAGCTGTACATGGATGACCGCATCGTCGACTACATAGTGGAGATAGTTCACGCGACCAGAAATCCAGAGCAGGCGGGACTGCCCGATCTCCAGCCTCTGATCGAGTTCGGCGCGAGTCCGCGCGCTACACTTTCGCTCGCCCAGGCTTCTCGCGCGCACGCATTCCTTCGCGGGCGGGCTTTTGTGACGCCCGACGACGTGAAGGCGATCGCCCCCGATGTGCTGCGCCACCGCGTGCTCCGGACCTACGAGGCCGAAGCCGAAGAGGTGACGAGCGACGAAATAGTGAGCCGAGTCCTCGAGGCGATTCCGGCTCCGTGATCGGGAAGTTTCGCCTCCGCAGAAAGAAGGCAGCACCGCCGCGCACACCCGAAAAACCGATGGGTGTGCCGCCGGAGATCCTCCGGCAGGTAAAGCTCATCGAGCTGCGGACTCGCGGGCTGGTGAACTCCGTCTTTACCGGCGAGTACCGCTCGGTGTTCAAGGGGCAGGGGATGGAGTTCTCCGAAGTGCGCGAGTACCAGCCGGGCGACGAAGTTCGCTCGATCGACTGGAACGTCACCGCGCGCATGCGGCGTCCTTTCGTCAAGCGCTACATCGAGGAGCGCGAGCTGACCGTCATGCTCGTGGTGGACCTTTCCGGATCGGAGAGATTCGGAACGGTGAAGCGGTTCAAGAGCGAGCTGGCCAGCGAGCTCGCCGCGGTCCTGGCGATGTCCGCCATCAGGAACAACGATCGAGTTGGTGTTCTCCTGTTCACCGATCGGGTCGAGCACGTCATACCGCCGAGGAAGGGAAGGCGGCACGTGCTGCGCATCATCCGCGACCTCCTGGCGTTCGAGCCGGTCGGCCGCGGAACCGACATGGTCACCGCCATCGATTACGTCGCCCGGATGCTCAACGAGCACGCGATCGTATTCATCGTCTCCGATTTTCTGGAGGCGGATATCGATCATCCACTCAAGCTTCTCGCCCAGCGACACGATGTCGTCGCTGTAACAGTGGAGGATCCAAGCGAGCGCCTGCTGCCCGACATTGGCGTTGCCCGGCTCATAGATCCGGAGACTGGAGAGACATTCGAGGTCGATACAAGCAGTCCCCTGGTGCGCGAATCCTATTCGCGGCGGGTTTCGGTGGAACGCGAGACGCGAAAGCACCTTCTGCGACGCCTGGCGATAGATGAAGTCGCCGTGCGCACTGAAGCCGGCGTCGTCGAGCCCCTACTGAGATTCTTTCGCGCGCGTGAAACGAGGTCCCGCCGCCGGTGAGACGCATCGTGCTCGGCTTACTGCTATTGCAGGTTGCTCTTCCCCAAGCCGCGCGGGCTCAGCAGGGGGCGGCAGCTCCCATACCGATTCAAATGGGTTACCGGGTCAACCCGGATACTGTAATCATCGGGCAGCCGTTCAATCTGTTCGTGAAGATTGCCGCCCCGATGGGTGTGCGGTTCGAGTTTCCGGCCGGACCGGACACAGCGATGCAGAATGGCGTTCGACCGATCGAGCTTCGCGGCGAGAAGCTGGTCTCGATGCTGGGCGACACGGCGGTCGCTCTCTATCATCTCGTTGCGTGGGACGTCGGAATTCAGCCGCTTCGAATTCCGGACGTGAGAGCCGCGCTCGGCGGGCAGGAGCGGCGTCTCCCACTCAGTGGCGCTGCCGTGTTTGTAAAGTCCGTCCTTCCGGCCGACACATCTCTGAGGGTCCCCAAGCCGCCGCGCCCACTGATCGTGCTACCGGTGTTCAACTGGTGGCCGTGGCTCGCCCTCATTGCCGCGATCATAGCCAGCGTTCTTCTGTGGTGGGCTTGGCGGCGCTTCAGGAACCGGCCGAAGGCGCCCGTCGATCCTTACGTACGTGCGCAGCGGGAGTTCGACCGCATCGAGCGCATGGGGCTTCTCGAGGCCGGGCGGGGTCCCGAGTATCTCGCGCTTTTCGTTGATGTTGCGCGGGAGTACCTCGCCGCGCGCGTTCCTGGTATACGCCGCTCCGACACGTCGACAGAGCTGTTGCGGACGATGCAGCCGCACGACGGGATCGAAGCGGAGCTGCCGCGGCTCCTCGAGCGCGCGGATCTCGCAAAGTTTGCCGCGGAGGATGTGTCCCGAGAAGAGGCGCGCGAGGCAGGCATGGCGATTCGCGCTGTGGTCGATCACGTCGAGGGAAGGCTCAACCCGGAATCTGAGCCCGCGAAGAAGGCGGCAACACGTGAGCGCGCCGCGTGAGCGTCTTCGGCCTGTTCGAGCTCTACACGCCGGAAGCGCTCTGGCTGTTGCTGCTGCTCCCGATCTGGTGGCTGTGGCGCAGGAGTCGCCGCAAGGACGCGATCGTCTTTTCGCGCACGTCGGTGCTGGCGACCGGACCCGCGACCGGCAGCTGGATTCCGAAAACGATTTTCCTGCTGCGGAACATCGCGTTGGCCCTTCTCGTTGTCGCCCTGGCGCGGCCGCGCTCCGGCGCTCACGTAGAGAAACAGACCAGCGAAGGAATCAACATTGTGCTGGCGATAGACCTTTCCAGCTCGATGCTGGCGCTCGATTTTCGTCCCGCCAATCGTATCGAGGTCGCGAAGCAAAAGGTGAAGCAGTTCATATCGCGCCGCACGTCGGACAGAATTGGCATCGTTGCGTTCGCAGGCGAGGCGCTTACGCAGGTTCCGCTCACGACAGACTATCCGGTGGTGATGCAGGCGGTGACAAACCTTCAGGCAGGCCAGCTCGAGGATGGAACCGCAATTGGTACCGCGATCGCAACCGCTGCGAACCGACTACGAGATGCGCCTGGAAGATCGCGTGTGATGATCATTCTCACCGACGGCGTGAACAATCGCGGGTCGGTCGATCCATTGACTGCAGCCAAGGCAGCCGCAGCATACGGCATCAAGATCTACGGGATCGGCGTCGGCAGCGTCGGAATGGCACCGGTGCCCGTCGGCCGAAATGCAGCTGGCGGTCTGAATTACGAGTACCAGCCCGTGGAAATCGATGAAGCCCTGCTCACCAACATCGCGCGGATGACGGGCGGCAGATACTTCCGGGCTCGCGATGCGGCTGCTCTTCAGAACATCTACTCGTACATCGATCAGATGGAGAGGGCGCCGGTGCACTCGACGACGACCGTGAGATATCGGGAACTGTTCCGCTGGCCGTTGATCCTCGGAATCCTCGCGCTGTTCGCGGAGCTGGCTCTCGTAGCGTGGAAGGCGCCGTTGCCATGACCGCATTCATGCGCTTCGTGCAATGGCCGTGGGCGCTCCCGCTCGCCGTACTCCTGGCGGTGGCGACGGCGTGGCTGGTACGCTGGGGAGTGCGAGCGCGCACTCAGAGACTTGCCAGGCTCGGGACCCCTTCAATGATCGCGCGACTCGCACCGTCCATAGCTCCGCACCGGTCGTGGACTCGTGTTGCACGCGCGGCGCTCGCGACGCTATTGCTGGGGCTCGCGTTCGCAGGTCCTCGCTGGGGAGTCGAGCAAACGGTCGTGAAACAGCAGGGCGTGGACGTCGTGCTCGCGCTGGACGCATCGTTGTCCATGCTGGCGACCGACGAAAGGCCAAGCCGCCTTCAGTCGATGAAGCAGGTTATAAACCGGCTGCGCGATCTCTCACCGGGCGACCGCTTTGCGCTGCTGGCGTTTGCCGGCCGCAGCTACATACTCAGTCCACTCACCGTCGACAACAGCGCGCTCGACCTGTTTCTCCAGAATCTCGATCCGTCGATTGTCGGACAAGGGGGAAGCTCGCTCGCCAGCGCGCTGAGGCAGGCCACCAATCTCCTGTCGTTGAGCAAAACTCCGGGCGACCGCGCAATCGTTCTCATGAGCGACGGCGAAGGTTTCGACAACCCCGATGAAGTGTTGACCGAGGCCCGGCGGGCGCGCGACGCGGGCATCAGCGTGATCACAGTCGGGTACGGCACGACGCAGGGGTCGACGATCCCGGTAGTCGAGAATCGGGTTCTGACGCAGAAGCGCGATGAGAATGGCAACATCGTCGTCACGCACTACGATCCCCAGCTGCTCAAGCAGATTGCCGCCGAGGCGAAAGGCATCTTCATTGATGCCGCGACACCGGACAAAGCCGGCAAGATCCGATTGGCCCTCAACAATCTGCGCGCGAATCCGCGCTCGGTCGTGTCAGGCGAGAATCTCGGTGTGCAGTATCAGTGGTTCGTGCTCGCCGCGCTGCTCTTGCTCGCGGCCGACACCTTCGCCCAAACCCGCCGTCGGCGCAGGCGTGCCATTGCCGCAGCGGCAACCACCGCGACGATGCTCTTCTTGACCGCGTCCTGCCGGCGAGCACCGCCCCGCGACAAGGACGGGATAGCGCTCTACAACACGGGGACGAAGCTCCTCGCGCGCGATTCTCTCAAGCTGGCTGTTCCGCCGTTGACAAAGCCCGCAGATTCAAAGGACGGCGAGTTAAGGCACCACGCGAGATTCAATCTCGGTCTCGACTACCTGGTGCAAGGGCTTAAAGCAAAGGATTCCGCCGACGCCCCACTCGACAGCGCCTTGTTCCGGTACAAGCAGATACTCGAGGTTGCCGTCGCCGATTCGGATGCGCGGTGGAACTACGAGCTGGCACTTCGCCAGAAGAAAGGCGGCGGTGGAGGTGGCGGAGGCGGCGGAGGCGGTGGGGGAGGCGGGAAGAGCAACAACCCCAGTCCTTCGCCGGCACCCAATCAGAACCAGGCTCCAGCTCCGAAACCCGTTCCCGGGATGACTCCGCAACAGGCGGAAGCCGTGCTCAACGCGGCCGAGGACCAGGAGACCGACGTGCAGGGGAAACGGCAAAAGAAGAACGTCCCAACCCCACCAAGAGGAAAGGATTGGTAGCTTCGGTACCAGCATGTCTTTGATTTCAATTCTTCCCAGCTCTGTTGCCGACCAGATCGCGGCCGGCGAAGTCGTCGAGCGGCCCTCATCGGTGGTGAAAGAGCTCGTCGAGAATTCGATCGATGCCGGCGCGACCGCGATCGAGATCACGCTGGAAGACGGGGGCAGAAAGCTGGTTCGAGTGAGCGATGATGGC
>DATARP010000140.1:0-2403 GCA_036264075.1 Gemmatimonadaceae bacterium
GCAGCCGAGGAAGCGGCGGATCTCGTCTACCACGTCGGGGTGGCGTTGGCGGCTTTGGATACATCAATTGATGCGGTTGCCACTGCGTTGTTTGAGCGTTCATCCGAAGCGAATCCGGTTCACACGCACGTCGGCCGATAACAGGTCCCCTGGAGAAAATGCCCATTACTTACGAGATCGACGCGAACCGAAAGCTCGTCACCAGCCGGCTTTGGGGCGCAGTGAGCGACGATGAGTTGCACGACCACAACACGAGATTGCGGGCCGATCCCGATTTCGTGCCCGACTATCGCCAGCTCGTGGACATGACGGGGCTCACCGAGATCCTCGTCAGCACGAAGGTTATCAACCAGACGGCGATCGACCACTTCTTCAATCCTGGCACGCGCCGGGCTCTGGTCGCCTCGTCAGATGCAGCGTTCGGGATGGCCCGTATGTTCGCGCTTCAGTCTGAGGGGGTGGGGCAGATAATCGAGGTTTTTCGGGACATGCGGCTTGCCCAGGAGTGGCTCGAGCTCGTTTGACTGCGGACCGAGGACTTCGGACAGCGAGCGACACCGCATCTCATCGCGGGGCGATGTGATGCGGCGTCGCCTGTCTCTCTATGGCTTGGATCCGGTGGTAGCCAATCGCGTCCTTCGACGGGCATTCACTGCCGGGAAATCAGCAAGGTGCAGAGCGTAGTCGCTGCTGATCTTGGCGTACCACTTATTCGCTTCGGCCGGGTGACCGAGCGCGGCGTGGGCCTCGGCGATGCGATTCATTACCGAGATATCGGTCGTGTCCGCAGCCATCAGAATCGTTAGCGCGTCCGCCGGGTGGCCCTGTTGGGTGGCGAGGTTGGCCTCCGCCGCTGCGACCAGCGTTCTCCTGATTCCCGGGTTGTCGGTCGTTTTCTGTTTGAGCGTGGCGAGCTCCTGATTGGCGGGGCCCCAGTGCTTCAACAGCGCGTGCGCCATCGTCGCGAAATAATTCACGTCCCATGGCTCCGGAGATACGATCGCCTTGGCGTCAGCGATCGCCTTGTGCGCGGCGGCAACGTTGTTGGCAGTGGCATACGTCGGAGCTTTCTCGGCAATGGCAACGGCAGCGGCCTCGAGGTTCTGCTGTGCTTTTGCTTCAGCGGCAACCGCGTCGAGCTGCTTGATCAAGGCGTCGGTCGCACCACCCTGTAACGCGTACGTTCCGGCAATCTCGAACATGTTGAAGAGTCTCTGCCCGGGCGTCCACGCGTTTGCGATCCCCTGGTTCAGGTACGCACGTGCCTGATCATAGTGCCCCTGCAGCGCTTCGACTTCGGCCATTCCGGAGTACGCGCCAGGAAAGCGAGGCGGTGTCATCGTGGCGCGTCGATACTCGGCGAGCGCTTCGGGGAAGTTTCCATTCCACTGGAGAATCTCCCCGTAAGTGTCGTGCGGATTAGGCGCATTGGGATTCAGCTCCGCCTGCTTCTTCGCGGCAGCAAGTGCCCCCGTGCGATCACCGTCGGCCCACGCGCTGTATGCATACGTATTGTAAGCCGGCGCATAGTCCGGATTCTTCGCGATGAAATCGCGCAATGCCGGAAGGAATTGGCTGGGGCCGGCGCCCGCGCCTACTGCGCCCACAGCGTTCACCGCCACGAGACGGTCGGTCGGCATCAAATGCGCGGCCGCGTCGAATATTTCATTGGCTGCGCGGGAATTGCCCTGGAAGGATTCGCGATAAGCCGCGGCAAGCAGGAGCTCGTTGGTGTTGCCTCTCGCCGCGGCATCGGCGACGCCGTGATTGATCTCGGCCAGCGACTGCGCTCTCGTCATCGCTCCGTCAAAGTTTCCCGTAACCCCGTACAGGACTCGAGCGAGACCGAAGCTCGGGTCAGCTTTGATTGCGGCGGCGAAGTGGGAGTTTGCCGACTCGAACGAGATATTTTCCCAATCGCGGATCCCGGCCCTGAACTCGGCAGCTGCCTGAGGAACACTGGTGGAGAATTTGAGGCTGGTGTCAGTCTGCGATTTCGCCGCGGGCGCAGTCAGGCACGCAAGCACAGCGGCGACGGCAAGGGTGGAAGGCAAACGCGTCCGCATAAAAGTTCTCCTCGGGTGGAAGGGTGGGAGCGCTCTATGATCGACCGCCGCAAGAATGGCCGACGGGATGGGTGCGGGATGAATGTCCTGCACGACGATACAGATTTTGGGAGGCCCGTCAAGGTCTCGTCGTTCTCGTCAGCCTTACTGCTCGGCCGATGGATCGCGTTGCGGCGAAAAATTTGCACTATGTATGGCGAATTGGAGGCCCACCCATGAGCTACCATCGTTTCGTTTTCGTCGGCGCTTCCGTGTCGAGCGCTGTCCTTTTGGCCTGTTCGTCCCCACCGACCGTCGTCAGATCCTCGCCTGTGCCGGCCGCGATCGCCGCCGTGAA
>DATARP010000214.1:0-6970 GCA_036264075.1 Gemmatimonadaceae bacterium
GCAATTCACTCTCTATACCGGCGGCGTGCTGCGCGGGGATTTCGGCAACTCGTACATCACGCAGCGTCCGATCATTCAGGACATCCGCGAGAGATTTCCAAAGACGCTCCTTCTCGCTGGCTCCGCGATGCTTCTCGCCTCGGTGCTCGGCATCACACTCGGAGTGTTGAGCGCGCGGAATCCCGGCGGCTGGTTCGACAGGCTCGGACTCGGATTCGCCTACCTCGGAATTTCGTTTCCCGTGTATTGGGTGGGATTGATATTGATTCTCGTATTCGCCGTGATTCTGAAGTGGCTCCCGCCCTCCGGTTACGGCGGCATCAAGTATCTGATTCTTCCTGCGTTTGCGCTCGGCTCGCGCTCGATCGCTTTTCTGGCCCGGGTGACCAGATCGGCGATGCTCGATGTTCTGGGTGGCGACTTCGTTCGTACGGCGCGCGCGAAAGGACTCAAGGAGCGCGTCGTGGTCGTAAGACACGCCCTGCGCAATGCGCTGATACCGATCATCACCGTTCTCGGGCTCGACTTCGGGTACTATCTCACAGGCAGCATCCTCACCGAGACGATCTTCAGCTGGCCGGGTCTCGGCCGCTACGTCGTCAACGCGATAACCCGTCGCGACCTCCCGGCGATCCAGGGCTCCGTCTTGTTCCTGAGCGTCGTCTTCGTGATGGTGAATCTTCTGACCGATCTCGCCTACGCCAAAGCGGATCCTCGCGTAGCGTACTCCTGACCGTCTCGATGTCGAAGACGGAGAGCCCGACGGCGGCGCGCGAGCGCGTGCTGCAGACGAAGATCGAGACCATCGAGAAAGAGTCGGGCGCGAAAGCAATCGCCGTCGCGCTTCACGACGCCGAAACAGGTCTCGAGCTGCACTACAAGGCCGACCGGTGGTTTCACGCCGCGAGCACCATCAAGGTTCCGATACTGCTGGGCGTCTTCGCCGCGATCGACCGCGGCGAACTGCTGCCGCATTCGCGCGTTCACGTGCGAAACCGTTTTCTGAGCGTAGTCGAGAGCGTGCCTTTCCGGGTCGAGTCGGGCCGAGATGCGAACTCCGCGGTGCACAACGCGATCGGCAAGATGATGCGCGTGGACGAGCTCGCTTATCACATGATCACCACCAGCAGCAACCTCGCGACAAACCTGCTGCTCGGCGTGATCGGACCGGACGCAGTCAATCGGACCTTGAAAGAGCTCGATGTCGACGACGGCATCGATCTGAAGCGAGGAGTCGAGGACGAGCTCGCCTTCGAGAAGGGCATCAACAACATGGTTACTGCCGACGGGCTGCTGCGGATTCTGGTGCTCTTGTCGGAGGGAAAGGCCTTCTCGCCGGCGCTGTCGCGGCGGATGATGGACATCCTGCACGGACAGGAGTTCAATCAGGGGATCCCGGCCCGGCTCCCCAAAGGGGCACGAGTCGCGCACAAAACCGGAGAGATCTCGACTATAGCGCACGATGCTGGCGTGGTGTATCTGCCCAAACGGAAGCCTTACGTCCTGGTGATTCTTACCGAATGGGATCCGGAAGGGACGGGCCGGTCGCGCACCATTGCTGCGATATCGCATACCATATATGAGTTCCTCACCCAGGGTCCGCCCGACGAATGAGCTCCTCCAGTGTTTTTGCCGCCAACGCCGGCTTGAACGAGTCGCCGAATTTCCCGCTCAGGGTGGTCGACGGATTGACCTTGCCGCCGGAGTACCGGAAGGCCCTGAGACCAGGGGAGGAGTGGAAGGACACCGCTGGCCGCTTGAGGCAGCTGCCACGCTATTTCTATGAGGTCCCGTCCTGGGATTCGGCCATGAAAATCGAGTTAGCCTCGAATTTCCTGCTCTGGGAGTTCATCCAGGTGGACGTGCGGGAAGCACCGCCCCTAAGGACTTTCCCCCGGTACGTTCCCTGCGCTATAACGCTCCTGGCAGTGTGCCTGGACAGGTTCCGGGAGGCCGTCGGGACGCTGGTCCACATTTCGGCAAACGGGGGTTACCGCTCTCCGTCCCATCGGTTCTCCAAGAACGCGACTCCGCACGCCTGGGGTACGGCCGCCAACATCTATCGTATTGGCGACACATACCTGGACACGCGGAGTGCGATCGAGCGCTTCAGCCTGATCGCGAGAGAAACGCTCCCCGGCATCTGGACACGGCCGTACGGCGCTCCGACGGGATATGCGGAGGATCACCTGCACCTTGATCTGGGCTACGTGCTGTCGGTGCCGCGGGATGTGAAAAGTTGACGTACTCGTTGCTGAACTACTTCGCGAAAGAAGAAGGCTTTTGGGTAGAAGGTGAGAATGGCGCAGCAGAAAAAAAAGAAGGGACCAGAGAACAAGTCATCGACTCGCGAGAGGATCCAGCTCGCGGCGATCGGCATGGAAGCCGAATTCGCCGTGATCATGGATGGCGTGCAGGTCAGACCCGAAGAAACCTTCGGGAGCCCGCGCCGGTTCATTCGCCCGAAGATGATGCACCGGAAGGGCAAGTCGTATCATCTGCCCACTGGCGGCGCGGTCTACTTCGATACCGGTGTCATCGAGGTCGCGACACCTGTAATTGAGATCGAGCGCGGCTGCGCCGCCCGGGCGGGCCGTTCCCTCTGGGAGGCGATCCTGTTCGTGCGGCAGGAGCTGGATGCCTGGGAGCAGGCGCACGACTCCGATGTTCAGCTCGCCGGATTCAGCGCTCACTACAACATCTCCTTCGAGGTGCCAAAGTCGGAACAGGGATCGACCAGAACGGTCGAGCAGCTGGCCTACCTGCTGGCGCACATCCTCCCGGTCCCCGTGATGCTCCTCGCCGCCAACCGGCGGTCGACGGGAATCGGCGTCAGGCCACGCGGCGACCGGATCGAGATCACTGCCGATTTCACGCCGGACGCGCCACTGATGATTGCGACCGCCACCCTGATTGTGGGCATCGTCCGCGAAGTAATGCGTTGGCCGAGCTACGAGATAGGAATGCTCGACAGGACGGATATTCCGATTATAAGGGGATTCCGTCCGATGCCGCACACCACTCGCAAGGGATGGCTGGCGCGCTTCGACTGCTTCCCGGAGAACCCGTTCACCTCCGACATCGACCGCGACAAGTGGCCCACTACAGATGGACGCTTCCTGTCGCTCAGGGAAATCGCGGGTCTGGTCACGAAACACTTCTGGCCTTACATCCGACGTTACTCTGATCCGTTTACGTTGCGGCTCATCGGCTCGGTGATGAAGGGTCGCGCTCCTTCCCTGCTCGATCTCGACGATCGCCCGGCGGGCTACGACGACGTGGGCCGGCTCTGCACCTGGGACAACCTTTTCCCCGAGCGCGTCCTTCCCCGGTCGCAGTATGAGCGCGTCCTCATCCGCGCAATATCTGGGGACAAGCTGCACATGGATGGCGAGTGGTACACGCCGACGGGGATGCGTGGGTGGTCGCGGGTGATCTTCAGGCGGAAGGCCGACAACTCGCGTCACATCTTCTCGCTCGACTACCTGCTCGATCACCTTCGCGAGTGGGAGCGTCCCTACAGAACGTCGCGCGGTCGAAATGCGCGGGGCGAGGGAGAGCATTCGTCGCGGGCCTGAACTCGCGGCAGCGGAGCGACTGCTTTAGTTTTTTTCGCGTGTCGCTTACCGGTAGCTGGTCAATCTGACAACTCACATCGCCCTGCTCCGCGCCATCAATGTCGGCGGGCACCGCAGCGTCGGCATGACCGACCTGCGCGATTTTCTCACCAAGCTGGGATTTGACGACGTCCGGTCGCTCCTCCAGAGCGGAAATGTGGTGTTCGGAAGCAGGGCGCGGACCGGTGCCGAGCTGGAACGATTCCTCGAGGCAGAATCACTCAAACGCTTCGGGATCGAGATCGATTTCTTCGTCCGCGCTCCCGAGGAGTGGAAAAGCATCATCAGGCAGAATCCCTTCCGCAAGGAAGCGGAGCTGGATCCGGGACATCTCGTGGTGATGCTGCTCAAGAGTCCGCCGAGGGCCGAGGATGTGGCCGCGCTTCAGGCGGCGATTTCGGGTCCGGAGGTAGTTCGGGCCAAAGGTCGGCAGCTCTACGCTTTCTACCCCAACGGCCAGGGCCGATCGCCCGTCACCAACGCTGTCATCGAGAAGAAGGTCGGTCGGTGCACGGGTCGCAACTGGAACACGGTGCTGAAGCTCGCGATGCTCGCGAAAGCGGGGTCAGCAAAGCTCACCCCTATACATCCGCGAAAAAAAATCTAAGCAAGGGCATCCAGGAGTTTCTGGTGAATCCCGTCGAACCCACCGTTCGACATCACCAGCACCACGTCCCGCTCTTTCAGCCGCGGCGCCAGATCGGAGACGATCGCGTTCGCGTCCTTCAGCTGTTTCGCGCCCTTGCCCGCCGAAGCGAGATCGCGCACCAGCTGCTCGAGGTCTAGCGCGGTTTCCTTCGTGTATCGATCGGGGCGAAAGAGTGAGGCGAATACGACTTCGTCTGCGCCGCGAAAGGCTTTCACGTAGTCGTTCTGGAATTCGCGACGCTGCGCCGTGTAGCTGCGCGGCTCGAACACTGCCACGATGCGCCGGCCTTTGTACTTTTGCCGGATTGCATCGATCGTCTCGCGAATTGCGGTCGGGTGGTGCGCGAAGTCATCGATCACAGCCACCCCGCGAACCTCGCCCCGGACCTCCATGCGGCGCTTCACGCTGGCAAAAGTCTTCAGTCCTGCGCGCACCCCTTCGCGATCCGCCTTGATCGCTTCGCCCGCGGCGATGACCGCGAGCACGTTCCGCACGTTGAACGCGCCGGCGAGCGGCGTGTCGACCCTTCCCCATTCTTCGCTCGATCTGAACGCACGGAATCGGGTTCCGCTCTCGCTGAATTCGACGTCGCGTGCGTGCCAGTGAACCTGGCCTGACGGAGGCTTGATGGTGTCGTCTCCGTAACCGAACGACTCGACCGGCGCAAAGGATTTTGGAGCAAGCTCACGCGTGATGGGTGAATCCCATCCGGCAACGAGCACTCCGTTCTTCGGAATGAGATTGATGAAGCGGGCAAACGCGAACTTGTACGCCTCTTCGTCGCGGTATATGTCCGCGTGATCGAACTCGATGTTGTTGACTATCGCCGTGTCCGGGAGGTAGTGCCACATCTTCGGACCTTTGTCGAAGTAGGCAGTGTCGTACTCGTCGGCTTCTATCACGAAATACTTCGAGTCGGTCAGCCGGTACGACGTTCCGAAATTCTCGGCCACTCCGCCGATCAGAAAGCTGGGGTTGAGTCCCGCCGACTCGAGCGTCCACGCCAACAGCGACGTGGTTGTCGTCTTTCCGTGTGTGCCCGCTACGGCCAGCGAGTGGTGGCCCCAGATGAACTCTTCCTTTATGGTAGCGGCCGCCGATGTGTAGCGGAGCTTCCGGACCAGGACCTCTTCGAGCTCGGGGTTTCCGCGCGAGATTGCGTTGCCGACCACGACGATGTCGGGATTCGAGGAGAGATTCTCCGGACGGTATCCCTGTACGTATGCTATCCCCATCTCCTCGAGGCCGGTGGACATGGGTGGATACACATTCTGGTCGGAGCCTGTCACCTTGTGGCCAGCAGCTTTCAGCAGCCCGGCGAGCGACGCCATCGCGGTGCCCCCGATTCCGATCAGGTGATAATGAAGGGGGTCCTTTGTCGGCTTCCTGCCCGGGGTCTGTCTCGCCATTCCGCCTCGTCGATTGGTGTTTCGCGTACTGGAATCTATAATGCTCTGGATAATCCCAATGGCGAAACGGTATACCGCTTTCTGCCGTAGGGTTCAAACACTCCAACGAGATTCATGCCCCAAAGAGCCAATAGATTCTGGACGATCTTTCTCATGGTCGTCCTGGTGGACGTTGCGACCAAGAGATTCGCCGTCTCGGCGCTGACTCCGTACGTGCCGCGGAATATCCTCGACGACGTCCTTCGATTCACGCTCGCCTTCAATTCCGGAGGCGCGATGAGCCTTTCACTGGGCCCATCCTCACGCTGGTGGTTCACGCTGCTATCGCTCGCGACGCTCGTCGTGCTGGCTTACATGTACAAGCAAAGCTCTCAAGGCGACAAGATTCAGATCACTTCGCTCGCGTTGATCTGCGGCGGCGCCGTCGGAAATCTCATCGACAGAATCCGCTCTCCGCGCGGGGTGGTGGATTTCATAGACATTGGAATAGACTCGCACCGGTTCTGGACCTTCAACATCGCGGACATGGCGGTGACGATAGGGACGGGGACGCTGACCTGGATCCTTCTCACGCGCTCGACGACTGATGAGCGACGAGCTCAAGCCATGCCTGTGGCCGGCCCACTCGACGAGCCGAACTAGTCGTCCTTCTGTCCGAAAATCGCCATGTTGGAGCTGTGGCCCGGATTCACTTTCTTCTCGGGATAGATCCAGTGCACAGCCTGATTCACCGCAGTGGCCGCTTCGCCAAACCCCGTCGCAATCAGCTTTAGCTTTCCGGGATAGGTCGTGATGTCGCCGGCCGCGTAGATTCCCGGCCGTCCCGTCTCCATCAGGCTGTTGACGATGATCTCGTCCTTCTCGCAGTTCAGCCCCCACTCCGCGAGCGCGCCGATGTCGCTGTGGAAGCCGAGCATGGGGAGGATCGCATCGGCGTCGATGTCGCGTGTGGTTTTCGTTTTCACCTCTCGCACCGTAATCCCGGTGAGTCGGTCGCCCTCCGACCGAACATCGTGCAGCTCGTGGAACGGGAGCAGCGTGGTCCGTCCAGCCGTCGCGGCAGCCTGAACGTCCGCTACTGTCGCGCCGTGCGCCCGATACTTGTCGCTCCGGTGAACCAGCGTGACTTCCTTCGCCCTTTCGCGAAGCTGCTGCGCCCAGTCGAATGCCGAGTCGCCGCCGCCGATGATCACGATGCGCTGACCCTTGAACTCATCGGGGTTGGACACCCGATCGAAGATGCCGCGGCCATACCACGGATCCGCGCACGCCTGTGGCAGGCGCCGAGGTGAAAA
>DATARP010000271.1:0-24992 GCA_036264075.1 Gemmatimonadaceae bacterium
CGCAGTGGACGCGGAAGCCGTTGGGGCGCGACTGGATCTTTCACCGATGACTCTGCCTCCAACAGATCGAAGACTCTGCGTGCCGCTCCCACTGCTTCCTGGTAGGCGCCGAACAACGATGCGAGCGAGCCGACAGCCCCAGCGACGTACAGCGCGTAGAGGAGGAACGAAACGAGAGCGCCGGCGGTGAGTGTTCCTTCCAGCACCAGTCGGCCGCCCTGCCAGAGGACCGCGACCACACCTCCGAACCCGCAAAAAGTGAGGATGCCAAAAAACGTCCCTCGAATCCTGGCGCGGCGCATCGCCGCAGCGATCACATCTACCAGGTGCGCGCCATACCTCCGGACCTCTTCGTCTTCACGTGTGAAGCTCTGGACGGTTCTGATCTGCGAGAACGCTTCGTCGGCCGTTCCGGTCGCCTCGGCCACACGATCCTGAACACCTGTGCTCGCGCGTCGCAGAGCCCGCCCGAACAGAATCGCCGTTCCCACCACCAATGGAACGACTGCGAGCGTCGTCGCCGTCAGCCGCGGATGTGTGAGCGTCAGGAGAATTATTCCGCCGATCAGGAACAGCGTCTGCCGGGCGAACTCGGAGAGGTTGTAGCTCAGAACCGTTTGCAGAACGGCCGTGTCAGCGGATAGCCGGCTCGTGAGCTCGCCGGTTCTGCGCTCCGTGAAAAAACCTGGCGAAAGGTGGATCAACCGAGCGAAGAGGTCCTTTCGCAGCTGCGCGATTATCAGCTCGGACGTCGAGGTGAGCAGATACACTTGGACGAAATTGAGCAGCGCCTGAATGGCGAACAGAACCAGCAGTCCGACGGCAATGCGGTTGAGCAGGCTGGAATCGGCCGATATGAAAGCTGCATCGAGCAGGCGCCGGACGATTTGCGGAAATGCCAGAGCGATCGCCGCACTGCCCAGCAGGCAGACGAAAGCGATCACCAGCCGCGCGAGATACGGCCGTATTCGCGGAAGCAACCTGCTAAGCGGGCGCGGCGACGCCACTGCGGGACGTGCGCGCGGCGTCGGCCGCTGCGCCGAGATTCCGAATTGGGGCGCCGGCATCAGCCGAGGACCTTGCGATCGATCACCATCGCGAGGAACAACAGCGCGAGATAGAGCAGCGAGAATTTGTAGACCTGCCACGCTGGCTTGGTCCACTCTTTGGCCACCGCGACCCGGATCACGCCGGCGAGCAGAATCCCGCCGAGTACGACAGCGGAAATGAGGTAGATGATTCCGAACGCGCCGAATGTCGCGGGCAGCAACGTCAGCGCTATCAGGATCACGTTGTACCACATCATCTGCCGCATCGTCTCGCGCTCGCCCCATACCAGCGGCGCCATCGGAACTCCGGCCTTTCCATAGTCGCGCTGCTTGAGAAGTGCGAGAGCCCAGAAATGGGGCGGTGTCCAGTAAAAGATGATCAGGAACAGATAGATTGCCGTGAGGTCGATCGTTCCTGTCATCGCGGCCCAGCCAACGAGCGGAGGAAACGCTCCCGCTGCTCCACCGATGACGATGTTCTGCGGCGTGGTGCGCTTGAGCCAGCGCGTGTACACGAAGACGTAGAAATAAAATCCGCCCAGTGCGAGGACCGCGGCCAGCACATTGGTGAAGCGCGCGAGGAGAAATGTCGCGGCGGTGGCCAGCGCTACGCCGAAAGCGAGAACCGCGCGCGGCCCCATGCGCCCGCTAGGAATGGGACGGAGTCTCGTGCGCGACATCTGCGTGTCGATATCGCGATCGAGGTACATGTTCACCGCATTCGCCCCGCCCGCCATCAGATAGCCGCCAACGAGTACCACGACCACGAGCAGCCAGCCTGGATTCCCTGCCACGAACATCGGCGCGACGGTCGTGACCAGCAGGAGCGAGATGATGCGGGGTTTGGTGAGCATCACCAGGTCACGCAACAGTGATTGTTGCACTTGCTCCTCCGCCACGGTTCCCATCAGGTGCTCACACCTTCAGGTGTCGCAAACTCGCCCCGAGACGGGGACTCGCGCACGATTTCGGAATTGCTCGCGAAAGTGCGCACAACAGACAGTGAGGCAAGCGCTATCACCGCGATCCAGAGAGACGTGCCGACCGCCTGGTGCAGAGAGCGCAACGACGGCGGGAAATGCATCCCAACCATTGCTCCGGCGACCAGTACTTGGAGGACAACCACTCCGAGCGCTGCCCATGCGGCGTTTCGAATCGGTTTGGACTCGCCCCGCTTCCGCACTCCTATCGAAATCCCGATCAGATGCCCGAGAAGCAGCAAGGCTATGATGCGATGTGTCACCTGTATCCAGAGCGGCAGCCCGTGTTCTGCGATCGACGTGCACCACGGGAAACCCTGGCAGGCCGCTGCGGCGCCGGGTGTATTGGCCGTGAGCGCGCCAAACACCAGCGTCAGAAATGTCAGTCCGGCGGCCGCGCGGGCGGAGCGAAAGGTCCGCTGACTCCCTGCGCTCATCCTGGCTCCGAGTCCACCGGCCCTTACCACTATTACTACCAGCACGGCAAGCAGCGACATCGCGATCGCGAGATGCGTCGCGACTACCACCGGATTCAGCTCCATCTTCACCGTCACCGCGCCGAACAGCGCAGCCACCACCACCAGCAGCACGGCAATCACCGATGGGCGCAGAACGCCACCGCGGCCTCCGACTCCCGATTCGCGCCGCTTCAGCCAGGCGGTAATCGCGAGCGCCAAAATCGCGAGCGACAGTGCGGCGGCCCCATACCGATGCGAGATCTCCACCAGAAGATTGGGCGAGTGCTGCGCGGGAGTGAACGAGCCGTAGCAATCGGGCCAGTGGTCGCCGCAGCCCAATCCTGAGCCCGTGATTCGCACGATGGCGCCGAAGACTACCTGGGCGAAGCCTAGAAGAAGAGCTAGATAGCCGAGTCGTCTGACGGTTTGCATCTCAGGGCTGTGGCGAGGGCGTCATTCCGGGCATCGGCATCGAGTGCTGCATACCCGAATGATCCATCGTCCGCATGTGAGCGTCTCGCGCTTCGATTCTTCGCCACGTTGCGGCCAGGAGAAACACCAGCATGAGGGCTGGAATGATCGCCCACGTTATCTCGCCACCGCGCGAGGCAGCCGGCACCAGATCCGATTTTACGACGCGCCGGGCAGCGTAGGTGGACCGCAATATTGCGATCTCCGCTACCACGCACGCAGCCGCCGCGATCCAGAAAAGCGCGTCGGCCAGCGGCTGATTCATTTGCGGGAAGTGAGATGTGCGAGACGATGCGGCGCGAATTCGCCGCGACATAAAGCTACTCGCGCACAGAGTGCCTTTGCACTAGCGTATCCGGATGATGGACTCGGATTTCGACGGCGCGTCAAGCGCAACGACCGACTCGGCGTTCGCTCGCGCTTCATCGCTCCCGCGCCGCCTCGGATTGTGGAGCGCGGTTGCGGTTCTCGTCGGCTCGACGATCGGCTCCGGAATTTTCCGGTCCCCCGCAAGCATCGCGGACAAGCTTCCCGGTCCGCTGCCACTTCTCGCGATCTGGCTTACGGGCGGAGTCTTCGCTCTCTGTGGCGCGCTGACACTCGCCGAGATCGCAGGCGCGCTGCCACGTACCGGCGGCGTCTACGTCTTCATTCGAGAGGCTTGGGGAAGGCTGCCTGCCTTTCTTTTCGGCTGGGCGGAGCTCGTTCTCATCCGCGCCGCAGCGCTGGGGGCGATCTCCACGACTTTTTCCGAGTACTTCATTCGCGTGCTTGGCTACGACCCTCGAGTGCCGCCTTACAGCGCCTATGTCCATTACGTGGCGGCGGTAGCGATCCTTCTTACTGCCACATTCAACTACGTCGGCATCAAGTGGGGTTCGCTCGTCCAGAACGTCACGACCTTGGCGAAGACCGGAGCTGTGATCCTGATCATCGTCCTCGCGATCGCGATTGGGCTGCCTCGCACCGGCGGTCATTTCACGCCGGCTGTCCCAGCCGGAAGTTTCACACTTGCGCACTTTGGACTGGCCCTCGTGTCGGTCCTCTGGGTCTACGATGGGTGGGCCGACGTGAGCTTCGTGGGCGGCGAGGTAAAAGATCCGCAGAAAAACCTTCCGCGGGTTCTGATCTTCGGGACTCTCATCATCATCGCGCTTTATCTCCTCGCGAACGTCGCGTATCTCGCGGTTCTGCCCGTCGAAGAGATCCGGCACTCAAAGCTCGTCGCGGCGGACGTGGCAGAGAGGCTGATGGGAGCGACTGGCGTCGCATTCGTTGCCGCCGCAGTGATGGTCTCCACGTTCGGCACTCTCAACGGATCCGTGATGACGGGCTCACGGATTCTCTTTGCGATGGCGGCGGACGGGCTCCTGTTCAAACCGATCGCCAGGGTCCACAAGAAATTTCGTACGCCGGGTGTCGCCATCTGGCTCGAGGCAGGTCTGGGAGTGGTCTTCGTCCTGTTGGGCACGTTCGAGCAGCTGGCTGACACGTTCGTAACTGCAATCGTCCCATTCTATGCGCTGGCTGTCGCGGCGATCTTCGTCTTTCGCCGGCGTCAGGGATACCAGCCGCCTTTCAGGGTGCCGGGCTACCCCGTAGTTCCCGCCATCTTCATAGTTGCGACGATTCTCTTGCTCGGGAACGCCATCGTCGACTCGAGCAGCCGCATTCCAACCCTGGTTGTGCTGGGGGTGATACTGCTCGGCATCCCGGTGTACTACGCGACCCGATCGCGGTCAGAGGTTTTCTGAGGTCGTATCATCGTTTCTCCGTTGAGACAGACCGGATACAGAAGATTCTTGCATGACGCTATCACTTCGCCATAGAATTGATCGGCCAGGCCCCAGCGATTTCTAGCTCAGGGCGTCCTCAAGCCGTCCTTTCCCGTTTTTCCTCGTCTCTCGCCCCCAGGAGTCCGGTCAATGAATCGAGCTCGTTTATTTTTCGCCGCGATAGCGGCGGCCTTTTCCGTTTGTGTAAGCACGTCGGCATCTGCTCAGGGAGTCACCACTGGCGCAATCAGCGGTACAGTCCGGAACGATCAGGGTCAGCCGGTCGAATCTGCCCAGATTGAAGTCCGAAACCGCTCCACCGGCGCCCGCACCGGGACGAATACGAACGGCGACGGCCGATACTACGTCCAGGGTCTCGAAGTTGGTGGCCCTTACACTGTAACTGCGCGCCGCATCGGGTTCACCCCACGCGATACCACCGACGTTTACGTCGCGCTCGGCCAGAACGCGCGAGTTGACCTGGCGATCAACACGCAGGCCGCGCAGCTCGCTGGTGTGCAGGTGATGGGCGCGTCGAGCGGAGTAATTTCCAGCTCGCACAAGGGCGTGCAGACAACGATCACCGATTCAGTGATCGCCCGCTACCCAACCTTGAACCGCAACTTCACGGATTTCGTGGCGCTGTCGCCGCAGATCTCGACGAAAGGACCCGGCAACTCAGGCGGCGGTCAGAACAATCGCTTTAACGGAATCCAGATCGACGGTTCGGTCGCCAACGACCTATTCGGACTTGGCTCAACGGGCCAGCCCGGTGGGCAGGCCGGCGCAAAGCAGATCTCGCTCGAGGCGGTGAAGGAGTATCAGGTTCTTCTTTCCCCGTTCGACGTTCGCCAGGGAAACTTCACTGGAGCCCTCGTCAACGCCGTGACGAAGAGCGGCTCGAATGAGCTCCATGGGTCGGCGACGTACGCGAACCGCAACGAAAAGCTCGAGCGCAATATTGACTATCTTCGTGCCGCCCCGTTCCAGCAGCGGCAGGAAGGCTTCTGGCTCGGCGGTCCCGTCATCAGGGACAGGCTTCTCTTCTCAATAGCCCCTGAGTGGCAACAGCAGAATGCGCCTGCGGCCGGGCCCTACGTCGGCCAACCCGCCGGTGTTCTGCCAAGAGCCGCCGCCAGCGCGGCGAGCGTAGACAGCCTGAGAAACATTCTCATGAATCAGTACGGGTTCGCCGACCCGGGCATCGGTGGCATTGTGAAGAACGAAAATCCTCTGGCCAACATGTTCGCCAGGTTCGACCTCATCAATCTTCCTGCCAACAGCCGCATCGTAGCGCGCTACAACTACGTCAACGGTCAGCAGGACATTTTGAGCCGCAGCCCTACTGTTCTCTCCCTCTCGAACAACGGCTACAACTTCCAGTCGGTGACGAACAGCTATCTGGCTCAGGTTTTCTCGGGCTTCAACAACGGCTCGAACAACGAGTTTCTGATCGGGCTCACGAAAATCCGTGACAAGCGCATCACGCCGCTTCAGGCGCCATTCGTCCGCATTTCGCGCACGACCAATGAAGCAAACAGCGGCACAGGGTCTATGACCGCCGGTACCGAGAATTCCTCGCAGGGCAACGAGCTGGACCAGGATATTTTCGAGCTCACCGACAACTACACGATCCCGCTCGGTAACCATCGCTTCACGGTCGGCACCAAGAACGAGTTCTTCAAGGTTCGGAACCTCTTCTCCCAGAATTCGCTCGGTAACTTCACTTTCGGCACGCTGGACTCGCTCATTGCCAACCGACCGAGCGCCGCGACGCTCGGTATCAAGCTGGATAACACCGACGGAGCGGCTCACTTCAAGGCCCGCACGCTGGGCTTTTACGCAGAAGACGAGTGGCAGGCGACGAGCAGGCTGAGCGCGACCTTCGGCATCCGCCTCGACATGCCTGGCCTTACGTCGAATCCTGGTCAGAATCCGGATGTGTTGAGCACGCTGGGCATCAACACCGTTGACGTTCCGCGAAACGTCAAACAGTGGTCGCCACGCTTCGGCTTCAACTGGGATGTCACGGGCGATCAGCGAAACCAGCTTCGCGGAGGATCCGGCGTGTTCGTGGGTCGCCCCGCCTACGTCTGGCTGAGCAACCTGTTCGGCAACTCGGGCGTCAACGGCTACGGCAACCTCGTCTGCCCCAACATGGCGACTGCTCCACAAATGCCCAATGCAGGCACTTTGCCGGCACAGGCGTGCGTGGCTTCGGCAAACACGCCGAACATCACTGCCAACACCGTCGACCCGAATCTCAAGTTCCCATCGGTGTGGCGGAGCTCCCTCGGCTACGATCGCGTCCTTCCGTGGAACGTGATTGCTACGTTCGAGGGGCTGTACACCCGCTCCGTCGCGAACTTCTACTACCAGAACATCGGTCTGGTTGACAATCCGATCGGCACCGACCGCAACGGTCGTGAGCTTTACGGCGACATTCCGTCCGCCGCCGGTGCGCCGATCCCCACGCGCAAGCCTGTCCCTGGCACTGCGCGGACCCTTGGTGACGTCATCAATCTTTCGAACACCAAGACCCACGACTACGCGTACAGCTACACGACGCAGCTCCAGAAACGATTCTCCGACTCGTTCGAGGGATCGCTCGCCTACACTTACGGCAGATCGTACGACGTCTGGGATCTGACTTCGTCGGTCGCCTTCTCGAACTGGTCCTTCGGTCGCTCCTATTCGGGCCGGCAGGATGCGCAGGATCTCTATCCTTCCAAGTTCGATGTCCCGCACCGTGTCATCGCGGGCGGTACGTATAGCTTCGCATCGAAGACCGACGTGTCAGTCAGCTTCGTCGGTGAATCGGGCGTGCCCTTCGAGTACGTCTACGGCAGCGACATCAACGGCGACGGCTCGACGGCCAACGATCTCGTGTACGTTCCCACCGATGCGCACCTGGCATCCGAGATCCTGTTCCAGCAGAACGGAAACCTGACTCCGGCCATGCAGGCGGATTCGCTCGACGCGTTCATCTCCGCGCACGAGTGCCTCAATTCGCAGCGCGGACATATCATGAAGCGCAACTCGTGCCGTACGCCGTGGACGAAGTTCATGAACGCATCGGTGCGTCAGTCGTTGCCGACGTTGAAGGGACACAACTTCATCCTCCAGCTGGACATCTTTAACTTCCTCAACCTGTTGAACAAGAACTGGGGCGCGCAGGACCTCGGCAGCAGCAACAGCCCGAGTCTCCTCACCCGCCGCAGCGCTGTGCAGAACACGGCCGGTCAGCCGCTCAAGTGGGCGAACGGCGCACAGTCGGTTTTCATCTTCACTCCGTTCCAGCAATTCAACACCAAGAATCCGCAGTCGAACTACGCGCTCCAGATGCAGCTGAAGTACTCGTTCTAAATGTCGGTCGCGGCTGATTAGATTCAGCCGCGACTGACTCTCGGCAGGAAAAAAAGCCGGCGGGATTCGTTCCGCCGGCTTTTTCATTATGAACTCTCGGGTCGGCGACGGTGTCAGACCAAGCGATCCCCCGATAACATCAATCGATGACAGCAATCGAGCTCTCCAGCTACTTCGGCCTCGCGGCGATGACGCTACTCACGCTCAACATTCTGATCGGCCTTGTGATGTCCGTGAAGTACAATCCGGTCAGGAGCTGGCCCCACCGGCGGATCAATACCTTCAAGATCCACAACTGGACGGCCTACATCGCGCTGGCGATCGCCGCCGTTCACCCCGTGATCATCGTCTTCTCGGCCACGGCGAAGTTCACATTGGTTGACATCCTCTATCCGGTTAACGCGCCGAAGCAGCCGTGGATCAACGTGCTGGGCGCGCTCGCGCTCTATTCTCTCGCCTTTGTCGTCGTCACGTCGTACTACCGGCGCGAGCTCGGGCGAAAGAAATGGAAGACGCTTCATTACACGGCTTACGCCACGGCGGCTCTTTTTTTTGTCCACGGGATCCTGACCGATCCCAACCTCAAGGACGCTCCGATCGACTTTCTCGACGGGGAGAAAGTCTACGTCGAGCTGTGCGCCCTGTTGGTGATAGCTGCGGCGACCTTCAGAATTCGGTGGCAGCTGCGACAGCCGCCGCCGCGCGTGCACCGGCCGAAGCCTGTCCTCGCTAGAAAACCTTTACGTTGATGTAACGCTTCGGGTTTTTCTTGATGTCGGCCACGAGCGAATCCATCCGCTGGAGCAGCTGACGCACGTCGTTGTACACGCCGGGATCGTTCAGCAGCTTCGCCGCGCTTCCGTTTCCGCTGTCGACCTTCGCGATTATCGCATCGAGCTTGGTCGTCGTTTGCTTGAGGTCGGTACTCATCGCCGCCAGGTTTGCGCTGGCGCTGCGGAAATTCGTGAGCGTCGAATCCACCTTCGCGGGGTCGATCGCGCCGGTGGCGCGGCGCAGTGATGTCATCGTCGCTGTCAGCTGACGTGATTGCTCCGATGCTACCGCGGCGAGCTCATTCACCATGCGATTCGTGGCTGAGATCGTGTTCCGCAGATCCCGTATTCCGCCGCCGGCCACCATCTCGTGCTCGAGCGCCGACGTCATCGCGTTGACTGACCGGGTGATCGAGTCGGCTTTGGTCGTCAGCTCGGCGATGCCTGGCGTGGATGGCCCGATAGGAATCGTGTCCCCGGACTTGAAAGACCGTGCGTCGGGCTTCGAAGGAGTGAGCGCCACCGCCTGGTCGCCGAAGATACCGTTCGGAACCACGGCGGCCTTGCTCGTGACAGGCACCGTGTAGTCGTTCTGGATGCGCAGCGTGGTGACGAGAATACCGTCCATATGCAGGTTGACTTCGTCCACGTAGCCCACGTTCACTCCCACCAGCAGCACCGGCTGCCCCTGTTTCAGTCCTGCGCCCCACGGAAATTTCGCGTAAAGCGGATAGCCCTTCGACAGGCCACCGCGCGCGAGCCAGAGCGAGCCGAGCACCGTCACCACAATCGCAGCCGTGACTATGAGGCCAACCAGCACTTCGTCTCTTTTCTTCATGCCTGGAGGTAAGGGGCGAGCAGAAGCGCGATGAGCGCGTCGAACACGAGGATGGCAACCGACGTCACGACCACTGCCTGAGCGGTGCTGCGACCGACGCCTTCGGCGCCGACGTTTGCGGTGTAGCCCTCATAGGAGCAGAAGAAGGCTATCGTGCCCCCGAATATAGTCGCCTTGATGAGGCTATACACTATCTGAAACGGCGTGAAGGACAGTCTGAGGCCCGCCGAGAAGTCCGCGCTCGTGACGTCCGTCGCAGTGATGGCGGTCAACATCGCCGTCCCGACACCGATCGCGTTGGCGAGGATGGTCAGCACCGGGAGCATCACCAGCGCCGCGATCAGTCGGGGAACCACCAGGTAGGCGATTGGATCGTAGGCCAGTGTCTCCAGCGCATCGATCTGCTCGGTCACGCGCATCGTCCCCACCTCGGCGGTGATGCGCGCGCCAACGCGTCCCGTCAGAACGAGACCGGTGAGCAATGGGCCGAGCTCGAGGATGATCGATTGTCGTGAGATCAGGCCGACGACCGAGAGCTGCACGCCACCGAACAGTTGATATCGCGTCTGAAACGCGGTGACTGCGCCGATGAATGCCGCGACGATCGCGGCGAGCGGCAGCGAATCGACGCCGATGTTCCGCATCTGGCGAATCGTTTCAGGGCCGTAGGTTTTCGGATCCCTGAAGGCGCGTCCGATGTCGCGCAGGAAGTAGCTCCAGTCCCCAACTTTCCGAAAAGGGCGGAGCGGATCTCCGATCAAGTTCTCACGCGTGCGAAGAGTATGATTCCCACCACGCCGAATATGATGCTCGGAAGCCACGCTGCCAGATCTGCTGGAATCATTCCTTTGCCGCCGATGCCTTTCATCAACTGAATGAGCATCAGGAATATTACCGTCGTCGCCAGACTCAGCCCGACCCCGTACGCCGCGCCACCGCGTTGCGTGCTCGTCGCCAGCGGCGCGCCGAACAGCAGGATGACCATGCACGTGAACGGGATTGCGAGCTTCAGCATCCGCTCCACGCGCAGCTCGTTCACCTCGGCTCCCGATCTTTCCATGGACGTGATGAACCTCCCCAGCTCGCGGAAGCCCATGTCGGTCGGAGCCTTCTGGGTGAGGGTGAGCTGCTTCGGCTGCTCGGTAAAGTGCCGATCGACCAGCGAATCAAAACTGAAAGTGAGGTTTTGCATCGAGTCGGTAAGAAGATGCATCGCGCCAGCCTTCAGTAGCCATCCCTGCGTGGTTCGATAGCTGGCGTTGTTCGACGAGATGATGTAGGACGGATAGTCCGGTCCGTTTCCTTTGCGCTCTATCACCATTCCTTCGATCGATGGCACCACCAGGTGCAGCGCGCCAACCTTGTAGATGCGTCCGCGATCCGCTGCATAGGCAAAATTGTATCGGTCGGAGGTGACCGTGGTGAGCGTACCCTGCAGGATGTCCATCCGCCTCTTATTGGTGATCGGCGCCAGCTCGCCGATTATGAGTCCCAGGACCGTCGCGATCATCGCTCCCACGAAAATTGGCGCGATGAAGCGGTAAAAACTGATTCCCGATGCCTTGGCAGCAGTGATCTCCGAGTGCCGCGTGAGGGCGCCAATCGAGAATACCGTGGCGAACAGCACCGCCGCCGGCAGGATCATGAACATCGAGTCCGGCAGCCAGTACAGGTAGCTGAGCGCAATCCGGCCCGCGCTCAGGTGCTGAGCGAGATACTTGTCGAGATTGTCCGTGAGGTCGATGATGATGATCAGAATCGGAAAACCGAGCGCCGTCGTCACGAAGATCTTCCAGAATTCCGTAAATACGTAGCGGTCCAGCGCCCGCACGATTCTGGTCAAGCCGCGGCTCTCTCGGGCTGGGCCACGGGCTTCTTGCGGCCGACCTTCGACCGTACCCATCCGCGAATCGAGTCGAACATCTCCTTCATGTCGCCGCCGCGGGCGGTGCTTCCTTCCTTGCCCATCTTCGCCACCAACACTAGCGCGATCAACGCGAAGATGACGTTTGCCATCCACATCGAGACAACCGCTGGCATGAGTCCACGCTTGCCCAGCGATTCTCCCACGATAAGGCAGACGTAATAGAGCGCGAACACGAACAAGCTTACTCCAATGGTGAGTCCGACTCCTCCGCGCGGAAACCTCAGCGCGATCGGCGCGCCGAGCAGCACGAACACGAAGCACGCGACGGCCAGCGCGAACTTCTTGTGGATCTCGACGCCGTACGCGTTCATCTGCTGCGCGCTCTCATCGAGCCTGGCGGTTTGCATCTCGATCGCAGCGAGCTGGTTGGCGACTTCCGGTGTCGGTGGGCGCGTGACGGGTCCCGGCTTCTGTACAACGTCTGGCGCCTGTCCCGTGGGCTTTATTTGTCCTCCCGAGGCGCGCGGCGGAGCCTGCGCCCGCGCCATTTTGGGCTTGAGCGACGCGATCGCGCTGCAGTACAGTCGGCCAAGCCCGACATCCCACGGCTCACTTGGATCCTCATCCAGCACCTCCTGGCTCAATTTCGCCTTCGCCTTGCGGAGCGACGCCAGTGTTCGCTCGAAGGCCTTGCGCGCCAGCGCGTGCTCCTTTCGCGCCTTGTCCTGCGCCGCCTGCATCTCGCACACAGTCATTTCCCGGTCGCTCTTGTAGGAATCGGCCGTCGTCTTCTGAAACTGGTTGCCCACACCACGGACTCGCACGAGATCTACGTTGAAGTAGAGCCGCTGCAGTTCGTCGGGGTTGTTCGTGGGAACGTCCTGCATGTTGCCCTTGTAAAGCGTGAGCTCGAGGTCTGTCATGCCCTTGCTCATGCCCATGTTGCCGCTGTCGGCGAATATTGTACGCCGGCGCGTCGGGTCGGACATGTCATAAATCGTCACCTCGCGCATCATGTTCGACGCTTCGTCGAGGTGGCCTGCGCGCAAATAGAATTTGCCGGGACTGACCTCGTTGATCACCTGCTCACGCAGTCCGAACGTTGGTTTTTTTTGGGCGATGTCGCGCTGCAGCGTCGCCAGCCGATGGTTGGATCTCGGGAGAACCTGGTCGTTGAAGAAGATCATCACCACAGTGACGCCCGCGGCCGCCCACAACACCGGCTTGAGCACGCTGATTACACTCACCCCGCTTGCCTTGAGCGCGGTGATCTCGTTCTCCGCCGCCAGCCTGCTGAACGCGTACAGGGTTGCCACGAGCACCGCCATCGGCAGCGTCAGGGCAACGGTCAACGGCACCGATAACCCGAAGAACTCCGCGATCACCAGCGTCGGCAAACCCTTGCCGACCAGCTCTCCGAAATGCTTGCCGATGTATTGAAGCAGCAGGATCGAAGTGAGCGCGGTGAGGGCGAAAGTGAGCGGGCCTACATGTTCCTTTAGAACGTAGCGGTGCAGTATCTTCACAGAGTGAAATATACCGTGCGCTCTAGGGTAAGCGACACGCAGACAACGAGTTCCACTCACTCGATCGGGCACAGCGCACCGACTTTCACGCTCGTGATCGGCGCGCTTTTGACGCTTTGTGTCGTGAGCTCGACTGCGCGCGCGCAGGACCCGCGCGACACGACGAAGGTCACACCTGCTCAGCCGGCTCCGCCAACCGGGACGCCCGGCACACCTGGGATTCGCCTCCGACTCGGACGCGACACGCTCCCGTTCACGCTGCCGTCGGTTCTCTCCCGCGGGGACAGGGAAGCGTTTCGCCAGGCGCAGGCCCAGATCGAGGCCGCGCGCGCCACCGCCTTTCAGCAGAACATGCGCACAATCCTCGAGGCGGTGTGGGGCCAGGTTGCGACGAGCAACTTCGCGACCTCCGCGCAAGCACCGTCGTATCCGGGCGATCTGCCCCTCAAGCCGAAGCCGAGTGTTACCCCCAAGCCCGTCCCGATTCTCGGCGAGTATGCAGATCTCGGACTTCAGCTGGATGGACGTCTGGAATTTCGCGGCGAGAAGAACCAGAGCGCGCTGTGCTCGTCGAATTTGTTCTTTGATCCAAGCGCTAATTGCCGGAGCGCGTTCGAGCCTCTGGTCGACTTTCAGTTCGCCGCAAAATCTGGAGGAACCGTCGCGGATCGGGTTCACGTGAATCTCGACTACGACACCCAGCGTGAGTTCGACGCTTCGAACAACATTTCTATCTACTACGAAGGAAAGGGAAACGAGGTGCTGCAGCGTCTCGAGCTGGGGAACGTCACATTCCAGCCCCCGACTTCGCGCTACATCACGGCCGGCATACCGAGCGGCAACTACGGTGTTCAGGGCGTCATGAAGCTGGGCTCGATGCGCCTGAAGACGATTCTCGCGCAGCAGAAGGGAAACATCGTCCGCGACCACGTTTTCACGGTCGGCGATCGCACTCTCCAGGCGATCGACAGGAAGATCGAGGATTATCAGTTCGAGCCCCGTCGCTTCTTCTTCACGATTGACCCGAAGCTCCTGGGAAGCGCGTATCCGAACGTCGACATTCTCGATACGAGGCGCATGGCCGCGCTGTCCGCGTCGCTTCCCGATACGCTGCGGCCCACCAAGATATTTCTCTATCGCCTTCTAATCGGTGGACAGCCGCCGAATCCCAGCGGTCCGCAGTTTCGACTCCTCGGCAATCCGCGCTCGAGACGTGGTCAGGTCTACGAGTACCTCCGCGAAGGTGTCGACTACTACGCGGATCCATCGCTGCTCTGGATCGCGCTGGTGCGCCCCCTCGCCCTCAACAACGAGCGCCTTGTCGTCGCCTACCGCGTTCGCGTCAATGGGCGCGACACCATCTACACGGCGACCGGCGGCACGCCCGACCTTTCGTTCACGCCAACGCGCGACCAATTTGCCAATCTGATCTGGGATCCGGACGTGCAGCCAGGCGACCCGGCGTTCGATCGGGAAATCAGAAGCGTGTATCGGCTCGGCGGTTCCGACCTGCGGCGCCAAAGCGTCACGCTCAAAATCGTGACTGGGAGCAGCGAGGACCAGGAGAAACCAGTCGCCGGAACCGCTGACACTTATCTCAAGCTTTTCGGACTCGCCCAGAGCACCAACAGCTCGAGCTTCGATCTGGAGAATCGCATCTGGCCCAGGCCGAGTGATCCGAACTTCGAGCTGAGCCTCGGCTCGCCGGGCTCGCGCACCATTCGGGACCAGTTCCTGATATTCCCCTCGGCGAAACCGTTTGCATCGAACGGCCTCGCGACCGCGGGAAATCCAACCAACGACACCGTTTATACCACGCCCCCGGAATACGTTCGCTCCGCTCAGCGACCCGAGGCCGTCTATCACATCCGCGTTCGCTATCAGGCCGAAGGAAGTGGCGAGGGAGGCACGCTGATGCTCGGCACCGTCCAGGTGCGGCCAAACTCGGAGAGATTGCTCGTCGACGGTATTCCACTCACCAGAGGAACCGACTACTCGGTCGACTACGATCTCGGACGGGTTTCGTTCAATCGACCCGACACGCTGTTCCCCCGACCACGACAGGTGTCGGTTCAATACGAGGAGAATCCCGTATTCGAGGAGAGTCCCACCTCCATCTTCGGCGCCACCGCGGAGCTGCCGTTCGACAACGGGCAGATCAATTTCACGGCGATCTCCCAGAGCCAGCGAACGAATTTCACCCGGCCGCCGCTCGGCTTCGAGCCGGCGGCGTCACTCGTTGCCGGCGTCAGCGCGCTATTCAGCTTCGACGCGGAGCCCCTCACGAGTCTCGTGTCGAAGCTTCCGTTTGGCGCGACGACGATTCCTTCCCGCATCGGCTTCTCCGCCGAGCTCGCCGGAAGCCGCCCAGAGACGAACGCTTCGCAGCAGGCATATCTGGAATCCTTCGAGGGAGAGGGCGGGCTCGCCGTCTCTCTGAGTGATCCGCAGTGGTATTTCAGCAGCCAGCCCGCGCTCGGCGTGAAAATTCCCGCCCTGTTCGGACCAACTGCCTTCGATCTCAACCGCGCGGCAACGCTCGCCTGGCAAACGAACGGCGTCGACGCCGACGGCAAGGTGGTTCGTTACACCATCGACCAGATCGACACATTGGTGTCCCAGGTCGGCACGGGGCTCGCTGGTCCCGAGCAGCTGCTTTGGCTCACGCTCTATCCACTCGCGGTCGGAGGTCAGCTCGACAATCTCACGAGCGTTTTTCGCTGGACGGTTCCCAACACTCTCCCTGGCAGGCGTTGGCGGTCGGTTCGGACCGTGCTCGGACCGAGCGGAACTGACATTTCGCACGCCGAGAATCTCGAGTTCTGGGCGCAGATTCCCACTACCATTTCACGAGCGAAAAGTCCCACGCTCGTATTCGATTTTGGGGAGATATCCGAGAACTCGGTAGCGTTCGGACCCGACACGATGTTCGTCACGGCGGGATCGACACCTGGTACGCGCGACACGACGTATCGCGGAAAAAAAATTCAGGGACTGGACGTTCTCGACAGCGAGCGCGATCCGTTCTCGCGCGCCTTCAACGTCGCGACGAACGACAATGGTTTGGCCGGTGATGTCGTCGACACTCTAGTCGTCGTGTACGACACGGTTCCAGGAGTAGCGCCCCGCATCGAGACCGTTTACTCCGCCAAGACGTGCAGGGGCGGATACGCTGTTCGGCAGGTGCTTGGGGATTCCAAGACGAACTGCACGATCAACAACAATCGCCTCGACGAAGAAGACATCGACGCGGACAACGTTCTGAACCTGACTACCGCGGAGCGCGATCAGGAGCGCTGGTACCGGTACGTCGTCAATCTCGCGGACACCACCAGGCAGACGCGCACAGGGAAGTGCAGCACGGCACCTCAGCTGGCCGGCCAGCCCCGCGGTCCGCGCGCGGACGTCTGCTGGGTACTGTTTCGCATTCCGTTCCGCACGCCCGATGACTCTCTCGGCAGTCCGTTGCTCCGTCGCGCCCGCGCGCTGCGCATCACGATGATCTCCGGACCCGGCCTGTCGGACGATGAGTTCAGCACGGTGCCGCTCGCGCGGCTCCGCCTCACCGGCGCACCCTGGCTCAAGACGAGCGACAAAACTCTGCACGGCATTGCCGGCGATCAGTCGACATTCGGAGCGGTCCATACCGGAGTTGTCGGCACGCAGGACCGGAACGTTCGTAACGGCGCGATATCGTATGTGTCTCCGCCAGGCGTTACGGATGCGCCGACGAGCAAAACGATTGCGTATCAGCCCGGGCTGGTTCAGGTCAACGAGCGGTCGCTGCGTCTCACCGCGACCGACGTCGCCCCCTTCGACCGGGCGGAATCGTATTACCGATTCCCGGAAGGCGAGAAGAATTTCATGGGCTACAAGGAGCTGAGGGTGTGGGCTCGCGGCGTCAGCAGCGGATGGGGTCCAGACGGCGAGCTCCAGTTCTACATCAAGATCGCCCGCGACGCGAACAACTTTTACATGTATCGCACGCCCCTCAATTTCGGACCAGGCCAGCAGGCATGGCTGCCCGAAATAAGGATCGATTTCAGTCGTCTCTTCGCTCTGAGGGCGCAGATCCAGAACTCGTACCTGCAGGGCACGCAGCGAAACACCTGCAAAGGACTGGATTCGACGTTGATCGAGAACACTCCTTTGCCCGCGGGAACACCGCCGACTGCCCGCTTCGCCGCCTGCGATAGCGGTTACATCGTCTACACGATCGACCCGGGTGTGAGTCCGCCAAACCTCGCAGCCGTGCAGGAGCTCGCGGTCGGGATGATTCGCGTTCCCACTCCACCCGGCGCGAATCCGATCATTCCGACGGATACGCTCGAGATGTGGGTCGACGACATCAGGCTCGCCGGCGCCGTCAATCAAACGGGCTTTGCCGGCCAGGTCGGACTCACCGTCGTCGCCAGCGATTTCGCCGACATCCGCATAAACGCCAGCAGGCGCGATCCCAACTTCAGGCAGCTGGCAGAGCAGCCGACGTTCATCACCGACAACAGCTGGAACATCAGCTCCGCGTTTCATCTCGAGAAGCTGCTGCCGGCATCGCTGGGCTTGTCGATTCCTTTCACCGTCAACTACACGTCGGCGTCCGAACAGCCTTACTACGTCTCACAAACCGATATCCTCGCGGACGCCGTACAGGGTTTGCGCACACCTCGATCTGCTGCAACTTCCATCACCCTTGGCGTTCGGCGCACGAAACCGATGACCGGTTCGGCCTGGGCGCCGATTCTGAATAACCTCGCGCTCAGCTCCTCATATACGACCGGCGCGTCCCGAAGCGAGTACGAGGACGGCAGGGCAAAGAATTTTGCAGTCGGAGTCGATTTCAATCTGTCGCGGGCATTGCTGCCGGACATGTCGCGCTGGTCCCCGAGTGAGCTGCACCTAACGAGTGTATTCAACAACGGAAACGACGACCGGGTTTCATTCCTCAAACCCGCTATGGCGCCCGACGACACCGCCCGCCCCGTGCAGGGGCGGAACCGCACCTGGCGCAATGGGAGCAGCCTTGTCTTCCATCCGTTCAAGGCCGCGTCCATCCGTTGGGATCTTACCTCGATTCGCGACTTACGCGGGTACGGCGGTGATTCTCCACTCGGCGTAGTCGCCACGAGCGATCGCGATCGACTTGCTGGGTTCGACACCGGCCTCGAGCGCGAGCGGGCGATGCAGGCGGGCATCAACATCTCTCCGCCAATCACATCATGGTTCAGGCCGAGGCTGGATTTCGGAACTTCGTACAACATGCTCCGAGACCCGAACACCCTGAGCTTCGCCCGAGAGCCCGATAGCACCGGCAGCCTGCGCATTCCGCGCCGGCTCGGTAACTCGCAGACGACGACCGCGGGCCTCACCCTCGACCTCCCACGCGCGGTGAAGCTGTACACCGACAGCAACAGCTTCCTGCGCGGCTTCCTCAGCGGCTTGCAGCCCATCGACGTCAACTTCAACCGAAGCGTGCTTTCCGTCTACGACGGAAGCGCCGTTGCGGCACCACTCGGCTACCAGTTCGCAGTCGGAGGGATCGATTCGTTCCGCGAGCTCGGTGGCGAGCTCGCCACGAGCGTCGGCCTCGTCACTCAGCTCTCCGTGAATCAATCATTGAACCTTCCGCTCGGCGCGAGTATCGCCAGCAGATACCAGCGCATCAACACCCGCAACTGGACGCGGAGATTCCAGTCGGCCCAGGAAGTCGTGGACGGGACCCAGATCGTGTTTCCGGATGTCTCCTTCCGGTGGACCGGCAGGCCCGCCGCGCTCAGCGCGATAATCTCGAGCCTCGGGGCCAACGCGCGCGTGCTTGAGACGACGCAATTCAACGGCACCCAGCCCTTGTTCGGAGAAATCACCGACGATCGCGGACGATTTCGCATCCGGAGCTACCCCATGAGCGGATCGATCGTGTTCGCAGGCGCTCGTCCGCTTTCGAGCACGGTTGGGTTCTCCCTCTCCAAGCGTCTCGACGACAAGCCGGGCCTGACCAGCAATGGCGACAACTCCGATTTCAGCATCGACGTCGCCAAGCCGTGGAGACTGCCCTCGGACTGGAACCCGCGCAGCGATCTGCGCACCCGAGTCAGCTACCAGAAGAGTCAGGGTCAGAATTTTGTGATTAATCCGCTCGCCTTGAGCGGCGAAAGCCGTCTCACCGACAACGGACGCCGCGCTTTCAGCATGAGCGCCGATACCGACGTGGCGGAGAACCTCTCATCGAGCTTCGTGGTCTCGCGCGTCGAGAGCTTCGACCGTAACCTTAACCGCCGCTTCACGCAGACCGTGCTGAGCGCGGTGATGCACCTTCAGTTCTACGCCGGGGAGTTCAAGTGAGGCCAATGATCGTTCTCGCGTTTCTGTTTCTCGCCACCGCATGTGGGGGCGATTCCCAGAAGGGAAGCGCTGCCCAACCGGCGGCGGGCAGCGCGTCCATCTCCACCACCTTCAGTGGATCCGCGGCGTACGACTACGCGAAAGCGCAGGTCGAATTCGGACCTCGCGTACCCGGAACGCCCGCCGCGAAAAAAGCCGGCGACTGGATAATCAGCCAGATGCGCGCGCGCGCAGATACCGTCATCGTCCAGAGCTTTACCTACACGACGGCCGACAAAAAGAAGCTCCCGCTTAGGAATATTCTGGCCAGATTCCGCCCAGAACTGAAGGAGCGGATCCTCTATCTCACCCACTGGGATTCGCGTCCGATTTCCGAGTCCGCCGCGACGGAAGCTGAGAGGAAAATGCCCGTTCCGGGCGCCAACGACGGCGCTTCGGGTGTCGGGATGTTCATTGCCTTGGGCGACGTGCTCAAGAAACAGAAACCAAACGTTGGCGTGGATCTCCTTTTCACCGACGGCGAGGATTACGGTCAGTTTGGCCCGCCCGAAGTGGACGTCCTTATAGGCGCCAAGTATTTCGCGACGCACCTGCCGTCGCCTGACTACAAGCCGCTGTTTGGAGTTCTCTGGGACATGATCGGCGACAAGGACCTCCGAATTCCCTACGAGATGCTCTCGTTTCAGCAGGCCCCGGAAGTCGTTTCGCGAGTTTGGCAGACCGCCGCCGATCTCGGCTACGCCAACATCTTCGTTCAGGAGAGCGGGGGAGAAGTGATCGATGACCACGTGCCACTGCTGAATGCAGGCATGCATGTGATCGACGTCATCGACCTTACCTATCCACCGCACCACACTCCGCAGGATACGATGGACAAGATTTCCGCCAAGTCCCTCAAGATCGTTGGAGACGTTGCAACGGCGCTGGTAACGCGGCAGTAGAAAATGAGAGGGAAGCTCACGGTCCTCATGATCACGGCGTTCGTGGACATGCTCGGACTGGCGATGATCATCCCTCTTCTGCCGTTCTATGCAACCAAGCTTGGCGCGTCCGCGACCGTCGTCGGAATTCTGATCGCGGCGTTCTCGATTGCCCAGCTGGCCAGCGCTCCACTTTGGGGGCGATTCTCCGACCGCTACGGCAGACGGCCCGCCCTCCTTGTCGGACTCCTCATTTCGGCGGTCGCTTACGTCATCTTCGCGTACGCTAGCACCTTGTGGCTCCTTCTTGTATCACGCGTGGTGCAGGGACTCGGCGGAGGAACGATCGGAGTTGTCCAGGCTTACGTCGCCGATGCCAGCGATCCGAAAGACCGCGCGAAGAGTCTCGGCTGGCTGTCTGCGGCGACAAGCTTCGGTGCGGTCGTAGGGCCGGCGATTGGCTCGGCACTCATCCATTGGGGACGCCACGCACCCGGAATCGCGTCTGCGATCTTCTGCGTTCTGATCAGTATCTTCGCCGGCATCTATCTGCGCGAGTCGCGCGAAGAATCAATTGTTACGGGCGAGCACGCGGCACTCGCTGAAACCGGCAGCGGGGCGGTTTGGAGCGTGATCTCCCGTCCAAAGGAGCCGGCGCAGCGGCTGATCTGGATCTACGCCATCGCCATCGGAGCTTTTTACGGAACCGTGCCGACGCTGCCACTCATTCTCGCGCACCGTCTTCCGATCACGGAGACGAACGTAGGCTTCTTCGTGATGTACCTGGGCGGGATGGGGGTGTTTGTGCGCGCCGGGCTCCTTGGTCGAATGATCGAATGGCTTGGTGAAGCGCGTCTGACCCGCCTCGGACTGGTACTACTCGCGGCGGGACTCGCTCTGATCGCCGGCGTTCATTCCTACCTGACCCTTCTGGTGGCTCTCACGCTGATGCCTTTGGGAACCGCCTTTGTGTTCCCGTGCGTGACCGCCATGCTCTCGCGCGTCGTGCCTTCCCGGAATCGGGGACTGTACATGGGGGTGCAGCACACCTTTGGCGGGGTGTCCCGGGTCGTGTTTCCGCTGGCGGCGGGCGCTGCCATGGACCACCTCGGACTCGGTTTCCCATTCGTGGTTGCAGGGGTCCTGGTCCTTACGACTTTGCTTCTCACGACATCGATGGAAGACTACGCCGCGACTCGCGCCCCTTCGATGACGTAAATCGGCGCCGCGGCGCTAGGGTGGCTTTATGCCAACCCCGGCCGAGCGCAAAGCGCTGCTCTTCTTTTCAACTGTTCTGGTCCTCGGCGCATCCACCCGCGCGTACCGGACCCTACACAGCCGTTCCCCGGCCGATCAGCAAGCCAGATCGGCGCTGGAACGCCAGATCAAGGCCGCGGATTCAGCCCGCCGGTCGGGGCTCCGCAAGCCGAAACGTGAAAAGAAGCAAAAAACCCCACCGAAACCCGCCGGCCCGGTCGACCTGGACGTGGCGACCGAGAAGGAAATCGAGGCGCTGAGACACATAGGTCCAACGCTAGCAAAGCGCATCGTAGCGGACCGGGACTCTTTCGGCCCGTTCGGTTCTATGGATGGTCTCAGGCGCGTGAAAGGGGTCGGTCCCTCTATGGTAGCAAAGCTCGACTCAACGGTAACCTTCTCGCTCGTTCCGCGTCCTACAAACAGAGTCATATCCCGGCCATCCGAACTGCCAAAAGCACGCAGGAAGCCTCACCTAAAGGACACGCTTCGTTGACAGCTCCTGCCGCAAAAGCGCCGAGAATCGGCGATCTGCTTCTCAAAGAGGGGTTGGTCACACAAGACCAGCTCAATAAGGCTCTCGCGGAGCAGAGACACAACGGCACGCGCGTAGGCTATAACCTGGTCAAGCTCGGTTTCGTCAAGGAAACCGACCTCACCAGGATGCTCGCGCGGCAGCACAAGATGCCCGCCGTCGACCTGACGAAATTTCAGGTCGATCCGCGCATTGCCAAGCTCATTCCCGCCGAGCTTGCGCTGAAGCACAACGTTTTGCCCCTCAAGCGAGACGGCCGCACGCTCACCGTCGCGATGTCGGATCCCGCGACGATGTCGGTGCTCGACGACATCAAGTTTATCACCCGTCTGGACATATTCCCGGTCATCGCTGGCGAGTTCACTCTGCGCAACGCGATCGAGAAGTTCTACGAGTCGGGCGAGGCGCAGATGCAGAGCCTGCTCTCCGAGATCCCCGATGACGACATCGAGATCCTCGAGAGCGAGAACGAAAACTCGGCGGACAATGGCGCTGCGCTCATCGACGAAGCGCCGGTCGTCAAACTCATCAACGCCATCATGACCGACGCGCTCAAGAAAGGCGCCTCGGACATTCACTTTGAGTGCTTTGAGAAAGAGCTCCGCGTCCGCTACCGCATCGATGGAGCGCTCCAGGAGATCATGAAGCCGCCCATCAAGATGCGGCCGGCCCTGATCTCCCGGTTCAAGATTATGGCGAGCTTGAACATCGCCGAGCGGCGCGTGCCCCAGGATGGGCGCATCAAGCTGAAAATCGGCAGCAAGGTCATCGACTTCCGTGTATCCACTCTGCCGACGCTGTTCGGTGAGAAAGTGGTTCTCCGTATTCTCGACAAGGGAAACCTGTCGCTGGACCTTGGGACCTTCGGAATCGAGCCCCGCGCCGAGCGCGAGCTGATGGAAGCCATCTCGAATCCCTACGGAATGGTGCTCGTCACCGGTCCGACTGGTTCTGGTAAGACGACGACGCTCTACTCGGCCCTTTCCAAGATCAACAACATCGACGTCAACATCATGACGGCCGAGGACCCGGTCGAGTACAACCTGTTCGGAATCAATCAGGTGCTCGTCCGTACCGAGATCGGCATGACATTCGCCGCCGCGCTGAAGGCGTTCCTTCGTCAGGACCCCAACATCATCATGTTGGGAGAAATTCGAGACCTGGAGACCGGCGGCATCGCAATCAAGGCTGCGCTAACCGGTCACCTTGTGCTCTCGACCCTGCACACGAACTCGGCTCCGGAGACAGTCACGCGTCTCATGGACATGGGAATCGAGCCATTCAACGTCGCCTCCGCGCTCAATCTGATTCTCGCACAGCGGCTTGTGCGTCGCGTATGCAGCAAGTGCGCTGAAGCCTACAAGATGGACAAGGCGGAAATCGCGGGCGCAAAGGTGGGTGGTGGCATCACCCTCCGCGACCTGCATTTCACCGATATGGCGTTGAACGATGCAAAGACGCGTGCTACCGACGCCGCAAAGCCGTTCATGGCCGAGATCACTCTCGACACCAAGATGGAAGACCTCCCGGTCTTTCGCGGCAAGGGATGCGAGCAGTGCGATGGCTCGGGTCTCAAGGGACGGCAGGGACTATACGAAGTCATGAACATGACCCCGGGCCTTCGCAAGCTGATCATGCAGAGCGCCGGCGCCGCGGAAATCCAGAAACTCGCCATCGAAGAGGGCATGCTCACGCTCCGCATGGATGGCTGGCTCAAGGTGTTGAAGGGAATTTGTCCGCTCGACCAGATCGTACGCGAAACCTCCGCGTGATTATCAACTCTCGAATCAAAATCAGATGACACTACCGTTCATAGACACGTCGGCCCCGGCAGGACCGCCAAAGCCGCAGGGTGTAAACCTGCGCTCGCTGCTGGAGGAGATGGTCTCCCGCAACGCGTCCGACCTTCACATCGTCGCTGGCGAGCGGCCAAAGCTTCGTGTCGACGGCGACATCACGAATTCATCTGTCGATCAGGAGATGTCTCCGAAGGACACGCTTCAGATTGCTTACTCGGTTCTCACCGAGCAGCAGAAAAAGCGCTTCGAGCTCGAGGACGAGCTCGATTTCTCGTTCGGCATCCAGAATCTGGCGCGCTTTCGCGGCAACGTTTTCAAGCAGCGGGGCTGCGTCTCGATGGTCGTCAGACAGATCCCGTTCATGATCAAGACCTTCGACCAGCTTGGACTGCCCGGCTCGATAGCCAAAATGGCGGAAAAGCCCCGCGGTCTCGTCCTGGTGACTGGGCCTACCGGCTCCGGTAAATCGACCACCCTCGCGGCCATGATCGACAAGATCAATCGCGAGCGCAAAGGCCACATCATCACCGTCGAAGACCCGATTGAGTTCATTCACAAGCACCAGAGCTGCATCATCAATCAGCGTGAGATCGGCAGCGATACGAAGTCGTTTGCCAATGCCCTCAAGTACGCGCTTCGCGAAGATCCGGATATCATCCTGGTCGGTGAAATGCGCGACCTGGAGACGATCGCCGCGACTTTGACGATCGCCGAAACAGGTCACCTCGCGTTCGCAACGCTGCATACCAACTCCGCCGCCGAAGCGATCAATCGTATCATCGACGTATTCCCGTCTCACCAGCAGTCGCAGGTGCGCGCGCAGCTCGCCTTCGTTCTCGAGGGAATCGTCACCCAGACCCTGCTCCCGAAAGCCCAGGGCAAGGGTCGCGTGATGGCCGCCGAGATTCTCGTGGTGACGCCCGCGATTCGCGCATTGATCCGCGACGATAAGGTCCACCAGATCTACTCGTCGATGCAGGCCGGTAAGAAATGGGGAATGCAGACGCTCAATGACGCATTGTACGTGCTTTACATGAAC
>DATARP010000283.1:0-6588 GCA_036264075.1 Gemmatimonadaceae bacterium
CTCTACAAATCCTTCCCCTCAATGGCGGAAAAAAAGTAGCAATGGCTGAGCTGGCATTTCGCGAAGGTATCATGGACCGGATTCGCATCCGCGAGCCGCGGTTCGACGAGCAGGCATATCTGTTCGTCCTCTCCGCGCTCGAGCTGTGCCAGGCGCAGCTCACGATGAGGCGCCATATCACCGGCATCGAGCTCGCCAACGCGTGCCGCGATCTGGCGCTCGAGCGATACGGCCTGATGGCGAAGGTGGTTCTCGAGCACTGGGGAATTTCCGCCACGGCGGACATCGGCGACATTGTGTTCACACTTGTCGATCTCGGGTTTCTGCTCAGCCAGCCTCAGGATACCCGCGACGAGTTCGTGGACGTGTTCGACTTCGACAGGGCCTTCGAGCGCGACTACCCCTGGAACTGCGCGCAACAGACATAAACTCCAACCGTCCGAGCAATGCCCCTGTCCGTCAGGGTGGTCAGCGCCAGGGAATCAGCGGAGCGCGATCGGGCGGCCATTCAACAAGGAACTCCTTCGCGCGTGTTGATGCAGCGCGCGGGCGCTGCTGCGGCAGCGGAGATCTCGCGCCGCTTCGCCGACCGTCTGCGGAACGGAGCGATTGTATTCACGGGTCCTGGCAATAACGGCGGGGACGGCTGGGTGGTCGCAGGATTGCTCGCGCGATCCGGAACAGGGGTTACCGTCGTCGAGGCAGTGGAGGCGAAGAGTCCCGACGCCGTTGCGGAGAAAAATGCCGCCGCCGATGCGGTGAGGATCGTGGATTGGAGCTCGTCTCTCAATGAAGCCGACGGTGCCCAGCTGGTGATCGATGCGGTGCTCGGCACTGGCGCAGAAGGAGAGCCTCGCGGCAAGATCGCCGAGGCGATCTCGACAATAAACCGGCTCCATTCCGGAGGGGCACGCGTGGTCGCGCTAGACCTGCCGAGCGGGCTCGAGGCGACTACCGGACGCCACTCGGTGTGCGTGACGGCCGACGTGACCTTCAGCTTTGGCGGTGTGAAGCGTGGTTCGCTGCTCGCGCGCGACTGCTGCGGAGCCATCGTAGTGCTGGACATCGGACTCGACGACGCAACGGCTGCAACAGACGGTGGCGCTGCCAGTGGGGCCGGCCAATTACCGTGGCTAGTCGATGGCACATGGGTTCGTGCGCACGTACCCCCGATTCGCTATGACGCCCACAAGGGAACGCGAAAGCATCTCGCGGTCATCGCCGGCGGACAAGGGATGGCCGGCGCGGCCGTCCTCTGCGCTAGAGCAGCGCTTCGCAGCGGGATCGGTCTCGTTCGCGCCCTTGTCGCGCCGGAGAACGTGTCGGCGATTCTCGCCGCCGCGCCATCGGCGTTGATTGCTCCGTGGCCAGCTACGGCGGCGGATAGGTCGGCACAGATTTCCAAATGGGCTGACGCAATCGTGATCGGTCCCGGACTCGGAAAATCGGAGCAGACCCGGCGACTGGTCGAGATGGTGCTTTCTGATTCCAATCTGCCAGTGCTGCTCGATGCGGACGCACTGAATGTGTTCGACGGCGATGTCAGCGCTCTCGGCCGGGTGCTCAAAGGCAAGTCCGCGTTAATCACACCCCACGTCGCTGAATTCGCCAGGCTAGCGCAGATCGATGTCGGCGACGTGCTGAACAACCGATTCGACGCGGGAACGACGATGGCGCGCAGCATCGGCGCCACCGTGCTCCTCAAAGGATCTCCAACCGTGATCTTTGAGCCAAATGGAGAGCGCTACGTTGTCGCGCGCGGCACCGCAGCGCTCGGAACGGGTGGAAGCGGGGACCTGCTCGCCGGTATTGCCGGAACCATGCTCGCTCAGACGCTGAACGCATCCACGTCCGCGCGCTGCGCGGCCTGGGTCCATGGACGCGCGGCGGAGCTCTGCGAGTACGTTCGCGGTACCACCCTCGAGGACGTTCTTTACGCGCTGCCCCGCGCCTGGAACGAGGGCGAGCCGTCGGTCGATCCGCCGGTACTCGCAGAGCTTCCGGGAGTGGCACGATGAGCGCCGGGAAGATGAGCGACGCGAGCAATATCGACCTCGGTCCGGGAAAGGAGTTCGACATTGTTCGCACGCTCGTGTCCGAGTGGGGCAAATCGGCGCAGCGCATCGGTGACGACGCCGCGATCGTCGAAGTTCCCCCCGGAGAGAAGCTCGTAATCACGACCGACACTTCCGTTGATGGCGTCCACTTCCGGCACGAGTGGCTCAATCATTTCGAGATCGGATACCGCGCAACCGCTTCCGCGCTGAGCGATCTGGCGGCGATGGGTGCCCGTCCGCTCGGCATCGTCATCGCCCTGACTCTTCCCGACGCCGACCGCCTCGAGGCGCGTGCTCTGGCGACCGGAATACGCGAAGGCGCATCGGCCGTATTGTGTCCCATCGTCGGTGGCGATCTCTCCTCCGGCAAAATTCTCTCACTCACAATCACTGCACTCGGCGGCGTTGCGCGGCCGCTGTCGCGCTCGGGCGCGAAAGTGGGGCAACGAGTCTACGTGACGGGATCCTTGGGGGGCCCGGCCGCGGCGGTGCGCGCGTGGCAATCGGGAAAGGAGCCGTCAGAACGGGACAGGGAGCGATTCGCCAACCCCATCCCCCGAATAGATCCGGCGATCGGTTTGGCGGAGCGAGGCGCCACCTCAGCGATAGACATTTCCGACGGGTTATTGGCAGATCTGGGCCACATCGCGGCCGCGAGCAAGGCGTGCATAGAGATCGACGTGGATCGAATTCCGCGCGTAGAGGGTGTATCCTCCATGGAGGCCGCGAACTCCGGCGAAGAATACGAGGTCGCGGTCACTGCTCCCGCGATCGACACGGAAGGCTTCATCGCGGAATTCGGGCTCTCCCTTACTGAAATCGGCCGGGTTGTGGCCGGATCTCACGGGGTCGAGCTACTGAGGGGCAGTCAGAAAATTTCGGCGCCCCCCGGTTTCGATCACTTTCGGGACAAATGATCTCTTTTCTTCGAACGATCTTCACCATCATCACGGCTGTCATCGTGACGACGGGGCTCGGACTCGCGACGATCGTCGCCGGCTTGCTGGGCGTCGAGGACAAGCCTGACGGTGTCTACGACAGGATTCCGCGCTGGTGGTCGAGGTCAGTGATGTGGGCGGCCGGGATCAAAGTGCGCGTCCACGGTCTCGAGAACCACGATATCACCGACCCCCGTGTCTTCGCCTCCAACCACGTCAGCTGGTTCGATGTGGCAGGACTGGCTAAGGTCCTTCCGCGGCACAAGTTCGTCGCCAAGGCGGAGCTGTTCAAAGTTCCAATCTTCGGCAGGGCGATGCGCGCCGCTGGAATGATCGAGATACAGCGGGAAAACAGGAAAGCGGCTTTCGGCGCCTATGAGGTCGCCGCCCAGCGGATCCGGAACGGCAATTCCGTCGTTGTCTTTCCGGAGGGCACCCGGGGGTACGATTACCGGCTCCGGCCCTTCAAGAAAGGCCCCTTCGTCCTCGCCATTGCGGCCGGAGTCCCGGTCGTTCCGATCATCGTTCACGGGACCATCGAGATCCTGCGCAAGGGGTCGTTTCGCGTTCATCCGGGCACGATTGATATACATTTGCTCGAGCCCGTCAACACCACGAGCGTTGATTACGATCACCGCGAGGTGCTGATGCAGACAGTGAGAACGAGGATGGCGGACGCGATGCGCGACCTGTACGGGGTCGAAGCGCTGCCGGCCTCGGCTTCCCGGCTGGCACCATCCGCAGAAATGCTTTCGTCAGAAACGAACCCAACCGAAACGCGATAACCAGCGATACAAAGAACAAAAACATGGCGACCATAGCAGACATCAAAGCGCGCGAGATTCTCGACAGCCGCGGTAATCCGACAGTCGAAGCAGACGTGACGCTCACTAGCGGCGCAGTCGGACGTGCCGCGGTCCCGAGTGGAGCCTCCACCGGAGAACACGAAGCGCTCGAGCTCCGTGACGGAGACGCCGAGCGCTATCTGGGGAAGGGAGTAGAGCAGGCGGTGCAGAGCGTGGAGGAGCGCATCGGTCCCGCGTTGAACGGACTTTCCGCCAGCGATCAGATGCTCGTCGACCGGACAATGATCGAGCTCGATGGGACGGATAACAAAGGCAAGCTTGGTGCGAACGCCATTCTTGCCGTTTCGATGGCGACCGCGCGTGCGGCGGCGCAGGATCTCGGGCTCCCGCTCTTCCGCTACCTCGGCGGCCCGATGGCGCGAACGATGCCCGTCCCCATGATGAACATCCTCAACGGCGGCGCGCACGCCACAAACACGGTGGACTTTCAGGAATACATGATCGTTCCTATCGGTGCGACGAGCTTTCGTGAAGCGCTTCGCATGGGTACGGAGGTGTTTCACGCGCTCAAGAAATTGCTGGTAAAGCGGAAGCTCTCCACCGGCGTCGGTGACGAAGGCGGGTTTGCCCCCGATCTGAAAACGGACGAGGAAGCGCTGCGGGTCGTCGTCGAAGCGATCGAAGCGGCTGGGTACGCCCCCGGAACCGAGATTGCTGTCGCGCTCGACGTCGCCGCGTCAGAGCTGTACAAGGGTGGCAACTACACGTTCAAGAAGAGCGGCGCCGGCAGCCTCAGTGCCGATGGGATGATCGAGCTCTATGGAAAATGGCTCAACGAGTACCCGATCGTGTCGATCGAGGACGGACTCGCTGAAGACGATTGGGAAGGTTGGGCAAAATTGACGGCGGCGTTGGGCGACCGCGTTCAGCTGGTGGGAGACGATCTGTTCGTCACGAACACCGAGCGGCTCGCTCGCGGAATCGAGTCGGATACCGCGAACGCGATCCTGATCAAGCTGAATCAGATCGGCACGCTCACAGAGACGCTCGAGGCGATCGAGATGGCGCGCGCAAACGGCTACCAGTCGATCATCTCGCACCGGTCGGGCGAGACTGAGGACACGTTCATTGCCGACCTCGCGGTCGCCACTGGCGCGGGTCAGATCAAGACCGGCTCGGCGAGCAGGACGGACCGGGTAGCGAAGTACAACCAGCTGCTCCGCATAGAGGAACAGCTCGGTGCGGCAGCTGAATATCCAGGCGGTTCAATATACGGGCTGTAGCCGCGCGTTGCTCGGCGGGCGTCGCGCGAGTCAGTAGCTTGCAATGAAGCGAATCGTCTGGTGGGCTCTGATCGCGGTCGCCGTGTATTTCGCGGTGCAGGGCGGTGAATACAGCACGAGGGATCTCTATGTGCTGAACCACCGCACGGGGAGCATCACGCGGGAAGTCGACTCTCTGCAGCGCCAGGTGGATTCACTCGCGCGCTATCTCAAGCTGGTAAAAAGCGACAGCGCCACGATGGAGCGAGTGGCGCGCGAAGAGTTCGGGATGGTGCGCGGGGACAAGGAAATTCTTTATCGTTTCGGCGACGCTCCGAGCACTTCCGGCGACAAACCTCGATAGTTAGGTTTAGCTCCTTATCGCGGGGTGGAGCAGCCTGGTAGCTCGTCGGGCTCATAACCCGAAGGTCGCGGGTTCAAATCCCGCCCCCGCCATATGTTCGATCATACGCGGCCGGTCCGAGAGGGCTGGCCGTTTGTGTCAGTAAGCCTCTCGTTGCGACTTCAACGTCGCGCGAGTCTGAAGCAAATTAGAAGCATGGCTGGGTAGCTCAGCTGGTTAGAGCACGGCACTCATAATGCCGGGGTCGGGAGTTCGAGTCTCCCCCCAGCTACTTTTTTTGCAAAGCGCGAGCTGTGACGCCGTTTTCAAAAAATATTCAGTCTTGACGTGGTGTCCCGACCGCGGTAAAAAGAGGGGTCGAAGGAAACAGTTGTAGCCCAACCAGGTGAGAATGGGATGGGATCACTCGACCCTGCTGTGGCTCGACCACCGCCAGTGATGGAGCAACCGCTAAATACCGCGCTCTGATCACGACGAGCGTAGTGTCTCTCCATCACCCCATTCTATGAAGGCACTATGAAATATCTGGCAATACTAGGCGTAGCCGCGTTCGCTATCGCGTGCGATTCGCCTACCTCTCCCAACACGGCGGCCTCGATCGCTCCGGCATCCAGGGTTGCCAACGCGGTGGTGACCAACGACAGAGTCGAGACGCTGACTGGCGCACCCAACAACTGCAACGGTGATGTCCTGATTCTCACTGCCACGTGGCACACGGTGTTCGCCGTCACTTTCGATGGCGCGGGCGGGTTCCACCTCAAGCAACACGTCAACATACAGGGGCAGGGCTCTGATGCTGGTACCGGCGTAGACTACGTGGTCACTGATGTAGCCAACTCTGAGTTCAACGGCAGCTTCGGCTTCGAGAACACCTACACAGAGAGCTACAACCTGATCGCGAAGGGTAAAGCGCCCAACGCGTGGGTTCAGATCGACGACCACATCACCGTCACCCCGAATGGCGACGTCTCCTCCTATCACAGCAACTTCCGGATCGTGTGCCAGTAGGTTGCCGTCGTTCCGATCCAACTGGCGGCAACGAGTCATTCCTGACCGCGAGACTCCGCGCCGCGAATGAACAGTCGTGGCTGACCACCTCGAAGGGCTGGAGCAAACTTTTCGGACGCTTCACCCGATAGAAAAAAGCTCAGCTATCGCGCG
>DATARP010000001.1:0-21663 GCA_036264075.1 Gemmatimonadaceae bacterium
TCTCGATCCTGAGCTACGCGGCGAAGTACGCGTCCGCCTATTACGGACCTTTCCGCGAAGCGGCTGAATCCGCGCCGCAATCGGGCGACCGTCGTGGCTACCAGATGGATCCGGGGAACGCGGAAGAGGCGATGCGGGAAGTACTGTCTGACATCGCCGAGGGCGCGGACGCGGTGATGGTGAAGCCCGCTGGCCCTTACCTCGATATTGTCTCGCGGGTCAAGTCGGAGACGGGCTACCCGGTCGCTGCGTACCAGGTCAGCGGCGAATACGCGATGATCTGTGCGGCTGCCGACCGCGGCTGGATCGACAGGGATCGGGTGATGATGGAATCGCTTCTCGGCATTCGCCGGGCGGGCGCCGACTTCATCGTGACCTATTTCGCGACGGACGCCGCCAGCCAGCTCTAGGCCGCTTCGAAACTTGCCGGAGCAACAGATCGTAATATAATTAGACGCTTGGCTAATTAACTAAACACTATGAATGACGTCTTCCGAGCTCTGTCAGACCCGACCAGACGCGAGATCCTCGAGCTGCTTCGCTCGGGGCCGCGCACGTCGGGAGAGATCGCTGAAAAATTCAGCACCAGCTGGGCGACGATCTCCCGTCATCTCGGTGTTCTGAAGGATGCGGACCTGATCCTCGCCGAGCGCAACGGACAGCACGTCGTTTACGAGCTCAATACCACGGTGTTCCAGGATGTCGTCGAGCACCTCATCAAATGGCTGAAGCCCAGGAGATCAAATGCGTAAATGGATTCCATTACTCATCGTTCTGGCCTCGGTCGTTGCATCGGCGGTTGTCTATCCGAACCTGCCAACGACAATGCCCACGCATTGGGACATGCTGGGACGCCCGAACGGTTGGAGCAGCAGGGTATGGGGAGGGTGGGTGATGCCGGTCTTTCTGCTGGGCACGTACGCCCTCACGCGCGTGCTGCCGAGGATCGATCCCCGGGGCAGCAACTACGCGAAGTTCGGCGGCGCCTTCGACGCCATCGTCGTCTCGATAATGCTCTTCATGCTCGGAATGCACATCATCATCCTCCGGGCTGCCCTCGGCTATCCAGTCGCCATGCAGCGCGTTGTTCCTGCCGGGGTTGGCGTTCTCCTTGTCGTGATCGGCAATCTTCTGCCGCGCGCGCGCCCGAACTGGTTTGTCGGAATCAGGACGCCGTGGACGCTTTCGAGTGACCGGGTTTGGGAAAAGACCCACCGCGTTGGCGGCCAGGTTTTCGTGGCCGGCGGGATTCTCATCGTGCTCGCCGCGTTCGTGATGCAACGGTGGGCACACATCACGCTCATCGCCGTGGTGCTGATCTGCGTCGCGACCGTGCTCGTCTACTCCTACCTCGAATGGAAGCGCGAACAACACCCTGCCGGTGCTTCCCGATGATCTCACTCTCACTCGGTCGTGTCATGACATCGTTTCCTCGAATTGCGGCTTCTCTTCTGGCCATTACATCGCTCGCATCTACGGTCGCCGCTCAGACCGCTTCAGCCGTCGGCGCCATCGACACCGTCCCGCCGCGGTCGGTGATTGAGCTCCCGTTCGCGTTCCAGAGCGGCACACTGACGCTCCCCGGGACGCTCACCATGCCGGCGAACTACAACGGACCATTGCCGGTCGCGCTGATCGTCGCGGGCTCGGGCCCCACGGACAGAAATGGAAACTCCGCCGGGCCGCTCCGCGCGCAGAACAACTCCAATCTCTACGCGATTCTCGCCTGGCAGCTCGCGGGTGCCGGCATCGCATCCGTTCGCTACGACAAGCGAGTACTCGGCGAAAATCTTCAGAAGATCGATATCGCGCAGACGTCCATCGATGACTTCATAGCCGACGCCACCGCGGGGGCGCGGAAGCTCGCCGCCGACCGTCGCTTTTCCGAGGTCGTGCTGATCGGCCACAGCGAAGGGGCTGAGCTCGTACTGCAGGCTGCCAATCGCGGTGCACCAGCGGCGGGTCTCGTCATGCTGTCCGGCGCCGGGCGGCCGATCATGGTGGTTCTCCGCGAGCAGCTGTCGAAGCAACTTCCGCCCGAAGAGATTCTCAAATGGGACTCGGCATCCGCGCGGTATCTGCGCGGGGAGGATCCAGGTGACGTGCACCCGGGGCTGAAACCACTCCTTCTACCAGGGAACCGAAGGTTCATGCAGACGTGGGCCAAATACGATCCGGTAGCTGAGATCTCCCGCGTTCACATTCCCGTGCTGATCGTCCAGGGCGGACACGACCTTCAGATCGGCGAAGCCGATGCGCGAGCGCTGCAAGCAGCACAACCTGCGGCGAAGCTCGTGATAATTCCCGCCGCCAACCATGTTTTCAGAGCCGCGACGGACGATCGTATGGCGCAGTTGCGGTTGTACACGGACCCGACGATTCCCATCGTGCCCGAGCTGACCCCGGCGATTGCTGACTGGATCAAGCACCTCAAATAAGGCAGGCCGGTCGGGCTTGCCACTCTGACAAAGCCGTTAACCCTTCGTCATAGGTGCCCGTCGGAGCGGCGCGCTAGCTCAGGCGGGCGGTTAACTTGTAGGTCCAATATTTCAGACCAGGAAAATGCGCTATCGGCTGTTTCCCGGAACCGACATCAAAGTCAGCGAAATCGGATTCGGAACCTGGACGCTTTCGACTGGCTGGTGGGGAGAAAAGACCGATGACGAAGCGGTCGAAATGCTCCGCACCGCCCACCATGATTTCGGCGTCAACTTTTTTGATACCGCCGATACCTACGGGAATGGACGCGGTGAGAGACAGCTCGCCGATGCGTTCCGGGGGAAACGTGCGGACGTAGTCTATTCCACAAAGATCGGCTACGACATCTACGATCCCGGCGCCCAGGCAGCCCGACGCGGACAGAGCGAGCTGCCACAGAAATTCGATCGCGACTACATGCGGTTCGCCCTCGACCGATGCCTCGAGCGCCTGGAGACCGATCACGTCGACGTGCTGCAGCTGCACAACATCAAGATGGACCACGTGCGCGACGCTTCTATCTGGGAAGCCCTCCGCGAGATGCAGGAGGAAGGTCTCATCGGAGTCTGGGGAGCGGCGTTCGGCCCGGCAATCGGCTGGCTGTACGAGGCCGTGGAGCTTTGCGAGCGGGAGAGCGACATCGGGACGATCCAGATGATCTGGAACATCCTCGAGCAGCATCCGGGCACGACCATGATCGATGCGGCAAGAACGTTCGCCCCGAATTGCGCGTTCAACGTCCGCGTCACACACGCGTCGGGCATGCTCGAAGGGAAGTACACCGAGGACACCGTTTTCCCGGCAAACGACCACCGTCGCCACCGCCCACGTTCCTGGCTCACGAATGGTCTGAAGAAAATCCGGACGCTCGATTTCCTCACCACACAGATGACGCTCGGGCAGGCCGCCCTCAAGTGGCTGCTCGCCGAGCCTCGCGTGGTGACCGTGCTTCCGAACATCTATGACATGGACCAGCTGAAGGAATTCGCCGAAGCATCCGACAAGCTTGATTTGTCCTCGGAAGTGATGGAGAAGATCGCCGAGCTGGTGACGCGAAATTTCGGAGTCGATGAAGAACCGATGTCCTACAAGGGCACGATGGAGCGAGTCACTACGTGATCAACCCGTGGCACGACCTGCCGGCGGGGATCCATCCGCCCGAGCTGGTGACCGCGCTCATCGAGATTCCCAGTGGAAGCCGCAACAAGTACGAGCTGGACAAGCAGTCCGGGTTGATACGACTCGATCGCGTGCTGTATTCCTCCATGCACTATCCGGGGGATTACGGATTCATCCCACGGACCCTGCACGAGGACGGCGATCCTCTGGACATTCTGGTGCGGATCAACGAGCCCACCTTTCCCGGTTGCCAGATCGACTGCCGCCCGCTCGGCGTCCTCAAGATGCTCGATCGCGGTGAGCCCGACGACAAGATCATCGCCGTCCCAAGCAACGACCCGTACTACCACGAATATTTCGACATTGCCGACCTTTCCCAGCATTATTTGAGAGAAGTGGAGCACTTCTTCCATATATATAAGGATCTCGAGGGACGCCGCGTCGAGATCGTCGGGTGGGAAAAGAGTGAGATGGCGGCGCGTGTGATCAGTGAATCAATCGCCCGCTATCAGGAGAAGTTCTATCAGGTCGGCACCTAATACTCGGCGCCCAGCGGTCGACGCCGGAGAGGACGATATGAATACTCAACGGTCGCTTCGCACATTATTCGCTTTGCTCCTGCTCTCAGCCGTGGTGGCCGCGAGCGCCTGCAACCGCGGGGACGAGCGGGCGGTCAAGGGGCGAGCGGGGCCGAATGGCTCGGCGCACGATACAGTAAGCGATGTCGCCCTCAACGAGGACGGACTCGGCCCGGTCCAGGTGGGGATGACGCTCGCCGAAGCCGTCAACATGGGGCTGCTGAACGAAAATCCGAACATGAAGAAGGATTGCGACTTCGTGTTTCCTGCCGTTGGTGCCGGCATCCCTGACAACGTCGGGGTGATGATCGTGAAAGGGAAAGTCGCGCGCATCGATGTCGACACTGGATCGGTGACGACTGAAGACGGCGCGAAGATCGGGGACACCGAAGACAAAATCAAAAGCATCTACGACGGCGACCTGCAGATCGAGCCGCACAAATACATACCGGGCGGTCACTACATGATCGTGATGGGCGACAGTACAAGTGCGGGCAAGGCGATCGTGTTCGAGACGAACGGAAAGGTTGTGACGAATTTTCGCGCGGGCCGGCTACCCGAAGTGAAGTGGGTTGAAGGCTGTAGTTAGTGAATGACTGTTAAGTTTCTGACCGCGGACTGGCGTTACCTCGCGATGCTGAACTACGAAGTCGACCGGTCTGTTCTCACACCCTACCTGCCGCGCGGCACCGAGCTCGACGACCGCAACGGGCAGCATTACCTGAGTCTCGTCGCATTCCTTTTCCTCGACACCCACGTTCTGGGATTGCCGGCACTCTTCCACCAGAACTTCGAGGAAGTAAATCTTCGCTTCTACGTGCGGCGGAGGGTCGGCGCCGACTGGCGGTCTGGAGTCGTCTTCATTCGCGAGATGGTTCCACTGTTTCTCGTGGCCGAGACGGCGCGACTCACATACAACGAGCCGTACCGGACGGTTCCGATGAAGCATACGATCGTCAAGACGAACGGCGTCCTGCAAAGCGTGGAGTACAACTTTGGCGCCGGCCGTGAGCACTGCCGGCTCGGACTCCATGTCGACGGGCTTGCGTCCGACATGGAAACCGGCTCCGAAGAGGAATTTCTCTCCCAGCGCGGATGGGGCTACACGCGTCAACGCGACGGCGGAACTATCGAATACAAGGTGGAGCACCCCCGATGGCGCATCTGGGCGGGCGGCCGCCACGAGCTCGAGGGACCTCTGGAGACTTTCTACGAACAGCCACTCCCAGCTATACTCTCAGGAGCACCCAGATCCGCATTCATCGCGGACGGCTCGGCCGTGGCGGTGCACATGCCCGAGCGGGTCGCTTAACTCTATTTGCAGGTGCCCTGAAAATGACTGCCACAGCGCAATTGCCGGATCTGCGTTACCCCGTCGGGAAGTTCGATTGGAACGCGCCCCTGAGTGAAGCTGATTACCCGCGACTGATCGCGCAGATCGCTGAAACGCCGGGAGCGCTTCGATCAGCGGTGGCGGGATTGTCGCGCGACCAGCTGGAGACGCGGTATCGCCCCGACGGCTGGACCGTGAAGCAGCTGGTGCATCACGTGCCCGACAGCCACCTCAATGCCTATTGCCGCTTCAAACTCGCTCTTACGGAAGACGAGCCGACGATCAAGCCGTACGAGGAAGCGAAGTGGGCCGAGCTTCCTGATTCGCAGCGCGTCCCGGTCGATGTCTCGCTGAATCTGTTGGACGCACTTCATCAACGCTGGGTAGCGCTGCTCAGAGGGATGGACACAGCCGATTTCAATCGCGGATTCCGTCACCCGGAGCGGGATGGTGTGCTGACGTTGAAGCAGCTGCTAGGACTCTACGCGTGGCACGGCCGGCACCACGTCGCACACATCACGTCATTGAGAAAGCGTGAGGGGTGGTGACAGATCTGGCCACATCTGCATCGACTTCCAGCAGACCGGCAACCTTCAGCTGAGAGCCGACTTTCGGCACTGCGCTTGCCACTCGTAGTCATCCAACTCAGAGGTGGTGCAAGGTGCGCGTTAAAACGGAAAAATTGAATTCGCGGAAGACGACGTGGCTGCTCGTGGGCGCCGGCGCCGCGATGGTGGCTGGGCGATTGGTCGAGCGTGGACTGGATAAAGGGTGGCGCGCCGTCAAGCACGAGGATCCCCCGGATCTGGGAAGACGGAGCGAAAGCAGCTGGCCCGCGACCCTGGCCTGGACGGCCATCTCTGCGGCTACGGTCGCCGCGGTGGAGCTGGCGGCGCGCCGCGGGGCCCACGTTGGGCTGCGCCGGCTGACGGGCAAGCGAATCCCCGCGAATCTGTGAAGCATTCGCCCGGGTTTCTCAAGCTGGTGGATGACGCCAAATCACGAGTTCGCGAGATCAGCGTAGAGGAAACACGGCGCAAGCTGGAGACAGGAAAAGCGCGCGTGATCGATGTGCGTGAGGAGAGCGAGTGGGCAGCCGGTCGCGCGCGAGGCGCGGAGCACCTGGGGAAGGGTGTCATCGAGCGCGACATCGAAGCGCGCGTCCCGGATCACGACGCTGAGATCATCCTCTACTGCGGTGGCGGATTCCGCTCGGCGCTTTCGGCGGACAACCTTCAGAAGATGGGGTACCGGAACGTCGCGTCGATGGCCGGAGGATGGCGTGCCTGGCAGGAGGCCGGGGGGCCGGTCGAGATCGGCACCAGGTGAATAACCTGTGCGCATAAAGTACTTGACACTACAAAGTACCCCTGTACTTTAAACCCATCTTCTGACAGGGGCGTGGTCGTGCTGAAACTGCTGCTGATGCTGGCCTCGGTTGCCAACGTTGCCGGCGGAATTGTTCTCATTGGAACGTGGGCGGCCATGTGGCAACGAGTCCCCATCATCGTGCTGGCGATCGGAGGCTCTCTGTTGATCCAGGGCGCTTACACGATTCTCTACCTTCGTGGCGATCTCGCCCGCTGGGGAGATCTGCCCACCGGCGCGCTCTTCGCTGGCGAAGCGCTCTCCGCAGTCGTCGGGGCGGGAGGCCTGATCCAGGGCGTGGCGCACAACATCAACAACGCCGACATGGAGATGGCGCCGGTGCTCGCCGGCCTGCTCATGCTCGTGCAGGCGCTCCTGGCGCTCCTCTACCTGCTGCTGACAAATCGGCTGCGCCCGAGAGTGAATGGGCGCAGCTCCGCCTGATTCCTACGGCCGCAGCTCTCCGTGATCGACGGGCTCACGGCCCCGACGCATGAAGAGGAACTCATAGAGCAGCGCTGCCACCAGCGCCCCGGCAATCGGAGCGAACAGATAGAGGAGTTGTGCCTCATAGATGCCGCTTGCGACAGCGGGGCCGAATGATCTCGCCGGGTTCATCGACGCCCCGGTGAACGGGCCTATCGCGAGAATGTCTGCCGCCACTACGAAGCCGATGGCCAGTCCGCCGATTTTCGGACCGCGTAGATCCACAGCCGTTCCGTAGACGACGAAGACGAGGAAGAATGTGGCGATGGCTTCGAGGAGGAATGCCTGGCCCCCAGTCACGTCGAGGGCGATTGTGAGTCCGCCGCCCCTGGTCGCCGTAAAAGTTGCGTCGGAGACCGATAGCTTGAGCGCGTACCCGGCGGCTACCGCCCCCAGCACCTGAGCTATGATATAGAGAGCTGCCATCATCGCCTCGATCCTTCTCGTCGCGAGAAGACTTAGCGTCACCGCTGGATTGAAGTGACCGGAGATGCGCATGAGCGCGCTCACCATCACCGCCAGAATCAGCCCATGCGCCAGCGCGACCTCGAGGAGGCCGGTCGGTGATCCGGTCGTTCTTGCATGGATGATCGCGCCGCTTCCCACGAAGACCAGAGCGAATGTTCCGATGAATTCAGCGACAAAATGCCGCCACGCGTCCCGCATAGTCCTGCCCCCGTAACGATTGTTGGGGCCGCGGCGCGCGAGATCGCTAGATCACTCTACGCAGTACCAGCGCGGCATTGATTCCACCGAAGCCGAAGGAATTGGTAAGTATGTGCTCGACACGTTCCTTCCGCCCCGTACCCGGCAGAAAATTAAGATCGCACGCTTCGTCCGCAACCTGAAGATTGACGGTCGGCGGAAGCCATTCCTTCTCGAGCGCGAGTGCGCATATCGCCGTCTCGATCGCTCCGGACGCGCCGAGAGCATGACCGTAGTAGCCTTTGGTCCCGCTCATGGGAACTTTGTACGCGCGATCGCCCATCACCTTCTTGATCGCCATCGTCTCCGTGCTGTCGTTGAGCGGAGTCGAGCTGCCGTGCGTGTTGACGTAGCCGATTTCGTCCGGTGACACGTTCGCATCGTCGAGTGCGAGCTGCATCGACCTTGCGGCCTGAGACCCGTCCGGGCGCGGCGCCGTCATGTGGTGCGCGTCGTTGGTCGTTCCGTAGCCGGCGACTTCTGCGTAGATCTTTGCCCCGCGCGCCTCGGCGCGCTCGTATTCCTCGAGGATGAGCACCGCTGCGCCCTCACCCATTACGAATCCATCGCGATCCTTGTCGAAGGGGCGCGAAGCCATCTCCGGCTCCTCATTTCGGGTGGACATCGCACGAATCAGCGCGAACGCCCCAAAGCAAAGCGGCGCCAGGGGGGCTTCGGCGCCGCCGGCTATCATCACGTCGGCATAGCCGTCGCGGATCTGCCGGAACGCATCCCCAATCGCCATCGTGCCGGACGCGCAGCTCATCGCATTCGTGGAGTTTGGCCCCATCACCCCGAGCTCGATTGCGATGTTGCAGCTCGACGCCCCGCCGAACACCGATAACGCCAAGGTAGCGTCCACCTCTCGCAGCCCGCGCTGGAGAAATACAGCCAGCTGGTTCTCCGCGTATCCGATGCCACCGAGGGCCGTGCCCATGTTTGCACCAACTCTTTCCTTGTCTTCGCGGGCCAGATCGAGATCGGCGTCGGCGAGCGCCATCTGCGCTCCGACTACGGAGAACTGCGCGAAGCGATCCAGCCGTTTGGCGCGTTTGTTCTCCAGGTGGTCAGTCGGGACGAAGTCGTTGACCTCCGCCGCGTTGTGACTCCTGAACTGCGACGGATCGAACCGGGACAGCGATCGAACGGCCGAGCGCTCGCGCTGGAGTCCGGACCACAATTCGTCGCGAGTGGTGCCTATCGGGGTTATGGGCCCGATGCCCGTGATCACAACTCTGCGTTTGTTCAGCTGAAACACATCATCCTCATTGCTGCCGTTTTCCCGCTTCGATCTCCGCCACCGCCGCGAGCCCCGCGAGCGTGCGTGACGCGATTCCGTGAATGAAGACGGGCCCTATCAGATATGTGGCTGCTAACCGTCCAATCCGATGAAAACGCCGCGGTCCATCCCACAAGTGCACGATTCGTACGTGCGTGCCGTCAGGTGTCGGTGCAAATGACCATTCGACGTCCATCTCCCTGGTGATACCCCCTACGTGCTTGAATCGGATCGACGGCCGCGTCTTGTCCACGGCCATCTCAGACAGCCACCAGGTTAGCCAATTGACGCCGAGCCGCCCCCTTGGCGTCTTAACCTCAAAGGGCCGATTTGCAGACATCTCCACTAACCCTCCTCCGTCCGACCTCCGGGTGCGAAAGCGTACGTACCGGTAATGCGGGAGATGTTGCGGCCACCGCTCCACCTCGCTTGCCAGCTCGAAGATTGTCGCCAGGGGAGCATGCACTATCTGCTCGTCGACGGTTTGCATTGAGCTGCCGTACGGCATCGGCCCAAGATCGAACGCCCGTCCGACGCGCTCTGTCATCGATCAACCGGAGTCCAGCTCGTCGTCACGCGAAATCCGCGACGCCGATGCACGACCGCCTTTCTCGCCACTGCCTCACGCACGGTATCCACCAACTCCTCGGGCGTGAACCCCCTCATCACGGAGACGACTCCATCGTGACGGCTAACGGCATGAAATCGAAGGGGAAACGACGCGAGCCAGAGCCCAGCCGCCGCGATCCAGCTGCGCCGCAGATCGCTGACAATCGCGCGAACGCGCGCGACGCGGTTCATCTCGCGCAGAAGCTGGAGCGCATCGGCGCCGGCGAAGTGGTGCAGCACCTGCGAGCACATCACGATGTCGACAGTGTGATCCGCGAATGGGAGTCGCAGAGCGTCGCCACAGACGGCGAGCGTGACCGCGGGGGAGCTGGCGCGCGCAAGATCGAGCGAGGAGTCCAGCCCCACCGTCGTCAGCTCGACTCCCATCTTCCGCGCAACCTCCCGGGCTTTGCACGGAATGTCCCCCAGCCCCGTCCCGACGTCGAGCAGCGTCGCCCGAGGCGGCACCACTTTCAGCGCATCCTTCAGCTCGTCGATGGCGGAGCTCATCCCTCCGAACAGAGAGTTGGCGCGAACGACATCAGCCAGCGACCGCCTTACGACCTCAGGATCCACGTGCGGGTCGTCTAGTATCTCCACACCGCGCTTTCTGGGAGGTGTGAGGATCGCTCGCACGCGTCAGCGCTCCAGCTGCGCGTAACCGCCGCGATAGTAGAGCAGGGGAGTACCGGTGACGGCGCGCGCCGCGTCCACTTCGCCCACGATGATTGTATGGTCTCCCGCGTCGTGCTTCGCAAACGTTGCGCACTCGATGACGCCAAGAACATCGTCGAGCACCGCGAAACCGTTCTGAGACCTGCTGTATCCCACGCCCTCAAAGCGATCGATATCCACGATCGCAAAGCGGCGCGCGATCTGCTCCTGCTCGGCCGACAGGATATTCACCACGAACCCGGACGCTGTGGTGAGCGCGGCATAAGCTGACGCGTTCTTCTCGATGCAGATGAGTACGAGCGGGGGATCGAGGCTCACCGAGCAGAACGCGCTCACCGTCATTCCCTCGTCGGAGCCATCGCCGGCCTTCGTGGTCACGACAGTGACCCCCGAAGGGAACCTGCCGAGCACGCTGCGGAATTCGTCTGGGGTTACGCTCAAGTTTGGAAGGCCGGAAAGATGAACAGGTTGAAAAGAAAACGCGCGTTAAGCACGAGGCTCGTCGGAACGAAATCTCCTGCCACTCCCACCAGCAGGTCAGCCATCTCCTTCTGGCGAGACAGGGTTCTCGCGGCGTTGTTGAGAAAGTAAGGATACGCTATGGCCAAGCCTACGATTCGCTCCAGCTTCCACTTTCCGCCGAATTCGTTGTGCCGCGCGGTCTCGTAGGCAGCCAGCGCCGTTTTCTCTTCGATAGGGCCTGCCCGCAGCGCGTCAACGATGAAGGGCGCGAGCATCTCCCCGCCGCGAAGTGCGGCGTACATGCCTTCTCCGGTGAATGGGTCGAAGAAATCGGCTGCGTCTCCGACCAGAGCAGCGCCTGGCGCCCATGCGGGGTGCGATGCGGTCGCAAACGGCCCCGTCGCGCGAACATCCTCGACGCGTTCTGCCCCCACGAACCGCTCGGCCAGGTGGGGACGCGACGCAATCCACTGCTCGAGGAATTCTGCGCGTCCTTCACCGATTTCCCGGGCGCGCGACATGGGAACAACGACCGCGACGTTCATCAGTCCACCGCCGACGTCAACAATGCCGAAATATCCCTTGTGATCAACGTGCATCTCGCCCAGAGCGCCCACGTTTCGAACCTTGCGGTAGTGTGTGACCAATGCGAGTCGCTTCGGAAAAAATCGGCTCGTGTGCGTGAGGCCGAGTCGCTTTCCTACGACTGAGCGAAGTCCGTCAGCGCCTACTACGAAGTTGCTCGACAGGTGGCGCGCGTTTCCGTTCGTCCCGATGACGGCGACACCACTCACGCGGCCGGTTTGATCCCTGATGACGTCCGATACGCGCGATAGCTCCTCTACCCGGGCTCCCGCTTTTCGCGCGCCATTTAGCACGATTGCATCGAGAATGGTCCGGCGTATGGCCAGCCCATACTCGCGGAACGGGCGAAATCCGCGAGTCGCTGCGAATTCGCCGTCGGCGAACTGCCCGTTTGGTGCGCGCAACCTCATGCCGGCCAGGTGCGCTGGAGACGTGCGTTCCACTTCGTCCAGCACGTTCATCTCGGACAGGATGCGGGACGCCTGCGGACTCAGATATTCCGCGCAGATCTTGTCGCGCGGGAACTTCGCTCGGTCGAGTACGAGAACGTCGATGCCTGCTCGGGCCAGGAAGTGCGCGGTCGAAGCGCCGGCCGGCCCTCCGCCCACGACGATGACCTCTGCGTCGAGATCTCGGGCCAACAGCTATCCGATCGCGCGTGCTACGCGCTGGAACAGTCCCATATACTGCCAGTGCGGACGCGGCAGGTGAAGAATCGATGCAGCGCGAGTGAGGTACGGCAGAACAGCCGATCGTGAATCTGCCGAGAACATGAAGCGTGGATGATCGGCGGCGAATTTCTTGAGTCGCGCAACGGTCTCGCCGAACTCGATGGCGCTCGAGAAATAGAATGTGGGGTCCAACAGCGTGCTTCCTGCCGGTACTACTCCCTCAGAGATCGCGATTCGATGCAGCGTGGTGCCCGGATAGATGCGCAGTCCCACCGTGAGGTAAACCGCATCGCCTCTCCGGAGACGCCACGCCGCGAATGCGAGTGTCTCCTCCACGGTCTCAGCCGTCTCGCCTGGACCGCCCACCAGAAAAATCCACAGCGTCTTGATTCCGAATCGTTCGACCCGCTCGGCGACTTCCCGCACTTTGGCGGCGTCGAATCCTTTCTCGAGCTTTTCCAGAACCGGGTCGCTCGCGCTCTCTGCGGTAATGCCGAGAGAACGGAAGCCGGCGGTCTTCATCGCGCCGAGAAGCTCCGCGCTTGCAGTCGCCGGTGTGAAATTGGTGGTATCGAGGTGGACGCCAAGCTTGCGGCGAGTGATTGCTTCGCAAACCTGGATGGCGTGGCCGGGCGGGGAATTAAAGGTCGAGTCGACGAAGTCGAAGTGATGTACACTGGCTTTCGTGTTGAGCTCTTCGATCTCGTCGGCAACCAGCTCCGGATCGCGCGTCCTGTAACCCCAGCCCTCTACGTTTCTGTACGTGCAGTAAATGCACTTGTAGACGCAGCCGCGCTTGGTCTGAATAGGGATCGTGGCGCCGTGGCGCTGGTATCGCGCCAGGTCAATCCATCGATGCAGGCGCGGAGGGGGCAGAGAATCGAGATCCGCTTCTTCTCCAGGCGGCGTGAACACGACCGTGCCGCTGCGCTCGCGCACGAGTCCCGGCAGTGCCGCGATCGGAGCACCCGAGGACAACGCGTCCACCAGCGCTACGCTGGCGCGCTCACCGTCTCCTGCAACCGCGTAGTCGACGCCGAGCTCGCTGAACAATGCTTCGGGTGCAACCCCGAACGCCGCGCCACCTGCGATGACTTTCGCGCCCGGCGCTGCCTTGCGAAGCGCGTGCAGAATGCCGCGCGCCTCTGGAGTATAGTGGCGCAATGCAATGGCGTCGCTGTTGTCGATGTTCCGTACCGAGACGCCGATTATGTCGGGCTTGAACTCTGCGGCGACACGTCGTGCGGATCCTTCCGGGTCTGGTGCGAAGCAGAGGTCGAGAAATCTGACGCGGTGCCCGGCGGCGTCGAGCGCTGACGCAACGCAAGCGAGACCGTTCGGCACTACCGGATACGGCTGACGCTCGCGATTCGTGCTCGCGAGAAGCACCCGCCCTCCGCTTCCGTTGGCGTTCTCAGTCATGCTTTCTCATATCAATCATTACACCGCGCGCTCTTTTCTGTCACGATAGAAGTAAAACTACCAGAGCCCCGACGCCCGAAGAGACCGCGTTGACGGCGTCGTTGTCGAAGCCCCGGAGTCCGCCGATGCGGCGCGTCGGATTCCCGCAGCTGTGCACGGGCCGTTCGGTCGGTTTGGCGCATACGTCGCACCAACGGCGGGTTTGCAAGGTTGCTCCAAGCAGGGAATCTGCCATCGCTCCCGCGAGCCCTCCCAGTACCACTGCGGTGAATGGAACGGGCCACCGCGCGATCGACGCTCCAGCCGCGATGAACAACGCGCCGCCGATGCTCCCGATTGTGCCGATCAGGCTGACGCCCCCTGAGGTTCCTGCGGGAACTCGCTGGCCAGACACGATCGAGCGCGGATTATGCCCGAACAAAGTGCCGATCTCAGTTGCCCAGGTATCCGCCGCCGATGCGGCAAGCGCTCCGATTCCAACGGCGAACCAGGAATTCGTGCCCGTGAGCATATGTGCGATTGCCGCCAGTGCGTAGACACCGCCGTTCGCCATGACCTGTTTGGCGTCGCGACGGTCGCCCTTCTCGACGACACCGCCGACTCGCTGCGCTTTCCTTTTTTCGCCCAGCTTCGACAGAGCGGTTGCGGAAATGAAGTGCGCAACGAGGAGAAGTCCCCAGCTCCAGCCGGCAGCAAGCGCGATCGCGCCCGCTATCGTGCCGGCAAACGCGCCGCTCGTTGAAAGCGCCCCCGCCCGTCGCGCGGCGAACGCGAAGATCCCCGCGCCAATCACGCCGGCGATCACTCTCGTAAGCAATTCCGTCAGCTGCGAGTACCTCTTCCCGGAAGCAATTCCGGGTTTCGTGAGTGGTTTCCAGCTTGAAGGGGATTAGAGCGGCGGTTAGCTTGCGCTCTCTGCCCACCAACTAAATGCCCGGCACGGTCAACGCCATAGTTCCGCTCAGTCTCCTTGAAGCAGTTCGCTCCGTCGACATCCCGGAAGGGGAAGATATCGACGTCGAATACGTTCAGGAGCATCGCAACAAGCGCCTTGGATTGAGCGACACTGTGATTGCGCAGATTCGCCGCTACAAGGACGCGATGAAGCGCAACCAGCCGATCGCCATCCACGAGGCGAGCGGAATTTCGCGTCTCATCGGGCGGCGTCCGGACGCGGAGAACATCTTCACGCGCGCGGGCACGATCGTGGCGAACAGAATCTACCAGCTGATCTCCGCCACGACGCGGCAAATCATTCACCTGCTGCCGGGTTTTCTCGCGCGTCCGCTCGCCTTCCGTCAGGTGAAGCGAGCTGGGGAGAAATACCTCGGGGCATCCGTTCGCCGTGTAGGCGCGTCCATTGTTTTAGGCGTCAAGGAATCCGTGACCTTCGAGACGGCGCCAAAGGGCATCGGCTGCCTCTACTACGAATCTGCACTCCGCGAGCTGCTCAAGCTGCTGGTCAACGGCGGCGGTATGATCGACCACGTCCATTGCCGCGAAAGGGGCGAGGACATCTGTGAGTGGCGCGCTGAGTGGCGCGCGGTGAAGGGAACGCAGTAGCCCGGATTCGTGCTTCAAGCTGAATCCCTGCCCGCCATTCAGTCTGCCCTCGAGCGGGCAAGCCTCGACGGCTGGCTTCTCTACGATTTTCACGGGCTGAATCCCGTGGCCGTGGGAATGCTGGAGCTGCCCGGCATGACCACTCGTCGCTTCTTCGTCTACATCCCGAGGCGTGGATCACCGGTCGCGATAACGCACGCGATCGAGCAGGGGCCGTGGGCCGAATGGCCCTCGATCTGGATCAGGGAGAAATACAGCAGCTGGCGCGCGCTCGAATCCCTGCTCGGCAAACTGATCAAGGGAAAACGCGTTGCGATGGAATACTCGCCCGGCGATGCAGTCCCTTATCTCGATCGCATCCCGGCCGGCGTGATCGAGATGGTCAGAAACGCGGGAGCAACCGTCGTGTCGTCGGCGGAGCTCGTGTCCAGTTTTTACGCCGTGTGGACCGACGTCCAGCGCGCATCGCACGAGCGGGCCGCGAGGGCTGTCTCGATCATCGGCCAGCAGGCGATCCGGCTTGCTGGGAGCCGAGCCGACAGCGCTTCTCCGATGACGGAATACGCGCTCGCCAGCTGGATCAGGGAGCGCTTCGAGGGTGGCGGCCTCGAGACCGATCACGGACCGATCGTGGCAATCGGGCCGAACGCCGCCAATCCACACTATGAGCCGACCGCGGCTAGCTCCGCGACTATCAATCGCGGAGATATCGTGCTCATCGACTTGTGGGCGCGGGAGAAAAATGGAGTCTTCGCCGATCAGACCTGGATGGGCTCGCTCGGCGCGCCGAGCGCACGCGACAATGCGATCTGGTTAGCGGTGAGAGATGCGCGGGACGCGGCGATCGCGCTGTTGCGGGAGCGGATCAGCACCCACGAGCCGGTTCGAGGCGGAGAAGTAGACGATGCCGCTCGTGCTGTGATAGCGAAACGAGGGTACGGCGACAATTTCATCCATCGGACCGGGCATTCGATCGATGCGCGCGATCTTCACGGGTCCGGGCCGCACATCGACAATCTCGAGACAAGAGAAGAACGCGAGCTGATTACCGGCGTCGGATTCTCGATCGAGCCGGGCATCTATCTGGAGGGGGATGTCGGGATGCGCAGCGAGGTGAACGGATTCGTTGGCGCCGATGCGGTGTTGATAACGCCCTCCGACTATCAGAAGGAGCTTCTGGTCGTTTAGCGGCCGATCGAATCCCACACCGTTGGATCCTCCAGTCCAAGCCTCCATAGCGCGAAGATTCTCACCCCGAGCTGCCGCGCGTCGTGCACGAGTCTGTCGAGCAACACGCGATCGCTGACCCACAATTCCCACCCCTCCGGCGACGTGGCGTGCAGCGTCTCAGATGAATGGTCGCGGACGAGCGGCGTGTTGGTCATCGTCGTAAGTCGCCGTGCGTCGTCGAAGCTGATTACCTCGGTCTCGGCGGATCTGCGCCAGCGATATCCGTAGAGGGGAAATGCCGCCACGATTCTCGCGGCGCCAACCTCCGCCACGCGCGTGCCGAGATTTCGCGAGACCCAGTCTGGTGACGCGATCGCGCCGGGCGGCGACGCGCTCCAGTGCTGATCGTAGAGCATCGCCATGATGAGATCGGCGGACTCCAGCAGAAGCGCCGAGGGATACGCCGCAGTGTCCCCTGCCGGCACCGCGACAGCCACGGTGTGAACTCCGTGGGCGCGCACGGAGTCGGCGACCGCACGCGTGACCGCGAGCAACGCGTCGAGGTCTCGGGGCGTCATGCCCTCGAAGTCTATGACGACTCCGCGATAGGCGGTCGAATCGATCAGTGCTGCTATCGCGCCCGCCGTAATGCCGGCCGCAAGAGGGCTTCCCCCCAAACCCCGGATGATCTCGGGGTGGAAACGACTCCCGTAGTAGGAGGTGATGAGGGCCATCGTGCGCGGCGCCACCATGATGTCGTGGCGAAAGGTGTCGGGGTACACCTGCACCGGCATGAAGCTCGTGGTGTCCAGCGCGATCCATCCGCTGATGATTCTGGTCAGGTTGGCGCCGTGCTGTTGGACCGATGCATCGCTGCGCGTGTCCCACGGGCCGGTAAATCCCCAATAGTCGACGGGCGCGTTCGGCTCCGACGGGAGGTGCGCGCACGCGATGCCAAGGACACACGCAGCCCATCCGAGCCATGCGCGCCGATTCATGCGCGCTGTCCTTGTGTGTGGGCGGCACCGTGAGCAAACTCGCTAGCATGAAAAAACATCTCTCAAGCTACTTTGCGGTGAGCATGCTCGCACCAATGCTGCTCGTGGCGCAGGGCGCCGCTGATCTGGTTCTCACCAATGGGCGCATCTACACCGTGGACAACGCGCGCCCGGTCGTGACCGCGCTCGCGGCGCGGGGTGGTCGGATTCTCTTCGTCGGCTCCGATGCGGAAGCCAGGGCGCTCGCGACCGGCTCGACGCGCGTAATCGATCTGCATGGCGCGACCGTCGTTCCCGGCATCATTGACGCCCACGCTCACCTCCTCGGACTCGGCCAAATGCTGCAGAGCGCGAATGTCGCTGGCGCGACGTCCTACCAGGAAGTGGTCGACCGGGTCAAGGCACACGCGAGGGATGTCAAGCCTGGTGTCTGGATCCTGGGCCGAGGCTGGGATCAAAATCGGTGGGCGAGCAAGGAATTTCCGACGCACGAGCTGCTGTCGCGCGCCTTTCCGGACAATCCGGTGGTGCTTCGAAGAATCGACGGCCACGCGATTCTGGCGAACGCGAAAGCGATGGAGCTAGCGAGGATAACCGCGTCGACCGCGGAGCCTTCCGGAGGCCGGATGCTGAAGCTTGCTTCGGGCTCGCCCTCAGGCGTGTTCATCGACAACGCCATGGAGCTCATAGATCGAGCGATTCCGGCGGCTACCAACGAGCAGACGCGAGACGCGGTTATTGCGGCTATCGACGAATGCAACCGCTGGGGGCTCACGGGAATCCACGATCCTGGAGTAGCGCCGAAGACGATCGCGATCTACGAGGAGCTGGCGAAGGCGGGGAAGTACAACCTTCGCAACTACGTGATGCTCAGCGATCCCGGAGAGCCGACCGCGGCGGTCGCGCTCTCCAACCCTTATTTGCGGCGTGGGCCGCAGAGCGCGCTCTACGACGGACACCTGTGGATTCGCGCCATAAAGCTCTACGCCGACGGCGCGCTTGGCTCCCGCGGCGCCGCGCTCCTCGCGCCCTACAGCGATGATCCGACGAACTCTGGTCTTCTCGTTTCCACTCCTGCGCACATCGAGGCCTGGGCAGAAACCGGCCTCCGCCGCGGATACCAGATCAACGTCCACGCCATCGGGGACCGCGGCAACCGCATCGTCCTCGACGCGTTTGAAGCAGCCTTGCGAAGAGTTCCCAAAGCCGATCACCGATTCCGTGTCGAGCACGCCCAGGTGTTGAGCCAGCAGGACATCCCGCGCTTCGCAAAGCTCGGTGTAATTCCGTCGATGCAGGCCACGCATCAGACGAGCGATATGCGCTGGGCCGAATCGCGTCTCGGTACTGACCGCATTCGCGGCGCCTACGCCTGGCGGTCGCTGCTCAATACCGGCGTCATCATTCCGAACGGGACCGATGTCCCTGTTGAAGAGGTGAATCCGCTGCTCACCTTTCACGCGGCTGTCACGCGACAGGATCCTGAGAATTCACCCGTGGGCGGATGGTACCCCGATCAGAAGATGACTCGCGAAGAAGCTCTTCAGTCGATCACCATCTGGCCAGCCTACGCCGGATTCCAGGAATCGGTGCTCGGCTCGCTGACTCCGGGTAAGTACGCTGACTTTGTCGTGCTAGACCGCGACATCATGCGTGTTCCCGACACCGAGATCCTTCGCGCCCGGGTAATTTCAACATGGATCGGCGGAAAGCGCGTGTACGAGGCGAAATAGCGCGGCACATCGCTTGCCCTTCCAAGCAAACGAACTTCACTCCTGCTCTCAACAAATGCCCCGCCGGTTTTTCGGCTTTTCAGCAATTATTGTCGTCGTGCTCGCCTGCTCGCACGACGACACCGCCTCCGCCCATCCTCGGAACGCGCCTGGCTCTCCGGACGACGGAGTCGCACCGCGTCCGTCCGTGATCGCGCCATCGTCCCAGCCGTATCGTGTGGAACCTGTATCCGCTGCCGGTACGATTACCGGAAGCGTGGATTTCGACGGAACGGTTCCGGTCGCGGCTGTCGTTCACCCTACGACGGATCAGAGCGCCTGCGGCACGACTGTGATGGTAAAGAACATCGCCCTGGCCGGAACGCGGGTAGGCGGCGCGGTTGTCTGGATCACCGACATCCGGACAGGAAAGGCGTTTTCGGTCCAGCGGCGCTTCGAGCTCACCAACGATGCCTGTACTCTCGATCCGTACGTCCAGGCGATTTCGACGAACTCGACGCTCAACGTCAGCAACGATGACCGAACCCTCCATACGAACCGGTTCATCAACGTCGGCACTGGACAGATCGTCGGGGTCGCTCCATTCAACGACGACGGCGAGGTGGTTCCGGTAGACAAGTTCAAGGAGCCGGCCGAGATCGAGGTAGTCTGCGAGCAGCACCCTTGGACCCACGCGTGGATTGCCGTGCTGGACCATCCCTACTTTGCCCTGACGACTGCTGCCGGGACGTTCACCATCGATGGCATTCCACCCGGGAAGTATCGTGTCCGGGCGTGGCACCCAGCCCTGGGCTACGCCGACGACAGCGTGACCGTCGCCGCCGGCCAGCAGACGAGCGTTGCGTTCCGAATTCGTCCGACGGCTGCGAACGGACCCGCGGTCCCAACTCAAATTCCGGCAGAGTCAGTTGCCCCCACCGCCTCGAGCACTCCGGCAGTGCCAATCCTGCCAACGGCATCGAGTACCCCGCTGATCGCGCCCAAAGGTCCGCCTCCGCCAAGATAGGATTGGCGCTGGCTTCTAAGACGAAGGGTGATACCGGAGCGCGGAGCTATGACGCCTATCGAAGCGGATCCATATGATCCGGTTTCACTCCGAAGCATCCGTATAACCCTTTGTCATAGATGCGCGCGGCGCGGCCCCACACGAGGGACTAGCCTACGAGCGCGTCCCGGGGCCTGAATTGCCCACGGTATAGTCGAGAGTAGACGCCCTCCGAAGCGAGCAGATCCTGATGTCGACCCTCTTCGACGATCACTCCGCGATCGATCACCACCACTCTGTCGGCTCTCAGTACCGTGCTCAGGCGGTGCGCGATTATGAGCGTCGATCTCGCACGCAACAGATCCTCCATCGCCTGCTCGACGAGCCGCTCACTCTCGCTGTCGAGACTCGACGTCGCCTCGTCGAGAATCACGAGCGCGGGATCCTTGAGAAAGACTCTGGCGATCGCAATTCGCTGACGCTGTCCGCCCGAGAGTTTGACACCCCGCTCTCCGACGCGTGTGTCGAATCCGTCGGGAAGGCGTTCGATGAATTCGACGGCGTGCGCGGCTTTCGCCGCTGCGCGAACGGAATCTTCACTCGGCTGCGATCCGTCGTCTCCAATTCCGGCGTAGGCGATGTTCTCCCGAATCGTGCCGCTGAACAGCGTCGGCTCCTGCGGCACGATGCCGATTGCGCCGCGCAGCTCGGTCAGTGAAAGGTCGCGGATCTCGACTCCGTCGAACGTGATCCGTCCGCCGGTCACGTCCCAGAACCTCGGCAACAGCGACGCGATCGTAGTCTTGCCCGCACCGCTCGGGCCCACCAGCGCGACGACCTCGCCGGCGGCGATCCTCAGCGACACCCCGTGGAGCACCTCGGGCAGCGTCGGATTGTAGTGGAACGAGACGTTGTCCATCGCGATTTCGCCCCGCAGTGGACGCGGAAGCCGTTGGGGCGCGACTGGATCTTTCACCGATGACTCTGCCTCCAACAGATCGAAGACTCTGCGTGCCGCTCCCACTGCTTCCTGGTAGGCGCCGAACAACGATGCGAGCGAGCCGACAGCCCCCGCGACGTACAGCGCGTAGAGCAGGAACGAAACGAGAGCGCCGGCGGTGAGCGTTCCTTCCAGCACCAGTCGTCCGCCCTGCCAGAGGACCGCGACCACACCTCCGAAGCCGCAAAAAGTGAGGATGCCAAAAAACGTCCCTCGAATCCTGGCGCGGCGCATCGCCGCGGCGATCACATCTACCAGGTGCGCGCCATACCTCTTGACCTCTTCGTCTTCACGCGTGAAGCTCTGGACGGTTCTGATCTGCGAGAACGCTTCGTCGGCCGTTCCGGTCGCCTCGGCCACGCGATCCTGAACACCTGTGCTCGCGCGTCGCAGAGCCCGCCCGAACAGAATCGCCGTTCCCACCACCAATGGAACGACTGCGAG
>DATARP010000011.1:0-3065 GCA_036264075.1 Gemmatimonadaceae bacterium
TGGCGGCCGCCATGTCTCTCAGAAACTTCTTCTGGGTTACAAAGAGCCAGATGCCATGCGTAAAGAACACCACCACCGCCAGAACCAGCAGCGCGATCTCGATAAACATCACGATATCGAGGAGGTTCCGATTTACCACTAATGCCCCTGGCGCAACACTGTGCGCACCTTGTGCATCAGAACCGGAACGCTGAAAGGCTTGGCGATGTGATCGATGGCGCCCAGCTCGAGCGCCGCCAGAACGTCCCGCTCGCCCGTGCGGGCGGTAAGCATGATCACGCTGGTGCCGCTCGTCACTTTCGCGGCGTTCAGCCTTCTCAGCACGTCAAGCCCGTTGAGCGAAGGCAGATCGACGTCGAGAAGAATGATCGTCGCCTGCACGTCGGGGACCGCTCCGGTCAAAGCCTGGGCCGCCGTTGCGCCGTCGGTGAAGGTTGCTACGCGCATGTTCCTGCTCTCCATGGAGTGTTGCAGCAGCAGGACGAGGCCTTGATCATCGTCGACGATGGCGACGTCCACTCGCCGCGTCAGCGGTCCCGTCGGCATAATGCCGGAGATTCCCACGCGACTCATCCCGGTGCCCCTCACCAGCTTCAGCGCCTCCAGCCCCGCCTCCCGCAAGGCGTCGACGGTATCGCCGTCGATCTGATACTGCGCGACGCCGGCACTGCAGGTCACCTGGAGACTGCTACCGTCATCCGCCCTGAAGCTCTGCTCGGCGATCCTCGCGCAAATCTGAGTGAGCTTGATCGCTGAGTACTCCTTGGAGCTGCCGTACATCCCGATCATGAACTCCGCGCCGGCCCACCATCCCCACCAGCCGACCACATCTTCGCCCCGAAAGTTTTTTGGCAGAAGCTCGCCAATGGCGCGCAGGATCCGGTCGCCGAGGGATCGGCCCTTCGTCTTCACCAGGTCCGGAAAACCATCTACCTCGAGAACGGCGACCGAGTAGGGGTCGGACTTTCTTCGCGCGAGCTTCAGGAAGCGCTCGATTACCGCGCTGGTTGGCTGCGCGGTTGGAAGCCCGGTCACAAGGTCGGTTTCCTCTGGCCCCCGTCGCGCCTTGACGCCGGTGAGCCGGCTCTCGATTCGCATTATCAGCTCGGCCGGGACGAACGGCTTTCCCACATAGTCGTCGGCGCCCGCGGCAAACACCCTCCGCACACTGTCCGGATCCGTGTGGCCGGTGAGAAAGATCACCGGCAGCGCACTCCACCGCCGATCACTTCTGATCGCGCGACACAGCTCGGTGCCGCTGAGCCTGGGCATCTCGAGGTCGAGCAGGATCAGACCCGGTTTGACCTCGGTGATGGTGTGCCAGAACAGAAGTGGATCGGTGACTCCGGTGACGATCATTCCCCGACGGCCAAGCATCGTCGTGAGTCCAGCTGATATCGCCGGCTCGTCGTCAACCACGAGAATGCGGGCGTCATGAATGGCGGTGTCCTCCGATCGATCTCCCGCCGCTATGGACGCAAGAGCCTGCTCGTCGACAGAGGGTTGTGGTTCGGCGCGAGCCTGCGGTGAACCCTCCAGAGCCGATCTCAGCTGCTGCAGCTGTTCGGAGACAGCAACTCCATCGGTGGGAGTGAGGGCCGGGCTCGAAAACCTTTCGGCAATTTCTTCAGCGATGCGCGACGCCTGCGCAAATCCGAATCGAGCGGTTACTTCGACGAGACTGCCGGCCGACTGCTCTGCCGCCGCCTTGAGCTCGGCGGAAAGATTGTTGTCCAGGACTGCGATCGCCGCATCGTCGAGCCCATCGATCTTCTTGAAGAGAGGTCCGCGCGCTCTATCCCACGCATCGATGACTGCGGCGGCTATATTCTCGCCGTGCGATGCGGCCGGCGCGAGAACCTCGAATCTGCACATCTTGGCCAGCTCGCGGAGCATCTCCTCGATGTCGGCCGGCAGGAGAAAGAACCGGTCGACCTGCATCTCCTCGAGTGAGTGCAGGGTTGATTCGGCCATAGCCATCGAGATGCAGTATGCGACGCGAACATCGTCGCTGGCGTCTTTGGCGCGGCGGGTTATGTAGATGGCATCGGTGGCAGGAAGCCCGTCGCCCAGAACTATCAGCTGGGCCTCACCCTGGCCGGCGGCTCTACCCATTTGCTGGGTATTCTCAAACTCCGAGACGGTCGCGCCGCGGATTCTCAGTCCGATTTCGCGGACGATTTCCGCGGGTAGCCCCGCAACCAGAATCTTGACCCCGCCCTCGGCCACCAGCTACCCTCCGCTCATCCGCTTGTCTGCTTGGTCAGCGCGATAACGGCGTTCCACTCAGCCGCGCCCACCCTCTGGACTGATAATCTGCTTCCTTTCTGGAGGAGCGGCATTCCCTCTAGCTCTGGTCTCGCCCGCAGCTCGCTCAAGGGTATGGCCCGCGGGAACCGCTCGATAGCGTGGATGTCAACCATCGACCACGCCGACTCCCCATTTTTCGTTTTCGGATCGTAATGGGGATCCTTGGGATCGACTGCGGTGTGATCGGGGTATCCTTCGCTCGTGATCTCTACGATTCCCACGATTCCCGGCTCGGCGCCGGAGTGATAGAAGAACGCGAGGTCTCCTTTTTTCATTTCGTCGCGCATGTAATTCCGGGCCTGGAAGTTTCGCACGCCATCCCAGTGCGTTTTGCGGCCCGTGGAATTCCAGAGATCGTCGAAGGAGAAAGTGCTGGGCTCCGATTTGAGCAGCCAGTAATGCCTGTCCCTGTGTGCAGCCTGCGCGACCTTCGTCATTCAGCTCACCACCCGTTTTGAGAAGTTGGTGCCAGTGGAACCTAACCAGCCAGGCGCCGTAGATTGGAGTACACCATAACCATCATACCCGCGGGTTCTATCACCATGCATCGCTACGCTCTGCGCTCGTCCCTCTTCCTGCTGACCATCGTCGCGGGCTCCGCCGGTGCTCAAACCCAGAGCCCGCTTCTCTATCCGTCCGCGGCTCGCGGCAATCAGGTCGATGTCTACCACGGCGTCAGCATTGCCGATCCGTACCGGTGGCTCGAGGATACCGATTCGCCGGAAACGAAGGCGTGGGTCGAAGCCGAGAACAGG
>DATARP010000042.1:0-2772 GCA_036264075.1 Gemmatimonadaceae bacterium
GCATACCATCCTCATCATGATCTCGCGCTTCTCGCCGCCCCATCGATCAGCGGACCGCTGCTCGAGCTACGCGATTCGGATTCGCTGCGCACCGGCGAGCTCGTTTTCGCGCACGGGCATCCGCTCGGGATCAGGGACGCGCTGGCGATGGGCGTGCTGCACGCCGTCACTCGCGACAAATCAGGATCAGCGCGCTGGATTGTCGCGGATGTACGGCTCGCGCCCGGCAATTCGGGTGGTCCGCTCGTCGATGCAGAAGGACGGCTTGTCGGCATCAACAGCATGGTCGTCAACGGACTCGGCGTGGCCGTGCCTGCATCACTCGTGCAGCGATTCGTGGAGCGGTCGCTCTCGCAGCGCGCGGCATAACAATTTCTTATGGCGATGACACGCATCGCCATCGTCGCGCCGTCGGAGAAGTTGAGAGCATCGCTGGCGGCGGCGTTGCGGACGAATCCCGAGTTCGAGCTGGTCGGTGTGGGGGCGACGAGCGCCGAGGTTCCACCGTCGGCCGATATTGTTTTGGTGGCGAGGCCAACGTCTGCCCGATTGTCCGGCTACACGGGCGACGATGCGAAGGCGACGGTGCTCTCCAATCGCGAGCGCGAGATTCTGGCGCTGCTCGCTGACGGACTCGTCAACAAACAGATCGCCGCCCGGCTTGGCATCTCTGCCAACACCGTGAAAACGCATCTGGAGCTGCTGTTCGACAAGCTCGGTGTCACAACGCGGGCGGAGGCGGTAGCTACCGGCGTCAAGCTCGGCCTGCTGCTTCTATAGAAGCCAGCGTAAGGAGGCTGTTCACTGCTGTCCGATGCCTGACGAACTTTGCAGCCGAAATGTATTTTCTGGATGGCGCCAGGCAGTGCAGCAGGAATGCAGGGGGGTTGCCGTGACCCGACGAGTTACGAATTCGAGCGAGTTTGTCGATAAGGGAGAGAAGGAACGGGTCCCATCGTTCAGTCGCCGAACCCTACTCGCCGGCGCCATCGGCGCGGTCAGCGCATCGTTGCTTGACAACGCATCGACTCTAGGCGCTCAGGCCAACGCACTTATTTCGCCACCTGGAACGCTTGATGATCCTGGCAAGACGCAGGGTCATATTCCGACGGAGCTCGGGGAACGCTCGGCTTTTGAGCATCCGCGTCGGCGAGTGAATCGTCCCGCCCCTTCGGGCGAATCGGAGACGCCGCTGCAGGACCTGTTCGGAACCATCACGCCAGCCGATCTTCATTTCGAGCGTCATCATGGCGGCGTGCCGATCATCGATCCAGCGCGGTACACGCTGCTGATCCACGGCTTGGTGGAGCGGCCGCTCAAGTTCACGCTCGCCGATCTCAAGCGATTCCCCGCCGTAAGTCGGGTGCACTTCATCGAGTGCTCCGGGAATGGCTATCGTGGATTTCAGACGACGACGATGAAGCGTGACGCCACGCCTTCGTGGATCGATGGCCTGCTGAGCACGAGCGAGTGGACCGGAGTTCCTCTTGCCACTCTGTTCCGCGAAGCTGGCGCGCGCCGAGAGGCAAAATGGTTTCTCGCAGAAGGATCGGATGCGGCGCACATGACGCGCAGCATTCCGGTCGAAAAAGCCCTCGATGACGCGATGATCGTCTACGCTCAGAACGGCGAGGCGATTCGACCGGAGCAGGGATATCCTGCGCGCCTGCTTCTTCCAGGCTGGGAAGGCAACAGTCAGGTGAAGTGGATCAAGCGCATCGAATTGGCGGAAAAGCCGTTCATGACGCGAGAAGAGACATCCAAGTACACCGATCCGCTGGCGAACGGGACAGCGCGGATGTTCAGCTTCGTGATGGACGCCAAATCGTTGATCACCTTCCCGGCGTTCCCGGCTACAGTCGGCAAGGGTTGGTGCGTCATATCCGGTCTCGCCTGGAGCGGACGCGGAAAAATCAGGCGCGTCGAGGTCAGCACCGACGGTGGCAGTACCTGGACAAACGCCGAACTTCAGGCGCCCATCTTATCCAAATGTACGACTCGCTTTCGCCACGCCTGGAAGTACGACGGAGGCGAAGCTTTGTTGATGAGCCGCGCTATCGATGAGACCGGCTACGTGCAGCCGACTCGCGCTCAGCTCGTTGCCGCGCGCGGTGCGGGCACATTTTACCATATGAACAGCATCCGTGGGTGGAAGGTCGAGCGAGGCGGCAAGGTCTTCTTTCACGTGGAAACCTGAGTGTCGCGTCGCTCGGTCTTCCTGGCCCTCGCGTTAATGCTGCTCGTCGTGGGTGGTGCACTCGTCGATCTGTGGCCGCGTTTCCGGCGCTCGCAGGAACCCGACCGATTCGGATTCGGTACGTCGGCGACGCAGGAGGAGATTCGTCAAGCCGATACGGATGTCACGCCGGACGGTCGAGGACTGCCGCATGACAGCGGAACGGTCTCACACGGCGAATCCGTGTACAAGTTGCGTTGCGCCGGATGCCATGGTGCCACTGGCACCGAGGGACCGTTCGACCATCTGGTGGGACGTGAGCGAGGCGACAGGTTCGACTTCGGCCGCGACCCAAACTCTCTGGCGAAGCGAACGATAGGAAATTACTGGCCTTACGCGACCACGTTGTACGACTATATCAATCGGGCGATGCCCTTCGATGCACCGGGCTCGCTCAGCTCGAGCGAGGTCTACAGCGTGGTCGCGTATCTCCTCTACCGCAACCAGGTGATTCCCGGGAACGCAGTAGTGAGTGATCGTACTTTGCCGCTCGTGCGGATGCCGGCGCGCAATCGCTTTGTCGTAGACGACCGCCA
>DATARP010000115.1:0-19349 GCA_036264075.1 Gemmatimonadaceae bacterium
CCTGCCGGAGACGTCAGTCACGAGGAAGCGCTGGGCGGGCAGGCCATCCGCGAAAACGCGACCGAATACAACGCGCACATCGCCGAGTACCTTCGCCTGTCGCGCCGCGGGAATCGGGCGGCCGCGGACACGGCATTGGCCAACGCCCGCTCGCTCCTCGCGGACCTTCAGAGGGTTCGCGAGAACTATCACATGCGCGACGACGAGTTCCAGCTTCCCGTGGTTGTCGCGCGCTACCTGACAAATCCGGCCGTCTCGACCGCGCGCAAGAGGACGTTCCTGCTCGATTCGTCCGATGGACGCGGATCCCGCCTTGGACTACTGCTGCGCGAGCTCAGCCTCGTGGCGACGCTCGCCGCTCCATACTCGCGCGATCCCGTGGTGCAGAACCTCATTGCATCGCCGCGTCTCGATTCCACGCACTGGCGGTCGATCAGCTGGCGCGACAGCAATGCGGGCTATGCTAACGGAAGATTCGCGATGGACATCAACGCCATCTGGGCCCCTCGGGCGCTGGTGGCGCTCGGCGAGATTGCGGGGGCCCTGAGGTCGATCGGTTTCTCGAAGGGTCAGCTCGCCACGTTCGCGCCGCGCGTTGGTGGAACGCCCCTCACTCAGTTTCTCGCCGATTCTGTTTTCTTCCAGCGCGCGATACAGAACTGGCGCGGCGCGTCGAAGCACTTCGTAGTCACGCTCACCCCAACCGAAGTTCGCTCGAGAGTGCAGCAGAAGCTTCAGTGGCTTCCGGCGGAGGAGCGCTCGTTCTGGCAAGGCGTGCTCACCAGCACCGCGGCGGATACAGCACCGCTGGAGTTTCTGGCGATCTCACTCGATTCGGCGGGCAAGCCGATTCCGGTCGTGAATACGGATCCCGCGACGTGGCTGTTGCTGCGAGACAGCAGGGACACGAGCCCGGATGCAATTGCAGCTGTTCGCCGGGACGTGCGGGCTATCACTCGATCGTATCCCGTAGGATTGTTCGTCGATCGCCTCGGGCCGGTTGTCGCGAACGACGCCTATGCGTCGCCCGCCGTCTGGGAAGCATTTCGGAAAGACACCTACCACTCACCGCGCGTGGTGTGGGGGCGGGAAGTGAATCTCATCCTGCTCGGATTGGCCAACCAGATCTCGGGGGTCACCGACGCGTCGGGGGCGCCCATCGACGCGGCGCTCGCACCGTTCGCGAGCGAGATGCGGGCTGCTCTTCGCCGAGTCAACGACGCGGCGGAAGCTTCGGGCCTCAAGCACAATGAGCTATGGAGCTACGAGATCAGCGGCGGACAGCTGAGGCCGATCAGGTACGGGGCCAGTACGGATGTCCAGCTGTGGAACGTGACTGATCTTGCGGTGCAGTTCGTTCTACAGAGACTCAACTTCTAAGATCGCGACGCGTTCTCAGCATTTACAAACTAAAGCAGGGAGCTGCTGGCTTTGCAGCCAGGGCTCAGAGCTTTTCCGTCGGCGTCTGAATCTGAGAATTTCGGACCTCGGTTTGTAGATGCCAGCGGCGGCGCCCCGCCCTACGCCGCGGCGACTCCCTTGGGCTGCCTTGTGCCGAAGAAAAGCATGAGCCCCCCGAACACGACCATCACCACACCCCACCACAGGTTGATGACGATGTTCTCCGACCGGCCGTACAGGTCAACGTTCGAGTACGTCGCCACGCCGTAGATCGTGAGGATCACGCCTAGCGCGAGAAACAGGATGCCAATCGGAATGCGAATGTCGAATCTTGCGGCGCCGCTCATGCCGTGCCTCCGATCAGAAGAAGATGAGGTTGAGTGCCAGTGTCACAGTGAGCACGATCACGGCCAGCACACTCGGCTTCTGGTACCAGTGGTCGTCGATCTCCACGGGCTTCGGCGTCAGGCTGTAAACGAGTCCGACCAGCTCCTGCTCGGCACGCGGACGCGTGATGAGGCTCACGATGATCGAGACGACGAAGCACGTGACCCACGCCGCGATCGCGGTCCAGAATGTCTGGCCCAGCTCGCTGCGGTAGATGATGTGCGCGCCGAAGTAACCGCCCTTCACTCCCGGCACGGACCCGCCCGCGAGCGAGATGCCGTGGTGGATCGCGGCGGCCAGCGTGCCGGAGATCAGCCCGATGAACGCGCCGTGTCCAGTGGTTCGCTTCCAGAACATCCCCAGCGCAAAGGTGGCGAAGAGCGGGGCATTCACAAAGGCGAAAACCAGCTGGAGTAGATCCATGATGTTGTTGAACGACGCCGCGACGTAGGCGGCGGCGATAGACAGCGCAATGCCGAAGACCGTGGCGGCGCGGCCCATCCATAGGTAGTGCTCGTCGCTCGCGCCCTTCTTGATGTGGCTCTGGTAGATGTCGTAAGTCCACACCGTATTGAACGCGGTGACGTTACCCGCCATGCCCGACATGAAGGATGCCAGCAGCGCCGTCAGGCCCAGTCCAAGCATTCCGGCGGGGAAGAATCGTATCAGCATCATCGGCACGGACAGATCGTAATCCATCACCACGTGTCCGGCCTGATCCATGAGCGGACCTCCAGTGACGGCGTCGATCTTGGGCGGAATGATGCCCTGACCTGCCGCCGAAACAGCATGCGAGCCGACGCCCGGCGCATGCCAATCGACCGCGAGTGCGATCATACCCGGCAGAATGACCAGAAATGGGAAGAGCACTTTCGGGAGCGCCGCGATCAGTGGCGTGCGCCGCGCCGCTGCCATCGATTCGGAAGCCATCGCGCGCTGCACGACGAGGAAGTCCGTGCACCAGTATCCAAACGACAACACGAAGCCCAGTCCCATCACGAGCCCGAACCATTCTACCCCGATGGGGTTCTGGGACGCGTCGCCCATATACCGCCACGCGTGCGTCATCGCGCCGGGCTGGAACCCGCGCTGGACAGAGACTTCCGCCAGTTTTACCTGCAGTCCGCTCCATCCACCAGCGGCGCGCAAGCCCAGAAACACCAGCGGAGCAAAGCCGAACACGATCAGAAAGAATTGAATGACTTCGTTGTAGATCGCGCTGGTCAGGCCCCCAAGGAAGATGTAGGCGAGCACGATCACAGCAGCGACCAGCATGCTGACGTCGAAGCTCCAGCCGAGGAGCAGATTGAACAGCTTGCCCATCGCGTACATGGAGATTCCGGACGACATGATAGTCATCACCGCGAAGGAAACGGCGTTCAGCGTCCTGGTCTTCTCGTCGTAACGCAGCTTGAGGTATTCCGGTACCGAGCGTGCCCGCGACCCGTAGTAGAACGGCATCATGAAGAGCCCGACAAACACCATCGCCGGGATTGCGCCGATCCAATAGAAGTGGCTGGTGGCAATGCCGTACTTCGCGCCCGACGCGCCCATTCCGATCACTTCCTGGGCGCCGAGGTTCGCGGAGATGAAGGCGAGACCGGCGACCCAGGACGGAATCGACCGGCCCGAGAGGAAGAAGTCCGTACTGGTCTTTGTCGATCGCCGTAGCATCCAGCCGACCGTCAGGACGACTGTGAAGTACACGAGCATCAGGAGGTAGTCGATCGGCGTCAGGTGAGTCATCGAACCGTGTCTCCGCAAAGGGGGCCGGACGGGCTGGAACTCGCGATAGGGCTGGCGTGCAGGCCAGATTATACGCGCGCGAACGGTAGTCGGAAACCCCACGCCCTGTTCGGAGGCCTGTGGTCATTGTAGTTAGAGATCTTTTTGCGGGTCAGTCGGGAGGACGTCGCCTTCGGGGCACGGGCGCCCGCGCAGCGGGCTTCTCCTGCGGGTGCCCCTCTGACAACGTCCTCCCTCCTTCCCACACTGGAATCTCGGTTTGACACCTCGCCGGCTGCTCGTCGTTCTCCTCGGCGCGGCGGTTTCCGCTGGCTGCGCGCGGGCCAAAGAATCCAACGAGACCCTTCTCAAGTTTTCCGGTAGTGCGCTCGGCGCCGAGGGGACGCTCGTTGCGAAGCAGCTTCAGCGGTTCATGCAGCTGCATCCCGGGATTCGGGTCGAATTGCAGCGTACTCCCGACGACGCCAATCAGCGGCACCAGCTCTACGTGCAGTGGCTCAACGCACGCGTCGGGAGTCCGGACATTCTGCAGCTCGACGTGGTATGGACGCCCGAGTTTGCGGCAGCGGGATGGGTTTTGCCGCTCACACGGTTCAAACCCGCAGCGGGTGAATTCTTTCCCGCTACGATCACGGCGAATACATGGGCGGGGCAGTTGTACGCGCTTCCGTGGTTCGCCGACGTCGGGCTTCTATACCGTCGAACAGATCTTGTGCCCAACGAGCCGCGCAACCTTGGAGAGCTCGTCGCGGACGCGAAGCAGGCGATGGCGCGACCAGGCGGGCCGCGATTCGGAATCGTCTGGCAGGGCGCGCGCTACGAAGGTCTCATTACGGGCTTCGTCGAGTATCTCGGGGCCTTCGGCGGAAGAATTCTCGACGACAGCGGAAGAGTCGTCGTCAATCAGCCACAGGCCGTTCGCGCGCTGCAGTTCATGCGCGACGAGCTCTACAGCTCGCACATCGCGCCTCTCGACGTCCTCACGTGGCACGAAGAAGAAGGTCGTTTCGCGTTCCAGAATGGTACGGCTGTCTTCATGCGCAACTGGCCGTACCCTGTGGCCGCCATGAGCGACAAGAGCCAGTCCAGAGTGGCGGGGAAGTTCGCCGTCTCTCCGTTTCCTGCGTCAGGCGAGCCGGGTGGGCACTCCACCGCGTCCCTCGGCGGCGCGCAGCTCGCGATCAACGCCTACAGCGAACACCCCGACGCCGCCTATCAGCTGATCGCCTACCTCACAGCTCCCGAACAAATGCTTGAGCGCGGGCAGGCTGTCGGACAGTACCCAACACGTCCAGGTCTTTATGACGATGCTCGTTTGAGGAGCGCGCTCACCATTCCATTGGAGGACGCACGCCGCGCGATCGAGAGCGCGACGCCGCGGCCGGTGACTCCGATCTATACGGAGCTCTCTGAGATTCTGCAGATCGAGCTGCATCGCGCCCTCGTCCGGCAGGCGGAACCCCAGGAGGCGCTGGATGCCGCAGCAAAGAAAATCGATGCGCTCATCGATCGAACTGGAATGCGAAAGTTGATGACCGTCGAGCAAAAGCCTGCGGCTCCGACCGCGTCGAGCACAGCCGGGCACACCGAATGAGAAAGATCTCTCGTCTCGGACACGAGGCCAGGCTCGGTTGGACGCTCGTTGCTCCCGCGCTGTCCGTCATCGCGCTGATCGCGATCTTTCCCCTCGGCTGGACTGTGTGGGAATCGCTGCACTTGCACGAGCTGCGGATGCCGTGGCTCGGACAGCCCTTCGTCGGCCTGGCCAACTACGTCGAGATCGCCAAGGATCCCCGCTTTTGGGCAGCGCTGGGGCACACCGCATTTTTCACAGTCGTTTCGATCTCGCTCGAGCTGCTGATCGGTCTCTTCCTGGCGCTGGCAATGAATCGCGCATTTCGCGGCCGAGGATTCGTGCGGGCGGCGGTGCTGGTGCCGTGGGCGATTCCGACAGTCGTCGCGGCGCTCCTCTGGCGATTCATGTTCGAGTCGCAGGGTGGCATTGCCAACGCCCTGTTGGTCGACGCCCACTTTCTGAAGGCGCCGATAGTCTGGTTCATCGAGACTTCGACCGCGTGGGTGCCGGTCATTCTGGCCGATGTCTGGAAAACGACGCCTTTTGTCGCGCTGCTGTTGCTGGCGGGACTACAGAACATCGATCTCAGTCTCTACGAGGCGGCCGCGGTCGATGGCGCCAATGCGTGGTGGCAGCTGCGACACATCACGCTGCCGCTGCTCAAGCCGGCGATTCTGGTGACGCTGATCTTCCGAACGCTCGACGGATTCCGCGTGTTCGATCTCATCTACGTGCTGACCGGCGGTGGACCCGGGACTTCGACAGAACCGGTGGCCCTCTATACGTTCAACGCTCTCCTCCAGAATCTGCGCTTCGGCTACGGATCGGCGCTCTCGGTTGTGATCTTCGCGATTACGTTCGGGCTGGCGATGATTTATGTGAAGGGACTCGGCGTCCGCCTGGGAGGTGACGAGACATGACCGGCATGAGCGCAGTGGGCGGCGGCAAAGGCAGCACCGCGGCAGCTCCTCGCGGCAAAAAAAGAAAAACCGGCATGTCGTGGGGTGCCTGGATTTTCGGTGGGGCGCTCGTGCTGCTGATCGTGTTCACGCTCTTCCCGTTCTATTGGGCGATCGTCGCCTCGCTCACGCCGGACGCAGCGCTCTTCCGCGACCCATCTCTCTGGCCGCAACACATAATACTCGACCACTATCGTGCCCTGTTCGTCGAGCGCGACTTCATCACTCCAATAAGAAACTCGCTCATCGTAGCGGGGACCACGACAATCTTCTGTCTGTGTGTCGGAACGATCGCCGCCTACGCCCTGGCGCGCCTGGATTTCAAGGGCAAAGCCCCGATCATGGGATTCATTCTGGCGGTCACGATGTTTCCGCAGATATCGATAGTAAGCCCGCTCTACTTGCTGCTTAGATCGCTGCACCTGATCGACACGTATCCCGGGCTCATCATGCCGTACATGACTTTCGCAATGCCGCTCACGGTCTGGGTTCTCACGGGCTCCATTCGGCAGATTCCCAAGGACCTGGAGGAAGCGGCGCACGTCGACGGTGCCACGCGCAGGCAAAGCTTCACGAAGATCCTGCTCCCGCTCGCGGTGCCGAGCCTGGCGACGACGGGGATTCTGACATTCATCTATTGCTGGAACGAGTTCCTGTTCGCGCTTTCGTTCACGCTCGGACCGGAGAGACAGACGGTGCCCGTGGCGATCGCGTTGTTTCGCGGGATGTACCAGGTCCCATGGGGCGAGATTCTCGCCGCGGCCATCGTCGCGACCGCGCCTGTCGCGGCTATGGTTTTGATTTTCCAGCGCCGGATAGTTCAAGGATTGACGGCGGGCGCCGTCAAGGGCTGACTGCGGACTGAGGACTTCGGCAAAACAAAAGGAAACGCAATGGCAAGAATTGCTTTAGAGCATGTCGACAAGATTTATCCGAATGGCTACGCTGCCGCGCGCGACCTCAGCCTCGAGGCAGCTGACGGCGAGCTGCTCGTTCTCGTCGGCCCATCCGGCAGCGGCAAGTCGACTGTATTGCGGCTTATGGCCGGACTGGAGCGGGTCAGCGACGGGGTGATTCGAATCGGTGACCGCGACGTCACCGATCTCCCTCCGCAGCAGCGCGACATCGCGATGGTGTTCCAGAACTACGCTCTTTATCCCCATATGACCGTTCGCGAGAACCTCGGCTTCGGTCTCAGCATCAGGAAGCAGCCGCGCCCGGTCATCGATGAGCGCGTCAACAATGTCGCGGCGTCACTTGGACTCGAGCCACTGCTCGAGCGAAAGCCGGCACAACTGTCGGGAGGCCAGCGCCAGCGCGTGGCACTTGGACGCGCCATCGTCCGCGAGCCGCTCGCTTTCCTCTTCGACGAGCCCCTCTCCAACCTCGATGCACAGCTTCGGGTTGAAACACGCGTCGAGCTCGCGCGCCTGCACCGCAGACTCGGTGCGACCATGGTCTACGTCACACACGATCAATCGGAAGCCCTCACGCTGGGCGATCGGATCGCCGTGCTGAAGGAAGGCGTGCTGCAGCAAGTCGACACACCTATGAAGCTGTACGAGGAGCCCGCCAACAAATTCGTCGCCGGATTCATCGGCAGTCCGGGGATGAATTTCTTCGAGGGAATGTTCGCGCGAATCGGAAGCGGCGGCATGTGCTCGTTTCAGGGCGCTGACTTCACGATTCGTGTTCCCTGCGGTGGCGGAGCCGACGGGCGCGTTTTCCTGGGCGTCAGACCGCAGCATCTGGAGATTACCGACGACAGCGCCCGAGGTGAGGGTGTGGTGCGCGCGGAAGTGGGCGTCGTCGAGCCGATGGGCAACGAACAGATCGTGTACGTCACACTGGCGGACGGAGGACGCGCGGTCGCTGTGGCGCCGGTGCAGCCCCGAATCGTAGCGGGGGAGAAGATCTCGATTCGTGTTCGCCCCGAGGGGATCCACGTTTTCGATGCGGGATCAGGAAAGCGAATAGCGAAGTAAACCGGCTGGGTCACGCCCTCGGCAGCGACAATTCGAAGACAGAGCCCTTGCCGAGTTTGCTCCGCACGGTCAGGTCTCCACCCATCCTGCGGGCGAGGTCGCGGCTGATAGAGAGACCCAGCCCGGTGCCCTCGTGCTTGGACGCATAGCCGCGATTGACCTGCACGAACGGCTCGAACACCGCTTCGAGCTTGTCCTGCGGTATGCCCGATCCCGTGTCCTCGACGCAGATGTAGATCATCTTCTCGTCTTCGTGGCATTTGAGATCGATCCGCCCGCCCGGGGGTGTGAACTTGATTGCGTTCGATAGCAGGTTGATGAGGATCTGCCTCACCTTGTCGGGATCACCGCACGCCTCGGCAATCGGAAGGTCGTCCGCCATCGTGAAGGTCAGGCGCTTTTCGCGCAGCTGCGGCTCGACGAATTCACGAAGACTGTTCATCACCTCGGCGAGTGCCATCCGCGTCGACTCGACCGCGACGTGCCCCGCCTCGATCTTTGCGAAATTGAGCACGTCGTTGATCAGCGAAAGCAGATGACGCTGGCTTCGATCGATGCGCTCGAGATCCTCGCGCTGTTCCGGGGTAATCGGCCCGCGCAGCTCGAGCTTGAGCAGCTCCGAATAGCCGGCGATAGCATTGAGGGGAGTGCGCAGCTCGTGGGACATAGTTGCCAGGAACCGGCTCTTCGCCGCATTCGCCTCCTCCGCTTCCTTTCTCGCTGCGCGCTCACTCTCGACGAGATGCTTGTACTCGGTTACATCGACCCCGGCCGTAAGCCATAACCGACGGCCGTCGGGCAGGGAGCCGAGTGCGACCCGATGGAAATCCCAGATATGATCCTTGCCGTCGGCGGCACGCACCGCGTGCTCTCCGAGGTGGATCGACTCGCCCTCCGGCTGGGCGAGGGCTTCGGCGCCTCGTGGCAGAATGCGTGTCTCGCCGCTCTCCGGAAATGCCAGCCTAGCCCACTCGTCCGTCGTCGTCACCGGAGTCGAGTAGTATCCGGTGAGGTCCATCCATGCTTCGCTCAGCTGGAGAATCTCGCCGTCGGACGCGTGAAGCATCAGTGGGTACGGAGCGGACTGCACTGCCGCGCGAAGCCGCATTTCGCTCTCGCGCAAGGAATTTTCCGCGGCCTTTTGCTCACGAAGGTGGGCTCGGACGTCGAGCTGCCTTTGCCTGGCCCGCAATCCTGAGCGTATCACGGTCATCAGCGTAGTCACGCGAACCGGCCGCTCGAGCAGCGTGACATTTCCTTTCTGCGCCACGCCTCTGAGGGTCCGTGGAAGCGCCCCCGACAATTCATCTTCACCAGTCAGGACGACGATGGGCACATCCGACCAGGACGGCTGCCGGTCGAGCGACTCGAAGAGCCTGTCGCGCTCTGCCGGTGCGAGCGCCTCTTCGGCCATCAGCAGAAGCCCGATCTCCTCCGTCTCGATCAGCTCGCAGACATCGGCCATGCTCCCGCACATTCTGGGATCGAGTCCCTCGCGCGCCAGGACCTTCTCCGCCACTCTCGCGTCCTGTCCCGTAGGCGCGAGCACGGCGACGGGCAGAGCGTCAGCGGCTCGACTTGGTTGGTGTACGCTTACGGCCATGTTCAGCGACTCCGTCCTCCGGCCGGTCTGGAGCTTCGCTCGACTGAGCTGCGAGAGCTGTATTGGAATCGCCGTCGGGATCATCGATCAACGGCTCGGAGCCGCCGGTGTAGTGCGGTACTCCGGTCAGCACGCCCTGGAAATCATGCAGCGGCTCACCGACGAAGAGGCCTCCCTTCTGAACTTTGCACTCACGAATCGTTCGCTCGTGGTCGCTGCTTCTCTTTTTCACCACCGAGATCGCCTGGCGCACGGTTCCCGACACCTCGAAATACCGCATGAGTATCACGGTGTCGGCGAGGTAGCTGACCTCGACCGCCTCGTCCACCGGATTGCCGAAGATTCCGTGCTGCACGAGGGTCATGATGCAACTGACGCCGTTGTTGGAGAGAAAGCTCAGAAGCTCGTGAATCTGGATCGGCAGCAGCCGCTCTTCCGGCATCGACTGCATGTAGCCGTTGATCGAGTCGACGACGACAAGCGAGCACTTATCGCGGTCCACCGCGCGGACCACCTGGCTCGCAAATTCTCCGGGCGACAACTCGGTCGGCTCGACTTGCGTCATTGTCAGCTGGCCCGACTTCGCGGCCGCGTCCATGTCCATTCCGAGCGCAGCCGAGCGCAAACGAAACGTGCTCAGGCGCTCGTCGAAGAGATAGAACAGAACCCGCTTTCCCCGATTGATCTCCGCGCGAGCGAATTGAGTGCAGAGAACCGACTTCCCCGTGCCAGCGGCACCGGTAATCAACGTGCTCGTGCCGCAGGTAAGTCCTCCGCCCAGCAGTTTGTCGAGCGGCTCCGATCCGCTGAGGAGGCTGTCCCCGACTACGCTGATCCGCAGCTCATCCTGCAGCACGCGGGGATACACCTCGATTCCGCCGGTGAGGATCCTGAAGTCGTGGAACCCACCCCGGAACCTGATGCCGCGGACTTTCGTAACCTGTAACCGACGTCGCTCGGAGCCGTACTCGAGTGCGACGTGCTCCAGCACGATCACTCCATGCGCGAGACTGTGCAGCTGTAGATCCCCCTCGGGCGCAGTCTTGTCGTCGAGAAGGATGACGGTGCAATCCCGTCCGTTGAAGAACTGCTTCAGCGCCAGAATCTGGCGGCGGAATCGTAGTGGCTCGCGTGCAAGCAGCCGCATCTCGGAAAGCGAATCGAACGCGACGCGCGTGGGGTTGTGTCGCTCCACCGCCTTGAGCACCTCGTCCACGGTCTGTTGCAGCTCCACCTCGGCCGGGTGGAAGATCGTGTAGCTCTCCTCGATGTCGAGAGCGTTATCCTTGGAGAGCTCGAAGATCTCGATTCCATCGAGACTCCAGCCGTGTGACTCGGCGACCGCCGTGAGCTCGGCCCTCGATTCGGAGAGCGTGACGTACAAGCCGCGCTCCCCGTTGCGCGACCCCTCCAGAAGAAACTGCAAGGCGAGTGTCGTCTTCCCCGTCCCTGGCTCGCCATCCAGCAGGTAGAGATGGTTGGTGGGTAGGCCACCACCAAGTATGTCGTCGAGTCCGCGAATACCCAATCGGGCCCGGGGATTTCCGGTTCCGCGCTCAGTCTTTGTAGGTCGAACCACTGCTGCGTCTCCTGGTAGTCTGTGGCTCAAGCGCTGGCGATTCTTCGCAATGCCTGCACGGCGTCCAGGACTTCCTTGTTCGGCAACGCCCCTGCCATCACTTCCGGCACGAGCTTGTCGTCCCGGCTGTAGAGGTCATTTCCGAAGAACAACTGACCGTTGTTCAGGTAGGTCGTGAAGTACGTGATGAAAACCGGAATCTTCTGCGGGACCTTCACCGACTTGTTGTCGGGCGGATTCTGCATCTCCTGCTGAACCTTGTCGGCGGGCCATCCCAGAACCCATTGAGCCAGCTCGGCTGGCTTCTCGAGACGGATGCAGCCGTGACTGAAGGCGCGGACATCCTGCTTGAACAGCTCGTGGTTCGGAGTGTCGTGCAGGTAGATGTTGAAATCGTTCGGGAAAAGAAATTTGACGAAGCCAAGCGCATTCTTCGGTCCGGGCCTCTGGCGAACGCGCGTCTGGCCGTTCTCCTGATACGTCTCCATGTTCTCGCGCGCGAGGTACTCGGGACCCTTGGGAAAGATTTCCTTGGCGGCGATGTCGGGCGTCACGTTCCAGTAGGGACGAAATACTACGGTCTCCAACGAGTCGGAGAACACGGGCGTCGCTTTGTCCTGGTACTCCTGGCCGACGATGACTTTCATTTCCAGAACTTTCTGGCCCGTGTCGAAGGCCTGGAGCTTGAACGCGGGGACGTTCACGAAGATGTACCGTGAGCCAAAGCTTCTGGGCAGCCACCGATAACGTTCCATGTTCGCCGCGATCTGACCCAGGCGGTATTCGGCGGGAACGTTCATCGCATCGATGGTCTCCTTGCCCAGCGCGCTGTCGACGTTGATTCCGTGCCGCGCCTGGAACAGCGCGACGGCGCTGGCGAGGTCATGATCGTATGTGCTTGCAGGTGCAGCTTTGTTTTGGGGCGTCGATGTCGTCGACTCCCTGGTGGCGGCATTTGCGGGAATGATTCCTTCCGCAGCGAGGCGGTTGCGGACCGCGGTCAGCATCGCCGGGTTGGCTGGCCCGCCTGGCTTCACGTTTGCCGACGCCGGCACCTTCTGCCAGCCTCCCTTCACCACGAGCGTCCGATAGAGCTGCATCTGCTGGCTCAGCCCGGCGTAGTCTTCATCCGTCGGCCGCATGGTCGCGAGTGCTTTGTCGAGGTGCTCATAGCGGAGGTTTCTGACGAGCGCGCTGTCGATATTTTCCTCTTCGGGGTCGACGTGCCAAGCCTGCGCGACCTTGCGTGGATCGACTTGTCCGGTGAGCAGATCCTCGCCCAGGGATGTGTACGCCGCAGTGAGTAGGACGTCTGCCGTCGCCAGCTGCTCCGCCGTGGGACTCTTCGTCTGCTTGAGATCGCCGATCGCCTGCGCCAGCGCACCGATCGGATAATCGTCGAGCCGCATTCCGTCGGCGTTCGCCGCGAGGATCGCGTCCGTGACCGCCTTGGTTCTCACCTTGTGGAGCCCGTCTCGCGTCAGCCACAGCGGGTTGTTGCCGTACAACTTGTACAGGCGTTTCGTGTGTCCCCACTGATCCTCGTCGATCTTGTCCAATCGGGGCCCGTCCAGCTTTTTCTGGATCATTGTCTCGATTTCGGTCGCGGGAACGTCCTGTACAGAGGTCAGTTTGTCCGGCGCCCAGGTTTGCGCATTCGCGGATTTGCCGGCCGCTGATGTTTCTTTTGACTTGCAGCCGGCGGCAATGGCCAGCATCAGGGAAAACGTGACCAGCCGACCGGCGTGACGTAAGTCACGCAGTGTCGTAACTAGAGCGATCATAAAGGCTTATCCGTCCTTTGCAGGGATTTTGGCTGCCTTTGGCTAAGGCGAATTGCGGGCCAGCAGGACGGTTGTTTTTGGCCTGATCGGGAACATCGGGCAAGCTCAGCTGGTCACACATTCTGTGGGGCCGGAGCGTTGTGGCTCTTTTCTTTCTATGCCTCTACCTGCACCCCCAATGAGGAAACAAACAATGATGTCTCGTCGAACAGTTCTTATGGCTGCGGCGCTGCTGGTCGGAGGCGTTACTGCCTGCTCGGATCTGACCGGCGCCAACGGCAGAGCGGATGGTGTTTACTATCTCCAGGCCGTGAACAACAACGGACTACCCTTTTCCTATGTCGATAACAGCACAGGACACACGCTCACCGTTCTGAGCGATCAATATGTGCTGAACACCGACGGCACGTATAGCGACCAACAGAGCTATACAGATAACGGGGCTCAGCGCTCCTACACGGAATCCGGAAACTGGAGCCAGAGCGGTACGATCGTGACGTTCACGCCGGTCTTCAGCTCGACAAACAACATTACTTCGTACCAGGCTACGATCGGTACATCCGGTTACAGCAGCACGAAGACGATGTCCGTCAACTTCAGCGGAACTGTCTGGTACTACAGCACCTAACTGAGTGAAGGAGGGCGCGGGTTTTTGACCGCGCTCTCCTCTCTCACGAAGGCAAGGCAGATCTGGCAGGTTCGCTCGCTCGCTTGAGGAGCGCTATCTGCCCTTCGTGGTAGGTGTGGTGCTGGAGCAAGCCACGTATCACGGCGCCAACCGTGTAGCCGGTACCTTCGTGGTTGTCGATCCATCGAATGAGGTCGTCCGCGGTCAGCGCGGCCACGGCAGCCTCGATCTCCCGCTGTGACGCGGCGAAATCATCTTTCGCGGCTTCCCATGCCTGCTCTCGGCCGCCAAATCGCGGCGCTGGCCAGTCCTCTGGCGGCGATTTGGCGACCGCACCCCGCACGCGCGACGCCACTTCGCGCGTCCACGCCGTCATGTGGAGCACAAGCTCCCAAATCGAATGCGCTCGCGGAATCGGATGGCGGGAGGCAACGTCCGCATCGATTCCATCGAGGACTTTGGTGATAGACGAGCCGTGCCAGGGATTGCCATTGTAGACCTCGTGGAGATCCTGGCGCAGCGCCTCCAGATCGGTTCTGGGTCGGCTCATTGTTCTCTCCGCATGGAAGCGATCAGCTCCTTGAGAAGCTGAGTTCCCCGTTGCAGCTCCGCCACCTCGGTGGCCCCGAGTTTTCCAACCGCGCTCGCCAGCAGTTCGACCCGTCGAGCCCGGCCCGCCATCAGCACCCTCCGCCCCTTGGCTGTAGCGTGGATTCTGGTCAGCCGCTTGTCGTGCTTGTCACCCTCTCTTCGCACCAGTCGATCCTTTTCGAGCCCGGTTACGATTCTGGTCATGGTCGGTGGCTTCACTTGTTCTGCGCTCGCCAGCTGCCCCAGCGTCACCGGTCCGCCGAACACGACTACCGAAAGCGCCGAGAGTCGGGGTGCTGAGAGTCCGCTGGCGTCGTCCTCTTTGCGGAGGTGCCGCAGGAGGTGAATCGCCGCCGAGTGGAGCTGGTCGGCCAGGGCAAGCGCGTCCCGCTCACGCTTCAGCGACGTCACTCATCAGGCTGACGACGTTCCCCTGACCGTCGGAAACCGAGGAGATCCATATCTCGCGCCCGTTCATGCGGGCGATGATGTGCGGTTCCTCGATGGCTTTCGCGCCTGCAGATTTTATTTTCGCGTGCGTTTTCTTGATGTCGCTGACGTCGTAGAAGAGAACGGGGTGCTGCTCGGCTCCATCCTTGCCCTGCGCTTCGGGCCCCGCGAGCATCAAACGCACGCCGCCGCAATCGAAGAACGAGAGCGCTGGCGGGGCATCGAAGAGGTGCGTCAGTCCCAGCGCGTCCCTGTAAAACCGCGCGGCTTCCCTGATGTCGGTTACGGGCACCGCTACCTGCTTGATGCGCTGGAGGATCGGTGGTGCTGCGTCTGGCATTTGGGCTCCTGGCGAGATCGTTAGCTGTGCTAACGATGTCCCATCTGGCTGATCGGCGCAAGAGCCGGCATCCACAGAACTGAGGCTCCAGTTCTGTGGATGTTGGAGATCGCGTAGCGATCTAACGCTACAGGCTGTTAGTCGGGCGGCGCCTCGACCACCTTCTTCTTCGACTTGGCCTTTGGCCCTCCCTTGAGCTCCTTCTCGACGTTCTCGGCAAGGTCGCGCAGAGTCTCCCTGTCGTCCTCGTTGAACTCGCGCGGCAGGTTGTCCATGATGCACAGCGTGCCGACATTGTGACCCCCCGGGCCCTTGACCGGGTGTCCCGCGTAGAATCTTATGTGCGGATCCTCGAGCACCAGAGCGTTCTGCGCGAATCGCGGATCGAGCGCCGCGTCCTCGATTACCAGGGCTTCTTCGCCATTGATCGCGTGCCCGCAGAACGACATCTCGCGCGTCGTGTCCTCGATCGGCAAGCCCTGCTTCGACTTGAACCACTGGCGGTCGCCTTCCACGAACGAGATTCCGGCGAAGGGCACGTCGAAAACGCGCTGCGCCATGCGGCTGATCTTGTCGAAGCGCTCTTCGGGCTTCGTGTCCATCGTGGCGCCAATGCGAAACTCCACGAGCCGCTCTGCCTCGTCCTGGGGAATCAGCGGTCGCATCACTTCTTCTGTCTCCGCCCAGAGTCCCCGGCTCCGCATCACGGTCGTGACGCGCGCCCTGAAGCGGCCCGGATCCAGGGGCTCGAACAGCACGTCGTCCACGCCCTGCGATAGCAGGTCGGCGGTCTCGTTCTCGGAGCCGGCCGGCGCGATCACGATGATGGGCATGTCTATCAATCCGACGACAGTGCGCGCTGCGTGCACTACCTGCCGCCCATCGAGGATCGGAAGCTTCAATCGGACCACCAGCGCATCGGGCGGATCCTGCGCGAGGATGCCCAGCGCGGCAGCGCCATCGTTGGCGATCTGAACGGCAAACCTCGCCTCGACGAGGATGTCGTTGTAGCGCACGCGATCGGCTTTGTCGCTCACGGCGAGAAGAACCTTGGACGGCTTCGGAACGCCATCCGCGTCGAGCTCGGGAACGTACTCCTGATTGACACGCGGAGTGTTCGACCGCGGCGTTTTACGACGCTCGAACTCGGTGTACGGAATCACTTCGTCCGCAGTCGTGTCGCCTTCGGCGATGTGCCATAGCGCGTCGTTGTCGAACGTGTGCAGCGCGCCCGTGCGGAGCGCGGTGGCGCGGATCTCGTCGGCGAGCTTTCCCATCGTGATCATTCCGCGCACTTCCGGCGTGATCTCGAGGAACTCGATGAGGGGAAGTCGTCCCGTGTAGCCGCTGAAGCCGCACTCCGCGCATCCCGTCGCCTTGACGTGACGAGCTTTGCCGAACAGACGCAGCTGCGCCGAGCGGACCATCGGGTGGAGCTCCTCGATCGGCGCTTCGTACCGGCAGTGGGGACACGCTCTCCTCACCAGGCGCTGTGCGGTGACTCCGATCAGACCGGCCGCCACACGGAAAGGCTCAACGCCGATGTTCGATAGCCGTGGAATCGCTCCGATGGCGTCGTTGGTGTGCAGTGTCGACAGCACCAGGTGGCCCGTCATGGCCGCCTGGAAGGCGATCGTCGCGGTCTCCTGATCGCGAATCTCTCCGACCAGCAGCACGTCCGGGTCCTGACGCAGCACTGATCTCAGCACCCCGGCGAAAGTGAGTCCCTGTTTCTCGTTCACCTGAACCTGATTGACGCCGCTCAGCCGATACTCGACCGGGTCTTCGACGGTGACGATGTTGACCGACTCGCCGCGCCGGGTGTTGAGCGCCGCGTAGAGCGTCGTCGTTTTTCCGGAACCCGTCGGGCCGGTGACGAGCAGGATTCCCTGTTCGCGGTTGAGAAGCGCCTTGAACCTCTCGAGCACCTCGGGCATGAATCCCAGCGTCTGCATCGAGACCTGCACCGACTTCTCGTTGAGGAGGCGCATCACGACCTTCTCGCCGACGCGCGTCGGAAGAACCGAAACGCGGAGAGCGACTTCCTCTCCAGCCACCCTCACTTTCGCCCGGCCGTCCTGCGGACGGAACCGTTCGGCGACGTCGAGATCCGACATGATCTTGATTCTCGAGACGACCGGTCCGACACCGATGAACCTGGGCAGCACCATGATGTTCTTGAGGAGCCCGTCGATCCGGAACCGCACCAGAGTGGACGTCTCGTCGTGCTCGATGTGGATGTCCGATGCGCGCAGCTTGATTGCGTTGGCAATAATGGCGTCGACGAGCTTGATGACCGGCGCGTGCACCCGAGCCATGGCCGCGGCGTCCTGCTCTTCCTCCTTGATCTGCTCGATGCCGACCGTCTGATCGAGCTTGTCGATCAGTCCGTAGATCATCGCGTCCGGACGGAGGGTGTCGGAAACCAGCTTGTCCAGCTGGCCGGGCGGGCAGAAGAGCGGGGTGACTTCGCGGCTCGTCGCCCAGCTCACGCGCTGAATCGCCTCCTGATCCAGCGGGTTGGCCATCGCGAGCCAGACCATGCGGCTGTCGACCTTCACCGGCAGGACGTTGTGCTCCCTGCAAAGCTTCTCGGGGAGGATCTGCATCGCGTTCTTGTCGATCTCGTTGGGATTCAGATCGACGTAGTCGATTCTGAACGCTTCCTTCACCACTTCGGCGATTTCCTTGAACGAAAGGACGTCGCCGTCGATGAGCGCCTGCGCGACGTATGGCTTTTCCTGAAAACGCCAGCGCTTGATCAGCTCCGGGGTGACACCTGGCATCGTACCCACGAGCGCGACGAGCCACTCGTCCTTGAAGCGGAATTTTCGCTCGTTGGTCTGCGCGTCAGCAGGTGTTGTCATTTCTTCCGGTAGGGCAGGCGCTCCTGCTGCTCTATAGATGGCAGGCCGTCATAAATGACTGTTTCGGCCCCCTCAAGATAACACCTCAAGGGGAGGCTGCCCTCGCTTCGCAGGAGGATCGTTTTTCGCTTCAGAGAGCCGGTCCGAAACACAGAATTCGGTCCGGTTCGCAATTTGCTAAACATCCGGTAACAATCAACGGCCGCGGACTGTTCTCCCAGGTTCGCAGCTCCACAAACGTACGCGCCCCGCACCCGGCCAACTACAGGACCGACATGCCGACTGTTTCGATCCCATCCCCAAGCCGTTCCCCAACAGCCGGGACGGTTGAGGCGCTCAATTCGGATACTATCCCGCGGAACAAGATTCTCAAGCTGCTGCCCCCGGCTGAGCTTGCCGCGATTGTCGAGCGCAGCGAGCTCATCGAGGTGAAGTCAAAGCAGGTCCTCTTCGAGCCCGAGCAAAAGCTCGAGTACGCTCACTTCCCCGAAGACTGCGTGATCTCGCTCGTCACGGTTCTGAAAGACGGCGACCAGGTCGAGGCCATGACGGTCGGGAACGACGGATTCTCGGGGATTCCCGTGTTTCACGAAGTCGAGACCTCCAAGCACAAAGGCTGTGGCCAGATCAGCGGAACGGCGCTCCGAATCAAGGCCAGGGATTTTCACAACCTTGCCCGCGAGCTCCCCGCCCTCAGGCGCCTGCTGCACCGCTACAGCGAGTTCGTCTTCGAGACCGTGGCGCAATCCGCCGCGTGCAACCGGCTGCACGTCATCGAACAGCGTTGCGCGCGCTGGCTGCTCATGTCACAGGACAGGGTCGGCCGCGACAGCTTCGACCTCACCCAGGAATTCCTGGCCGAGATGCTGGGAGTGCGCCGCCCGGGGGTGACGGTCGCGATGGGGATTCTGGAAAAGGCGGGACTCATTGCGCACGGCCGCGGAAATATCACAGTGGTGAACCGTCCGGGACTCGAGAAGGCGTCGTGCGAGTGCTACGCCACCATTAGGGCGAGACAGGCCAAATTGATTGCCTAGCTTCTGGGATCGCTGCGCGGCCTCCGCATCGCGAAACTGAAGCAGGGAGCTCTCGGCTTGTAAGCCAAAGCTAAGGGCTTTCATAAAGCCCAGAGCTCCTTGCTTTGGTTTTGAGTGGCAGAGGATCGGAGAGCGGCTCCAGACCCTATGAGACCGAAGCAGTCTCCACCAGCGGCATCACCTCTTCAGAGAAGCGCTCCATCTCCTCTGCCTGCGGACTGAACTGCAGGAGCAGAAGATCAACGCCTGCGGCTTCGAGCTCCATGATGCGTGTGGCCACCTGCTCCGGCGTTCCGACCAGACCCGCTCTCAACCCGCGGTTCGACACCGAATAGTCCTCGAGGCTCACCTGCTGCTCCAGTGCGGTGTGCGAGATCCAGTCCTGGTAGTTCTGGTATCCGGGCGTGCCCGGGTGC
>DATARP010000184.1:0-24301 GCA_036264075.1 Gemmatimonadaceae bacterium
CGCGCGGTCGGCGACAGCAGAAGATTGTTGTTGCTCTGCTTGCCGTCGGTCTTCTGCGCCTCGGGGTGCACGTACACCTTGCCGTTGAATACTCCGTGTGACCGGCCATCGAGCACACCCTTGTAGATCTCGTGGCTCGGGCAATTGGGCGCGATATGCTCGATGCTCGTTTGATTGTCGATGTGCTGCACGCCGTCCGTGAGATAGAGCCCGTTGAGCGTGCAGGTCGCCGCGGCTCCCTCGAGCGAAGTGTAAATGTTGGTTCTCGCCAGAGAGCCGCCGACCGCGAACGAAAACGAGTGCAGCTGGCTGTCGCGCTCCTGCCGGATCTGCGTCGTGCCGACATGGTACGCCTTCTCGCTTTCCCGCTGAATCTTGTAGTGATCGATTCGCGCGCCTTCGCCGAGCGCGATCTCCGTCACGGCGTTCGTGAAATAGCAGCTGTCGCGAATGGAGACGTAGCTCTCGATTATCGTAGCGCGCGAATTCGGCGCGGCGACTACCAGGTTGCGCGGGTGCGAGACCGCCTCACCTTCGCCTTCCGCGACGAACAGCAGGTGAATCGGCTGCTCGACGACAGCGTCGGACTGCAGCTCCACGAACGCGCCGTCCCGAATGAACGCCGTGTTGAGCGCCGTAAAAGCGTGACCGCTGAACTCCGCAATCTTCCCGAGGTGTCGTTCGGGACGGCCGATTCCCGAGCGAATTGCCTTGGCGAGACTGTTCACACGCACCTTTTCTCCGAGTCCCGCGTACGAGGATAGATCCGCAGAGAACTCACCGTTGACGAAGACGAGTGTGTGCCAGCCCGGCTGGCCGAAGGTGAAGCGCTTGAGATCGGCACGCGCCACCACTCCCGCCGTGCTCCCCTCCGAGGAAATGCCCGCCTCGCTCGTCATCGCGACGTGGAATAACCGCTCCGCGATCGGGGCGACGCTGGTGAAGTGCCAGTCCTCGTTCTTCGTAGTCGGAAATCCCAGTTCCTCGAATCGGGCCATACCCTGCGCTCGGAGCAGCTGAAGCCACTCGGGCGCGGCTGTTTGGCTCGCGAAATTCATCCGATATGCGTCCATCGGCGTCATCGCGCGACGATTCACGGGATCCCCGCCATGCGTGCCTGTAGCAGCGTCGTCACGAAGATTCTTTCTGGTGGCAACGTCGCTCAAGCCGCTGCTCCCGCACCCGCATCGGCGTCCTGTAACCAGTCGTAGCCTTTCTCCTCGAGCTCGAGTGCGAGCTCCTTGCCTCCGGACTTCACGATGCGGCCGTTCGCCAGCACGTGCACGAAATCGGGGACGATGTAGTTGAGAAGACGCTGGTAGTGCGTGACGACGATAGTCGCGTTCTCGGGCGAGCGGAGCGTGTTGACTCCCTGCGCGACGATTCGTAGCGCGTCGATGTCGAGTCCCGAATCTGTTTCGTCGAGAATCGCGAGGCGCGGCGCGAGAACAGCCATTTGAAAGATTTCGTTTCGCTTCTTTTCGCCGCCGGAGAAGCCCTGGTTCACCGAGCGCGAGAGCATCGACTCGTCCATGTCGACCAGCTTGAGCTTCTCCTCGACGAGGTCGAGGAACTCGAGCGGATCCACCTCTTCCATTCCCTTGGCTTTTCGAATCTCGTTGTACGCCGAGCGGAGGAAATACGCGTTCGATACGCCGGGAATCTCGACGGGGTACTGGAACGCCAGAAAAATTCCGTTCTGCGCCCGCACTTCGGGGTCCAGCTCCAGAAGATCCTGCCCGTTGTAGCTGATCGCTCCCTTCGTCACCTGGTAAGACGGATTTCCGGCGAGCACCTGCGCGAGCGTGGATTTCCCGGAACCGTTCGGCCCCATCACAGCGTGGACTTCGCCTGCGTTTACGCGAAGCGAGATGCCCTTGAGAATTTCCCGATCGCCGATGCCGGCGTGCAGATCATTTATTTCTAGCACGAAACCAGTGATTGAATGTTGTTTGGATGCCGTATATCGCCTGACTGAACAGCGTCCAATTTGCCGTGAAGGGATATCCCGGAGTCCTGGGTCCGGAGCGGAGCCAGGCCCAGGCAGCGCGGATTCTGTCGTTGAGATTGCGCAAGACCAATAGGTGTCAGTGAATCAGCCTACGCTTCCTTCGAGCGTAATGCCGAGTAGCTGCTGCGCTTCGACAGCGAATTCCATGGGCAGCTCCTTGAAGACTTCACGGCAGAATCCGCTCACGATCATCGAAACCGCGTGCTCCGCGCTCACTCCGCGCTGCTTGCAGTAGAAGATCTGGTCCTCGCCGATCTTCGACGTCGATGCCTCGTGTTCCAGTGTCGCGGTGTTGTTCTGCACCTCGATGTACGGGAACGTGTGCGCCCCGCACTTGTTGCCGATGAGCATCGAGTCGCACTGCGTGTAGTTCCGCGCGCCTTCTGCCTTTGGCAGCACACGCACGAGCCCGCGATAGCTGTTGTTACCTTCGCCGGCCGAGATGCCCTTGGACACGATCGTGGATTTCGTGTTCTTCCCGATGTGGATCATCTTGGTGCCGGTGTCCGCCTGCTGCTTCTTGTTCACCACGGCGACCGAGTAGAACTCACCAACCGAATTGTCCCCCTGAAGAATCACACTCGGATACTTCCAGGTGATCGCCGAGCCGGTCTCGACCTGAGTCCACGAGATCTTGGAATTGACGCCAGCACACTTGCCGCGTTTGGTGACGAAGTTGTAGATGCCGCCCTTTCCCTCGGCGTCGCCGGCGTACCAGTTCTGAACCGTCGAGTATTTCACCGTCGCGTTGTCTAGCGCGATCAGCTCGACGACGGCCGCGTGGAGCTGGTTCTCGTCGCGCTTGGGCGCCGTGCATCCCTCGAGGTAGCTGACCGAGGCGCCTTCATCAGCGATGATCAGCGTCCGCTCGAATTGTCCGGTGTTGGCGCTGTTGATGCGGAAATAGGTCGAGAGCTCCATCGGGCACTTCACGCCTTTGGGCACGTAAGCGAATGATCCGTCGCTGAAGACAGCTGCGTTCAGGGCCGCAAAAAAGTTGTCGCTGTGCGGGACGACGGTGCCGAGGTACTTCTCGACGAGCTCGGGGTGGTTCTGAACCGCCTCGCCGAACGAGCAGAAGATGATTCCAACCTTTCCGAGCTCCTCTCGCATCGTCGTTCCGACCGAGACGCTGTCGAAAATCGCGTCGACTGCGACGCCGGCGAGGAATTTTTGCTCGGTCAGTGAAATGCCGAGTTTCTCGTAGGTGCGAAGCAGCTCGGGATCGACTTCGTCCAGGCTCTGGAGCGGCTTGACGCTCTTCGGCGCCGAGTAGTAGACCAGCGAGTTATAGTCGATCGCCGGGTATTTGACGTTGCCCCAGTGCGGCTCTTTCATCGTGAGCCAGCGACGGTACCCTTTGAGCCGCCATTCGAGCATGAACTCGGGCTCGTTTTTCTTCGCCGAGATCAGGCGGATTATGTCTTCATTGAGGCCGGCCGGAACGGTGTCCGTCTCGACGTCCGTTACGAATCCGTATGCGTACTCACGGTTGACCAGCGCCTCTATTCCCGAACCCATTCCAACTCCTTGGCGTTTCTATACTTCCCTTCGTAGATTCAATCTAAAGTAATCCTGTCGGGATAGTCAAGCTGACTCGGACAAGACTTATGTTCTTGTGTCGTCAGCACTTACGTGGTTGAGAGATGTGCGCTGCGAGCGGGCTTCCATTCATTAGAGCAGACGAGGAATCGGCGTTCGAAGCCGTCGCTTCGCTGGCGGAGCTTGCCGAAGGGACGGTTCTGCAACGCGTGCGAGCTACTGGCGACGCCGTCTGCCTCGTGCGGCAGAACGGCGAGATCTCTGCTTTAAGCGATATCTGTACCCACCAGCATTTTTCGATGTCGCAGGGCGACCTGCTTGAAGACGGGACGCTCCAATGCGCGTGGCATGGGGCGAGGTATGACTGCCGAACTGGTGAGGTGAGGCAGGTTCCCGCGACGAGTCCGCTACCCGTGTTCCAGGTCCGGCTGGACGGAGACAGGATCCTGGTCGGTCCGCGCTGCCGGCGCATCGACGGCAGGTACGAAAAGTCCATCGTGCGCGTTCCATGAAGGCGCGCCGGGATTCGGAGCTGAGGCTGCGGCGGGATTTTCCGCTGCTGGCCAATAATCCGGGACTGCATTACCTCGACTCAGCCGCGACTTCGCAGAAGCCGAAGGCCGTTCTCGACGAGCTGCGGGATTTCTACGAGACCGCGAACGCAAACCCGCACCGCGGGGCGTATTCGCTCTCGGTGCACGCGACGGAGTGCTATCACGATTCGCGGGTCAGCATCGCGCGGTTCCTCGGTGTGAGCGATCCCGATTGTCTCATCTTCACACGCGGCACTACGGAAGGTCTGAATCTCGTCGCCGGATCGTGGGGCGAAGCGAACGTCTCGAGCGGTGACGAAATCGTCGTGACTGCCCTCGATCACCACGCGAACTTCGTCCCCTGGCAAGTACTCGCCACCAGGAAGGGGGCAAAGTTCAGAGTTTGCGAGCTGACTCCCGACGGCCGGATCGATCTGGAATTTCTGAGCGGCCTGCTCAACAAGCGCACGAAGGTGGTCGCATTCAATCACGTGTCGAACGCGCTTGGGACGATTAATCCGATCGCGGATATCGTACAGCTCGTTCGCGAGAAAACGGACGCAATCACGGTCTGCGATGGGGCGCAGAGCGCGCCGCATTTTCCGGTGTCATTCGATTCACTGGGCGTCAGCTTCTACGCGTTCAGCGGGCACAAGATGCTCGGCCCGATGGGGATCGGCGGACTGATCGGCAAACGCGAGCTCCTCGAGAAAATGCCGCCGTATCAGACGGGCGGGGACATGATCGAGTTCGTGTACGACGATCGCACGACCTGGAACGTGCTCCCGCACAAGTTCGAGGCCGGTACCCCGAACGCGGCCGACGCTGTCGGTCTTGCAGCCGCCGTGAAGTACCTCGAACAGATCGGAATGGATCGCGTGCTCTCACACGAGCGCGCGCTGATGTCAACAGCGCAGACCCGACTCTCCGCGATCGAAGGACTCCACATCTATGGACCGCCGGCAGGCGAGCGCAGCGGCGTGGTGAGCTTCACGATGGCCGATGTGCACCCGCACGACCTCGCGACCATTCTCGATGGCGAAGGCGTTTGCATCCGCGCCGGGCATCACTGCGCGCAGCCGCTGATGCGCCGGCTCGATGTGGCCGCGACCGCGCGCGCCTCTTTCTACGTCTACAACGACGAGAGCGACATCGACGCGCTCGTCGCCGGGATCATGAAGGCGCGTGAGATCTTCGGTTATGTGCCCGCTTGACGCACCGCCTCGAGGCATAGTGCCGCATGTCCCAACCTAAGACTTCCGCTGAGATTGGCGCGTTGTACCAGGAGATGATCCTCGATCACTACCGGCGGCCGCGAAACAAGGGCGCGCTCGAGAACGCGGACGCGACGGTAGAGATGAAGAATCCGCTGTGCGGTGACGAGATCACGCTGCAGGTCGCGTTCGACGGTGACAGCGTCTGCGATCTCAGATTTTCCGGGCGCGGCTGCTCGATCTCACAGGCGTCGGCGTCGATGATGACTCAGCTCGTGAAGGGCAAGACCACCGAAGAGATCGATGCGATCAGGAAGCGGTTCCGCGACCTGATGCTCGGCAACGCTCCCGCCGCGGATGACGCTCAGCTTGGGTCACTGCGCGCACTGTCTGGCGTGGCGCGATTCCCGGCGCGCGTCAAGTGCGCGCTGCTGGCGTGGTACGCGCTCGAGAACGCGCTGGCGGAGAGAGCGTCGGAGTAGCCGCTCGCGCTTTGCCGCGACCGCTGGCAACTTTGTGGCAGTGTCCAGACTGCGCTTCAGGATTTCAATGTCGCTCGACGGGTTCGTTGCGGGTCCGAACCAGAGCGTGGAAAACCCACTCGGAATTGGGGGTATGCGACTCCACGAGTGGGCTTTTGCGCTCGCGGCCTGGCGTGGCCAGCATGGAATGGAAGGTGGTGAGATCAACGAGAGCACCCGGGTCGTCGAGGAATCGGTCGCGAACATCGGCGCCACGGTGATGGGTCGCAACATGTTCGGCGGCCACCCCGGCGGGTGGAATCCGAACAAGCCATGGGACGGTTGGTGGGGAACCAATCCTCCATTTCATCATCCGGTGTTCGTGCTCACGCACCACAAGCGTGAGCCACTCGTGCTCGAGGGCGGAACGACATTCACGTTTGTCACGAACGGAATCGAATCGGCACTCGAGCAAGCGCGCCGAGCTGCCGGAGCCAAGGACGTAACGCTCGCCGGCGGCGCCAAAGCCGCACAGCAGTATCTCGCCGCCGGCCTGGTCGACGAGATGGAGATCAGTCTCATTCCAACGCTACTGGGCAGCGGCGAGCGGCTCTTCGAACGGGTCGGTGACGATCTGCACGGACTTCATCTTGTCCGCACAGTAGCCACCGCGCAGGTGACGCACCTGAAATTCACGAAGCCCTGAGGAATTCATGGACGCCTCGAACAATCGGTCAGTGAAAGCATACGTCGTTGTCACAGGCGCGGTCTTCGGACTGCTGACTCTGGCGCACCTCCTTCGCATCATGGAAGAAGGTTCCCATCTCGCAACGGACATCGGGTGGGTTCTGATCACCGTCGCTTCAGCCAGTCTCTGCATCTGGGCCTTCCGCCTGCTTTGGCGTTCGTCCCGGTCGTGATGCGCGGAGCGTCGCGCATCTCGGGCGTCCTCGTCGCCAAGTGCGCGCTCGCGATTAGCGCGACGCTTGTGGGCGCGTGCAGCACGGCGTCGATCGTATCGACACCGGTGCCGGCGACGAAATGGGTTCAAGTGTGGAGCGACGAATTCGATGGGCCCGCTGGCGCGCGCGTCGACAGCACGAAATGGAGCTACGAAACGGCAGCAGGGTGCCAGATTGGGATCTGCGGCTGGGGCAACAATGAGAAGGAGTACTATACCGATGCCGCCGAGAACATCTCGCTCAATGGACAGGGCCAGCTGATGATCATTGCCAGGCGCGCTCCGGCTGGCCTCACCTGCAGCTACGGTCCGTGCCGGTACACGTCGGCGAGAATCACGACCCGAGGAAAGCTGCTCGCAGCGCCCGGGAAAGTGGAAGCGCGTATCAAGCTGCCCACCGGCCAGGGACTTTGGCCCGCGTTCTGGATGCTGGGATACACTTCTCCGATAACGCCATGGCCGGCCTGTGGTGAGCTCGACATCATGGAGAACAAGGGCAGCCAGCCGAGCACCACGAGCTCAGCAATCCACGGCCCAGGGTATTCCGGTGCCACTCCATTTGCCCACTCGAACACTCTCGCGGGCGCCGTTCTCTCCGACGATTTTCACGTGTTCGCGATCGAGTGGGATTCAGCAGCCGTGCGGTTCTTCGTCGACGGTCAGGCGCATTACGGAGTCACCCGCGAAGCGATCGGGCACTACGGGCAATCGATACTCGACCAACCGTTCTTTCTGTTGCTCAACCTGGCGGTGGGTGGCCACTTCGATGGAGATCCGCAGTCGGATGCGATTTTTCCGGCGACGATGCTCGTCGACTACGTGCGCGTCTACGCCAGGCAGTGAGATGAAGGCTTCCAGGTCGAAGAAGGACGAAAAGTCGGACCAGGCGAAGGTGCGCGCCTACTTCGCGAAGTTGCCGCCCGATTCCCGGCGGCGCCTCAAGCAGTTACGCGAGGCTATCCGCGCAGCAGCGCCCAACGCCACAGATCTCATCAGCTACGGAATTCCAGCCTTCAGACTCAACGGACGAATTCTCGTTTGGTACGCAGCGTGGCAGAGTCACAGCAGTCTCTATCCGATGACCGCATCAGTGAAGCGCGCTTATGCGGCCGAGCTCGAGGGATTTGAGACGTCGAAGGGAACGGTTCGATTTCCACTGGCCAAGCCGCTGCCGACGGGTCTGGTGAAGCGACTGGTGAAAGCGCGCATAGCCGAGTTACCGACGAAGGAGGGCAAGACAAAATGAAGAAAAAACCGAGGCGAACAACGAAAAAAACAGCGGCCAAGCGGGCTAGGCGAAAAACTTCGACCTCTACAAAATCCTCGACCTCTCCGAGGAGACACGTACCGACGCCCGGGCTTTATGGCTGGATCACACATACGGAGCTCGCGAGCTCTGATCCGAATGCAACGAAAGCCTGGTGTGCCACAGTCCTGGGTTGGACGTTCAACCCGAGCATACCCATGCCTGGCGGCGGCGAATACATGCTCTTCGCGTACTCCGACAAGGGCGGCGGCGGAATTCGTCCGACCAATCCGTCCGAGACGCCTGGAAGCAACTTTACCGTGCACGTAGCCGACACGCGGGTGACATTCGAAAAAGCTCTGCGCGAGGGAGCTGAGGCGGTCGTCCCGCCCACGCCGATAATGCCGGGGGTGACGATCGCGGTCGTGCGCGAGCCGGGAGGAGTCCGGGTCGGCTTCTCGGGTCCCTAGTCGGCATCAGGAACGGGCGGCGCTTCAGGCCGCGTGTGCCGACATGATTCAAAAGGTGTGTGAGAGGATCGTCTTGAGCACGACCTTGTCCGAATCGTGCGTCAACCCGAATCCGATTCCGGCTTCCACGTCCAGAAACCTGCCGGCTCGGTCTGCTACCGCGAAAACGGTGTTCTCGCCTGCAGTGATATTCCGCACCTCTCCGAAGTCGCCGTAGTACTCGACGGCTCCGGCCCAGACGCGGCTGCCGTTATAGGCGACGCGTGCGGCGGGTGCTATCTCGAGACGGGAGAATCCATTGAACGACGTGTCGAGAATGGGGTTGGCGATGAAATCCCATTCCCCGGATCGCACCCCGACTATCGGCCGAATCTCGCCACCGTAGCGAGACTGATCCCACACACGGGAGTTCCGGCTCAGCTCGAAGTTCACGCCATAGAAAAAACGGCGGGTGCCGGCGTCGGGAACGGCGAAGAGCGCACGCAGCTTGGCTCCGTCGAGCAGCGCGTTGCCGTTACGGGTGATGGTGTAAACTGGAATGTAGGCGCCCGCCTCGAACCAGCTATTGACGCCGTAAGCCCACTCGAACGCACCGTTCGCTGCGCCCTGCGGCACCACTCCGCCGGGAATTGTGGCTGTGGTCCGGCCATCCGGCGTGTAGTTGACGTGAAGAGTGAGGTTGAACTTTCCCGGCGACTCGAGATCGCCGGTGTAGACCTGGATCTCGTCGGTTTGCGCGCGGACGGCGCGGCTCGACAAAAACGGGCAAGCCGCAATGGCGAGCCAGAAGAATCTTCGGGACAGCCGGGCGCGTCTCATCCCAAAATAATAAGCTCTGGCATGGAATCCGCTTCTTGCTGACTGTCTACTTCAATTCCTGCCGCCATGACAAATCCCATCCCGACGACCTCCGAGCAGTACTCACCTTCGCTCCTGCCGCGCGACACTTTCCGATCGCTTATCGCGGTGGCGATCATCGTCCTCACCATCGGCGGCTGGATTTACGCGATGATGATTCCGATCGACCGGTTCGCCCTGGCCTCTCAGACACGTTTGTGGTGGATCGAGCAAGTCGTGAGCTTCGTGCTCGCCCTCGTCTGCATTGCGATCGTCCTTCGCAAACGCTCGTTCCTCACTTTGGCATTCTGGCTGACGGTCTACTCGCTGGTCTTCGACGTGATGCGCTGGATTTTCGAGTTCAAGGAAGGACAGCTCAGACTTCCGATCGCGCTCATCCTGTACGCACTGTTCATCTGGCGCCTCCAGCTTGCCCGCCGCACCGTAGCGGCGGAGCAGCGTACGGTTGCCGTGTAGCGTCTGAACCCGGCCGGAGTGGCGGACTCCGGCTCCTTCGATAACTATTCAGCGTGGGCAACAAACCCCGCCGCATCTCGCTCCGGATTCTCGCGCTCCCGCTGATCGTGATCGCGACGTTGCCTCGCAATGCCCAGGCGCAGGGGAGACTGCAGGAGACGTCGCTCCGGAACCGGCAGGCGGTCGTCGACTCGAGCGAGATCACCCGCCACGCGCGCGATCTCCAGGCCCGCTTCGAGAGTCGGCGCCGACATATGCTCCCCAAGTTTTACCTCGGTCCGGCGGATCGGTGCCTGATCGTCGGGCGATTCTGCGAGTGGCACCCCAGATCCCAGGATTACGTTATCCCCGACGAAGGCAACGACATCCGACGCGCGCGCGCCGAGCTCCTGCGCGATCTGGAGAAGGCGGGCAACTCGGTTCCGGGCGACGACTGGATCATTGGGCAGCGGATCCGTTACCTGGTCGAGGGGCACGACAGCTCTGCGATCCGGGTTGCCCGCTCGTGCAAGGCGACCAGATGGTGGTGCGATGCGCTGGCAGGACTTGCATTGCACGTCAGCGGAAATTTTGCCGCGGCGGACACCTCCTTCGCAGCCGCGCTGGATGAGATGCCCCCGGCAAGGCGCTGCCACTGGCTGAACCTCTCACCGCTTCTCGACGACGATTTGCGCGGCACGTATCGGAAGATGTCATGCGCGCAACGGGAGGCCGCGGATGCGCGTATCTGGTGGATCGCGGATCCACTCTACATGACGCCGGGAAACGAGCGTCGCACCGAGCATTTCGCCCGCGTGCTGCATACGGTGCTGGAGGAGGACGCTGCAAATACCTATGGCTCGAGGTGGGGCGGCGACCTCGCCGAGCTGATTCTTCGATTCGGCTGGGCCGAGAAATGGACGCAGCAGCCACCGACGACCAACTATCTGGGGGCGGAAATCTCGGTCACCGGGCACGAGCCCGAACCCGGGTATCATTTCTTTCTCACCCAGCGGCCTCCCGACACGCTCGCCCAGATCTCGGATACGCTGTTCGAGATCCACCAGTTCCCGCCGCGGGAACAGTACGCTCCGCCGTACGCACGCTCCTTCACAGACCTCGATGCGCAAGTCGCCCGGTTTCGCCGCGGCGATTCAACCCGCATAGTTGCGGCCTTCGACGTGAGCGCGGATACGATTTTTCGCCTGCACAAATTCGCGGCTGCGCTCATTGCGATGGGAGACGAAACAACGCCACCATCGATGAACGTGATCGAAGATTCCCCGCCGAAGAACGTGATTACGGTCTCGACGCCATGGAAGTCGCAGCTAATCGGGGTCGAGCTGCTGGCGAAGGACAGCGCTGGCGCCGCGCGGTGGCGGACGGGCTTCGCCGAGATTCCGCTCGATTCCGGGAAGATCAGCGTGTCCGATCTGTTGTTCGTGGATGGAGCTCCGTCACTCCCATCGGATCTGACCCAAGCCATCACACAGGCGCACGCCGGCACAAAATTCAGACGCGACAAGCAGGTTGGCCTGTTCTGGGAGCTCTATGGCAAAACGCCGGCGGACAGCGCCCTTCCGATTTCTCTCACTATCACTCCGATCGATCAGGGATTCATCCGTCGCGCGTTCAGGGCTCTGCGAATCGTCCCAAAGGTTACGCCGCTGAACATCCGGTGGCAGGAGAATGGAGCTTCGGGCGTCCTCTCAGCCAGATCGGTGGTGCTGGATCTCTCGCTCGTGCCCGCGGGGAAGTACGCAGTCAAGCTGGAAATTGGGAATTCTCCAGTGGCGGTGGCGTCGCGAATCATCGAGGTGGAATAGCAAATGGACGCTTCTGTCTGTATCGCCAACATCGGCCCGCAAGAGCGCCGCAAGCGGCTCCTGTTTGGAATCACGGCCCTCGCCGTCAGCGTCGTCATCTCTTTCTTCTTCGTTTTTTATGGAGTGCGGCCGGTGTTCAGGCTGCCCCTGTTCGTCCCGCTTTTCGCCGGGGCGCTGGGGTTCTTCCAGGCACGGGATCGAACGTGAGTGAAGCTCGCATCGCGCGGTCAGCGCGACATGGATACCGGCCCTCAATCAATCGCTGATCGGGCAGAAGCGGAGCAGATTCGCCGGCAGGCGCGGGCCGTCTATACCAAGGCGTTCATCTCGGCCGCAATCCTTACGGTACTGGCTCTCATTCAGTAACCTTCGAGCGATTGTCGTACGGCCGCTTACACCGAGGAATTGATGCGTTCAGGATTAGTTGCAACTCTGATGGGAATCGGAGGGATCTTCCTCTGCTTTTCACTCGTCGTGTTTATCATCGAGATTTTCGCCAGGAAGAACGACGTGGGACACCAGCTGGCCACCATGAGCACGCTGACAGTCGCTACCCTCGTGGTGGGAGTAGTCCTGTTTGGACTCGGGTACCTTCTGAACCGAGTGGGCCGTACCGGCCGGAAAGACGCGATCACGCCAGGCCGCTAGCTTCTCGAATCAAGCTCCGTCAGCCGTCGCTCCAGAAAGCGACGCTCGGGTTCCTGGGTGACCAATTCCAGAGTACGCTCGTAAGCCGACCTCGCCTCGCTGAATCGCCGCAGCCTGCGACACAGCTCACCTCTGGCTGCGTGAGCCGGGTAGTAATCAACCAGCTCTCCCATCGCCAGGATTTTGTCGATCAGCTCCAGTCCGGTCTCGGGACCATCGCGCATCGCGATTGCCGCAGCGCGATTCAGCTCGACGACAGCCGAAGGCTCCGCCTTCAGCAACAGGTCGTACAACGCCACGATCTGGGCCCAGTCCGTTAAGGCGACGCTTGGTGCTTCGGCGTGCACCGCAGCGATCGATGCCTGGAGCGAATACGGACCGATTCGCCGGAATCTCAGCGCACGCTCTACGAGCGCAACGCCTTCCCGAATCTGCTCGCGATTCCACTGCGATCGATCCTGATCCTCCAGAAGGATCAGATCGCCCAGCGATGATGTACGGGCCGAGCGTCGAGCTTCGTGCAACAGCATCAGGGCGAGGAGTCCCATCGCCTCCGGCTCGGGAAGCAGCTCGACGAGCAAGCGGCCCAACCGAATCGCCTCGGCGGACAGACTCTCTCTCGTGAGATCAGGTCCCGCCGAGGCGAGGTAGCCTTCGTTGAAGACCAGATAGACCACGTGCAACACGCTGTCGAGACGATCGGGGAGGTCCGAGAGCGAAGGAATCTCGTACGGGATTCCCGCGTCGCGGATCTTCGATTTTGCGCGCACGATTCTCTGCGCCAGGGTCGGAGCGGGCGTCAGGAACGCACGGGCGACCTCTTCCGTGGTGAGACCGCACACCTCGCGGAGCGTCAACGCGATTTGCGCATCGGCGCTCAGTGCGGGGTGGCAGCAGGTGAAGATGAGACGGAGGCGGTCGTCCTCGACGCTGTCATCGTTCTCGGGTGGCTCGCTCTGGGCAACACGCTCGAGCGCCGTGCTGTCCGCCGAGTCGAATCTCGAGCTGCGGCGAAGGCGGTCGATCGCCTTGAACCGTCCGGTCGAGACAAGCCAGGTGCGTGGATTCCTCGGCACACCATCGCGAGGCCAATTTTCTAATGCGGCCGCGAACGCGTCGTGGAGCGCCTCCTCGGCCAGGTCGAAATCGCCGAGGAGGCGTATCAGCGTTGCGAGCACACGGCGCGAATCCGAGCGGTATATCGCATCCACTCTATCGCGCACGTACACCGCAGCGTCCTTCACTTCAACCGTCGCGTCCAATCGCTACGCGGGGTGGCGCTCCACGATCGGGCGCACCTCGATCGCGCCGCTTCGCGCCGACGGAATGCGCGAGGCCACCTGGATCGCGTCGTTCAGGTCCTTTGCCTCGACGAGGTAGTAGCCCCCGAGCTGTTCCTTCGTCTCGACGAATGGGCCGTCAGTGGTCGACACCTTCCCGTTGCGCGAGCGCACGACAGTAGCGGTGTGGCTCGGCTGAAGCTGATTGGCCCCGACGTACTGCCCGCTCTTCTTGATGCTGTCGCCGAACGCCGTGTACTCACCCATGTACTTGTCCTGCACTTCCTTCGGGAATTTCTGCCACTCACTCTCGTTGTCGTAAATCAGGCACAGGTACTTCATGGTGCTCCTCCTTCGAATGATTGAATAAGCCTCTGGGAGTAGTCGTTCCGGGAGGGGCTATTTCGACAATTTGGACAGGCACTCCGTAAATGAGCCAAAACGGCTGCCAAGCGTAGTTAAGCGTTTCTACGTCAAATCAGCCGTTGCTACGTCATTTGACGCATAGAGGCCTCCCCGCCGCCTGGCGATCGTAGAGCGAAGTGCAACGCTCTTAGCCACGTGGAGGCCCAATGAATCTCGATCAACGAATCCGACCGACCCTCAGGGAGCGCCTCGAATTTGCCCTGCAGGTGCCCTGCGATTGGATACTCAAAGCGTCCTGTGTGAAGTACGCGAGTTTTCTCGCGATGTTCAGACTCTTGCCGCCGAGCTATCTGGCGTGGGCATCACGCGTCAAGGCGCGGAGGGCCTACTATCGCGCGCTCCGCAGAGTGCCCGCGTATCGCCAGTTTCTGGCCGCTGACGGTAGCGCTTTCGTCCCGGAGACGGACAAGGAGAGCTACATCAAGCGCTACGAAACGGCTGCCAGGTGCGTCGGCGGCAGCTTCCTCAACGGCCGGACAATGATCGACGAATCATCCGGCTCGACGGGGACTCCATACAACTGGGTCCGTAGCGAGAAAGAGCGCCACGAGAGTCACACCTTCGTCAGCTACTTCGCGACGTACTGTTACGGACGCGAGCCCTGGATCACGATCAACGGCTTCAGCATGGGCGCGTGGGCTACCGGGATCAACATGGGGATCTCGCTGCAAAAGAACGGGATCGTCAAGAACACGGGTCCCGACATCGCCAAGATTCTTCATACCCTGCGCTTTTTCGGCCCGGGACACACCTACCTGATCACCGGCTATCCGCCGTTTCTCAAGCACCTCATCGATGTCGCAGACGAGGAGGGCTTTCCTTTCGAGAGCTACAGGCTGTACGGGCTCGCTGGCGGCGAAGGGATGTCGGAGGGTCTGCGCGATTACCTGCTCCGCCGCTTCACCAAGGTCTACAGCGGTTACGGCGCGACCGATCTCGAGATTGGCATCGCCGGCGAGACGCCGATCTCGGTTGCGATCCGGCGACTCGCGCGCGACCGCGAGGATGTGAAGCTTGCGCTGTTCGGGCCTGATTCCCGGCTGCCGATGGTCTTTCAATACAACCCTGTGATGCATCACGTCGAGGTCAACGAGAACGAAGAGGTCGTTTTTACCATATCACGAAAGTCACTCCTGTCACCGCGCATCCGATACAATGTCCACGATCTGGGTGGAGTGCTCACCAGCGACGAAATGGCGGAACGGCTCGCTTCGGTCGGCGTCGACATCGAACAGCTCCGGCGCGAGCACGGTGATGGAAAGGTGCGCCTTCCTTTTCTGTGGATCTTCGGCCGTCGCGACTACACGATCAGCGTCATGGGAGCGAACATCTATCCCGAGGATATCGAGCAGTGCCTGTATAGCGATACAGCCCTCGCCGAAATGACCAATTCGTTCTGCCTCTCCCTGGCGGAGAGTCCCAACGGCGACGTGCGCCCGCGCTTTCTGTTCGAGGTCTCCCGAGAGCCCGATGCGGAGCTGGCTCGCCGGTTCTCGGCGTCGATCCTTTCGCGCCTGGTCGAGCTGAACGCGGATTTCCGCGAAGCGTGGCGGGAATATCCGCAGACGCTCGTACCCGAGATCCAGCTCTATCGCATCGGCGAGGGGCCGTTCGCCGGCGATGCGGGAAAAATCAAGCAAGCTCGTTTACTCCCAGCTGCCTGAGGAGCGATCACGATGCGCACTCTCATCCAGCTCGCGCTCCGCCGGCCGAAGCTCGTCATCTTTGCGTGGATTGCCACGCTCGTGGTGGCGGCACCCTTCGCGTCCAGGCTGGCCGGAGCGCTTCGCGGCAGCACAGACGCGGTGCCGGGGAGTCCCTCCGAGCTTGTATCGCGCGATCTCGCCCATGCTTTTGGAAAAGGCTCGGCCTTCGTTTTCCCGGCGGTGCTGACTTCGTCCAGCGTCACGGCAACCGATCAGCGTTTTGCCGCGGCTGCCGCGAATCTCGAGCGAGAGCTCCATTCGGCGGGAATGATCGACGTGCGCCACTACTGGAATACGGGCGACAAAACGCTCCTTGGGAGCGACGGACATTCCGCCCTCCTGTTGGTCAGGCCGAACGCAGAGACTTTCTTCGAGGCAGAGTCGAGCGTTGACCAAATCAGGGACGCGACCCGGAGATTCCAGCTCGGCTCGGCGTTCGCCGTCAAAGTGACCGGGATGATCTCGCTCTTCCACGACCTCGACGTGAATGCGTCCGACGATCTGTTGCGCGCGGAGCGCATCGGAGTTCCACTCACGCTCGTCGTGCTGCTGATCGTGTTTGGTGCGCCCATAGCCGCCGGCTTGCCTCTCGTGCTGGGTTTGGGGACGATCGCGATAACGCTCGCTGTCCTCTTCGCACTGTCACGCGTGATGCCCGTGAGCGTGTTCGCCCAGAACGCCGTGACGATGGTCGGACTTGGGATCGGTGTCGACTACGCCCTGTTTCTGGTGAGTCGATGTCGCGAGGAGCTGTCGCGCGGTGCTTCGTTTCGGAGCGCGGCAGAGACCGCTGCCGGCCAGGCGGGGCATGTCGTGCTGGTATCGGGCCTCGCGGTGTGCACCGGATTTCTGGCCCTTTTCCTCGTGCACATTCGCTTTCTCCACACGCTGGCACTTGGCGGCGTTGCGGTGGTCGTTACGTCCGTGTTGATGACGCTCACACTGCTCCCCGCATTGCTGATCCTGATCGGAGAGAAGCTGAATTGGCCTCGCCAGCTGTCGCGCCGGCCGCGCACCAACGACGGACTGTGGGCGCGATGGGCGCGAGAGACGATGACGAGACCGTGGCGCTACCTCATTCCCGCGGTAGTGTTGCTTGCCGTCCTGATAGTGCCTACGCTGCGCCTCAAAGCATGGAATATGGGTGCGGACGATCTGTCTCCGGCGATGGAAGCTCGACAGGGATACGACATTCTCGCGCGCAATTTCGCGGCTGGGTGGATGGGACCGATCGCCATCCTCGTAAAAGGCCACAACGGCGGAAGCCTGCAGACCGCTCAGCGTCAGACAGCAATCGCGGAGATCTCGTCGCGTCTTGCTTCCGATCCGCGAGTTCGAGTGACAGGCGGCTATCCCAGCCAGGACGGCCAATCGGCTCTTGTCTTCGTCGTTCCGCGATCAGCGCCGGAGTCGGACGAGGTGATGACACTCGTGCGCGAGCTGCGCGCCGATTCGTGGCAGGCGGCTGGCAACGCCGGTCTCTCGATCCAGATTGGCGGTTTCAGCGCCAGCATTCTGGATTTCGACGCCGAGTTGTTCGGAAGTCTCAAGCAGGTGATTCCAGTCGTGCTCGCGATCACGTTCATCGCGCTCGTTTTCGCGTTCCGCTCGATCGTGGTTCCGATCAAGGCGATAACGATGAATCTGATCTCGGTGCTCGCGGCCTATGGATTCCTGGTGTACGTGTTTCAGGAAGGCGTAGGCGCCGGGTTGATTGGCCTCGTGCCACCTGGCGGACTCAATTCGTTCATCGTTCTGATGCTGTTTACGATTCTGTTCGGATTGTCGATGGATTACGAGGTGTTCCTTCTAGGGCGGATCAAGGAGGAATACCAACGCACCGGCGACAACAGAAAGTCGGTTGTGAGCGGACTCTCCAGAACTGGCGGGCTCATCACGAGCGCGGCGCTGATCATGGTGGTTCTGTTCGGATCGTTCGGATTCACGCGACTGACTGCGACCAGGGAATTCGGGTTGGGTCTCGCCTTCGCAGTCGCACTCGATGCAACGCTGATCAGGGTTGTGCTCGTGCCGATCCTGATGGGGCTACTCGGCCGCGCGAACTGGTGGTTTCCCACATTGCCCGTTCTGCGCGGTCGCCGCGCTCGGCGAAGCCCGAGCGGTGAGAGACGAATCCGTCAGGGCGTTGAGGTGTAGATGACACGTTAGCTTGAGTCACATGCCTTCGACCTCAGGTACTTCGTGAAGATTTGTAGAACAACGGTTGCACTATGCGCTCTCGTTGCGGGGCCGCTTGGTGCGCAAGCGACGCGACTTTCCGTTGCGCCGGTCCGTCCGGAGCCGGGAGCCATTGTACGATTGACGCTTGCCGCACCAGCGCCAGGAACAGACGCGGTCGTATCTATCCATGGATCAATGGCGGGTGAGCCTCTTCACTTCCTTTCATCGGCGCCGGGGACGTGGCACGCGATCGGCGCGGTGCCCGTCGATGCAACCGGCAGTCTATTGGCCGATGCTGAGCTCCGTCACGCGTCGGGGAAAATCGAATCGGTTCGTACGCGGGTGACTTTGCCCAAGGTCCCGCCACCGATTGCGCAGCCACTCTCAGTGGATAGCAGCTTCTCGAAACCACTCGATTCCGCGACCGCAGCCAGGGTTGCTCGCGAAAACGAGCGCGCGAGAGAGATCGGCAAGCGCGCGCACGATTCGCCGCTGATGTGGACGGCGTCGTTCCTCCGGCCGCGCGCATCGGTAATCACGAGTGAATTTGGGTCGGGGCGGGTATTCAACGGAAAAGTGACGAGCCGCCACCTCGGTGTTGATTTCCGTGGAGCCGTTGGCGAGCCGGTGCGCGCAGCCAATCGAGGCGTCGTCGCGCTTGTAGACAACTTCTTTCTCGCCGGTAACGTCGTCTACATAGATCACGGCGCTGGAGTGGTAACCGCGTATTTCCACCTCAGCAAGACACTCGTGTCGGTTGGGGACACCGTCGCACGCGGACAGGTGATCGGTTTGGTGGGTGCCACCGGTCGCGTGACGGGACCGCACCTGCATTGGGCGGCGCGCTACGGCGCGACCACTGTGAATCCGCTCGACCTGCTCGCGCTCAATCGCAATTGGTACGGGAGTTCGCTTTCATCCAGCAAAGCCCGGACAGCTCGAGACAGCAGGGGTTCGTTACGCCGACCGAGGCGCGTCGCTCCACTCACGAAGCCGCGAGAATCAGCTTTACTCCGGCCACGATCAGCACCAGGGAAAGGAGCTGCCTCAGAACTGGCGCGGGCGCGCGCCGGCTTCCGTAACTAGCTCCAATCCAACCGCCCAGCACCGCGGCCGCGCCCCAGATCGGAATATTCGACGGAAGCTGTGACACGCTCGAGAAGTGGCCGAGCAGACCCGCGACCGAATTGACGAGTATGAAAGGCGCCGCTACTCCAGACGTCGCACGCGTCTCCGCCCAACCGAGGTAGAGCAGCAGCGGACTCAGAAATATCCCGCCGCCGACTCCCGTAAGTCCCGATAGAAATCCGATCACCAGTCCGGTCACAATCGCCGCCCACAGCGGGGGCGGATGCGCCTCACTTGCGATCGGCCTGCGCGCGGAACGGAACATCCATACCGCGGCATAGAGAAGCACTGCTCCGACGGCGACCTGATACCAGCGAGCCGGGAGCATCATCGCGCCCCCGATGAACGCCGCTGGAATCGACGCGATGGCAAATGGCCAGAACAGGGGCCACGAGAACAGACCGGCACGATAGAACTTCACCGTAGCGACTGCCGCGACCAGAATATTGAGCGCGAGCGCAGTTGGCTTCATCACATCGGGCGGGAAACTGAACAAGCCCATCACCGCCAGATAAGCGGACGCGCCTGCGTGCCCAACCGAGGCGTACAACGCAGCGCCAGCAAAAAACAAAATCGCGATGATCAATGTCTCCGGAACGGACATTCTCTTTCCTCGTATATTTTGTTTCCGCGCGACCCACACCCGCGAAAGTACATGACTGAATACGCTATCGACATAGTCAACGTGACGAAGCGGTACGCCGAGCATACGGCTGTCCGTGACCTGACGCTTCGCGTCCCCAAGGGGAGTGTCTACGGATTGCTCGGCCCCAACGGCGCCGGCAAGACGACGACGATCCGCATGATCCTCAACATCATCGCGCCCGACTCGGGTACGATCCACATTTTCGGGCGACCGTCCAGTGATGCGAAGGTGACTGAGCGGATGGGCTACCTCCCAGAGGAGCGCGGTCTGTACCGGAAGATGCAGGTGAAGCGCGTTCTCAAATTCCTCGCCGAGCTGAAGGGAGTCAAAGGAAGCGAAGCGGAGAGGCGCATCGACGAGTGGCTGGAGCGACTGTCCCTCAAGACGCCAGAGAAGGATTGGGGACTGTCCAAGGTCGACGAGCTCTCGCGCGGAATGCAGCAGAAGGTTCAGTTCATCGGAACGCTGCTGCACGATCCCGACCTCGTGATTCTCGACGAGCCTTTCAGCGGACTCGATCCGATCAACGCCCAGGCTCTCAAGGACACCGTCGTCGAGTTGAAGAAGCGCGGAAAGACCGTGATTTTCAGCACCCACCTGATGGACAACGCCGAGCGTCTCTGCGATTCGGTGTGCATCATAGCTCGCGGCGAGAAGGTCCTCGACGGGACTGTGACGGGCGTGAAGGAAGAGCACGGCCAGCGGAACATCGCTCTCGCGCTGGAGGGCGATGGAATGCACGGAATCGCGTCGATCCTGGGCGATCACTCTCTGGTGAAGCGCGCCGACGACTCGAATCGCTTTTTCGAGATCGAGCTGGTTCCGGGTGCTGATCCCCAGACATTGCTGCGCCGGGTGGTGGAGTCCGGTGCGTCGATCCAGCGATTCGAGATGATCCAGCCTTCACTCCACGAGATCTTCCTGAAGAAAGTTGGCGCCACGGGAATTGAAGAGGGGATGACGGGACATGGCTAAGCTCTGGGCGATCATCAAGCGCGAATACCTGGAGCGGGTCCGGTCCAAGTGGTTCGTCATCGCTACTCTCTTTGGGCCGATTTTCTTCAGCGCGATCATCATCGTGCCGGCGTGGCTCTCGTCGCGGAGCAAGGCGACGAGCGACATCTACAACACCACAATCCTCGACGCCACCGGAAACGGATTCGGGCATCGTCTCGCGGTCAACATCGCCGGAGACAGCACTGTTCCCGGGCGGATGCCCGAGGTCAGGGTCGTCGCGCCGAGCTTGCTGACGCCTGCGGAGAGCACCGCAACGCACGAGGTAATGGACAAGGAGAAGACGGGTTACGTCGTCGTCGACCAGCAGACGCTCGCGGGCGAGTCTGCGCGATATGCCGGGCGCAACGCGACTTCGATCGCCGACATGGCGCAGATCAAGAGCGCCATCAGGGAAACCATCCTTGCGTCACGCCTGGAGAAGGTCGGTCTCGACAATTCGCGAATGAAGGAGATCACGTTCATCCCGCTCGACTTCAGCACGGAACGCATCACGGAGAAAGGCCGTGCGGGCTCGGGGATAGCGAGCGTGATGTTCGGATTCGCGATCGGATTTCTCCTGTACGCGTCGATAGTGATCTACGGCCAGACGATCATGAGCGGCGTGCTCGAGGAAAAGACGACGCGGGTAGCCGAGGTCGTGATGTCGAGCGTCCCGACCGACACGCTGCTCGCCGGCAAGGTTTTGGGTGTCGGCGCGGTCGGGCTCACTCAGCAGATAATCTGGATCGTAACGACGTACGTGCTCCTCCAGCTGAGAGCGCCAATCATGGCAAAGTTCGGGGCGCCGTCGATGAGCTTTACGTTGCCAGACATTTCGCTGGGAGCAGGGCTGATCTTCCTGATGTTCTTCCTGTTCGGGTTCATTTTCTATTCGTCGCTCTTCGCGGCCGTAGGGTCATCGGTGAATAGCGAGTCTGAGGCGAGGCAGGCAGCGAGCCCGCTGATGATTATGATCATCAGCACCGCGGTGTTCATTCAGCCGGTTCTGCTCAACCCGACGGGAACAACGGCGAGAGTGCTGTCTCTGGTTCCTTTCTCGTCGCCGATCATCATGCCGATACGAATGGCCGTGATCGGAATCCCACCGCTCGAGCTGACGGCGAGTCTCGGCCTTCTAGCGATCGGGTGTGTTGCCGCACTTTGGCTCGCATCGCGGATTTATCGCGTGGGGCTGCTCATGTACGGGAAGCGGCCGTCGCTCAGGGAGATGGCGCGTTGGGTGTCGTACTCCCGGTAGCTCGGTAGTGATTGGATCGAGGGCTTAGACTAGCATCCCAGTCTACGCGCCGAGATGGTTATTATTCATCGTCCCCAACGGCCACACCGACAAGAGGTACAGACCAATGTACGACGAAAGATTCGTGACCCCCATGCGCCAGGAGCTCACTCAGCTCGGCGTTGAAGAAATGCGGACTGCCCAGGAAGTCGATGCCAGGCTCAAGGATGCGCATGGCACCACGCTCGTGGTCGTCAACTCCGTCTGCGGCTGCGCCGCGCGCAACGCGCGACCCGCTGTAGCGAAGGCGATCCAGCACGACACCCGGCCCGACACGTTGACCACCGTGTTCGCCGGACAGGACATCGAAGCCGTGCAGAGAGCGCGCAGCTACTTCACGGGCTACGCACCGAGCTCACCGCAGATCGGGCTGTTCAAGGACGGTAAGCTCGTGTTCATGCTCGAGCGCCATCAGATCGAAGGCCGGTCCGCGGACGACATCGCGCAGGACCTCGTTGGCGCGTTCGACAAGTACTGCGAAGAAACTACCGCGGCCTAGAGCTGGTTCTTCTGCCTTCGCTCGATGAAGGGCTGGCCATCGGGTAGAGTCTGAGGCTCCACGTCTCGCCCGGTGTCCTTGAGTACGCGGCCGCGAATGAACGACACCGTCGTGCCCAGCAGGAGTGCCCACAGGCTTACGCCGAGCACTCGCCAGAATACCACGCCGGTCGCCATCGCCTGCCAGTCCACGAACTCCGCGCGAGCCGTGCCCCACGGCTCGCGATGCAACGCAATGAGCACGAGGCTGACGAGCATCTCCCCGGCCGTCTCGAAGATCGCGAATAGCGGAGCGCGCCACGGCCACTCCCGCACCGGAAATCTTCCCAGATGGAGCGTCGCCATGCCGAGCAGGAACAACGTCCCCAGGACGAGCGATGCGACGAGGTAGGAGCTGGTAGCAGTGCCGTGTGTGAGAACGACGGCGCGGAAAAGGCGAATGATCGCACCCGTGATCACGGCGAGCTCTACCGGTGATCGCGCGATCCTGGTGAACGCTGCAGGCTCTTCGAAATCCCACTCGCTCGACTTCAAGAGCCGGCGGCGTCTCTCGACGGGATGGGGCTTCGTCACGGCCTCCAATGTAACTCCCGAGTGAATGTCGTCATAGATTTTCCTGCTGAATCACAGGAGGAAATGGCTCCTCCTACCGATTCGACGCCGATACCCGGCGATGGGTAACTACTTTATCCAGTGCCCGATCCTGCTCCATCTGATGTCGGTGAGCATCGGCACAGGACGATCGCTGTCGTCGGCGTTGTACGAGTAGTACACGAAGAGAGGTTTGCCGCGCACGTTTTCCCTCGGCACGAACCCCCAGTAGCGGCTGTCCTTGGAGTTGTACCGGCTGTCGCCCATCATGAAAAGCTTCCCCGCCGGCACCACGATTGGCCCCCAGTTGTCGTGGCTCGGCTGCGCCGGCGCAGCGCCGAATCGCGATGACTTGAGACCGACTTTCGTTTGCCACGTGAACAGCGGATCGACGGAGTTTGCCATCGCCGGATCGACCTGAGTGCCCACACCGTATCCCTGGCGCTGCGCGATTCCGTTCACGTACAGAATTCCCGTCCGCATGTAAAGCGTGTCACCGGGAGTTCCGACCAGCCGCTTCACCAGCGTCGGCGTCGGATCTCGCCCCGCCGAATCCTCGTCCGCCTGGTACGGCGACACGAACACGACGACGTCGCCGCGACGCGGCTCTCTGACGGCCGGAAGGCTCGAATGGGAGAATGGGATGTGCGCGCCGTAGATCGCCTTGTTCACGAACAGCCAGTCGCCGACGAGCAGCGTAGGGATCATGCTGCCCGACGGGATGCGATAAGCCTCGACGAGGAAAGCCCGCAGGAGGAGGAAGATCGCCAGAGCGCCGACGATCGATTTGAAATTCTCCCAGAGGTTTTTTGCGCGGGACTGCTGCGAAACGGGGCGCGCCTTTTGAGCGCGCCCCGCGTTTGACGGAGTTGCCAAAGGAGCTTAGGGGTTTCGGAGGTGTTTGTTGACGAGTCGGGTCATCTCGAACATCGAGACCTGGCCGCGGCCGAAGATTGGACGGAGGTTCTCGTCGGCGTTGATCATGCGGCGGTTCTTCGAATCCTGGAGACCTTTCCGCTTGATGTACTGCCAAAGTTTCTTGGTGACTTCCGTGCGCGGCATCGGGGAGCTTCCCACTACCGAGGCGAGATCGCCGCTCGGTTGCATCGGCTTCATGAAGGCCGCGTTTGCCGTTGCTGGTGGCGTGGGCCTCCCGGGGTGAACATCGTCGGCGCCGACGCGAACACTGGGACCGGAACCGACACCACGACGGGCAACTTCACCGGCAACCGGACCGGCTCGAACGTTGCATTGAACATCCAGCTCGGCAGCACACTGACAGGCAACGCTGCAGCCGGCACGCTCTCGTTGAACATTCCGCCCGGCGTGCCGGGGCTGCGCCACGGC
>DATARP010000195.1:0-11779 GCA_036264075.1 Gemmatimonadaceae bacterium
CGCTCGATATCGGCCCGCGCTCCTGTGTATGGCTCGAGGAAAGTCGAATCGCCCGTCAGCACGTACGCCCGCTGGCCTGTTTCTGCGTCGATCGCGCGGGTGAGAAGGGCGCCGGAGATCTCGAGCGTCTCGTGGCTTCGCTCGACCTGGCGCACGTCGGCGACCACAAGGCGAGAGCGCTCGTAGGTGAGAGCGCCGATGAGGACGACCAGAATTACCGGAACGAGCGCGAGAAGGCGACGCTGCGCCGCACCGGGAAGACTAAGACGCAAGCTAGCTCTCCCTGGGTGTGGTGAACGCGATATCGGACCCATCGATCCGTCACCCGTCATGGGCGACTTTCGGGCCACGACCTCGCATTCGATGTTCGAAGGCCTTTTTCTTGCCCTCTCGGGTGCATGCTTTCCTCACTGATTTCTCGTCGCGCAGCCCTGGCGATTCTCATTGCGCTCATGGCGTGCGGAACGCACGCGGCCATCGTGGCGACCAGTCCGGCGCTCTCCCTCGCTCCCACGTGCACCGACGCGGTTGCGGCATACGCCGATCGGGACCACGTGCCTTACGACTACTATGAAGTGGCCCTCGTGAGCGCCGAGGGGAACTCGGTATATACAGGGAACGGCGACCTTCTCAAGGCTATGCGTAGCAAGGCCGCGTCAGTCGGCGCAAATGGTCTGATAGTCAATTCGCTCGGAGCAACGCACGCGACAGTCAAGGTCATCGGGGCTGCAGTCGGTGCCAGCGACGCCGAAAGGAAAGGACACGCGATCGCCATTTGGATGCCCAGTGACACCGTGCGCGTTCGCGAAGCGTGCGGCAAGTGAGGAAGCCGGGGGCGGCTGCATAAGCAAACCGAGCTCGGGGTTTTTCGCGTTACTCGTTCTGTCGGGGTTATCCCTTGCGTGCAGGGACAGCGCGTGGACGCCGATGGGTAGCGCCGAGTTGGTTCTTTCCCAGATCAAGCTTGGCGGCGTCGCCAGCGTCGCGAAGCGCGTAGACTCCGACGAATCGTTTGGCCGCTCCGTGATGAATGGCATCTCGACCGGGGACAGCCTCTGGCTCGAGGTGGCGTCGAAATTCCGTCCAGAGTCCGCCACTGCGGAAGCAAGTCTCTTCACGGCCTTGGCTTCAGCGCTTCCGCGAGCTCCCGGCAGAGTTCTCGGCCTCCTCGGACAGAACTATCCGGTTGAATCTGTCTGTAGCATTCCCTTTTTTCACGTCGATTCGGCGTTCATCGCGACCTACCATGACAGCACGATCGCGGTGCTCGCGCGGGTTCGTGACACGCTGCTGACTCGGAAACGCGACGCTTGCCGGGCAGCACTCGATACGGCGCAGAACGAGAAGCTGGCCCGAATCGACCCGGCATATCTGGTCAAGAACAAGCCGGCGCCACTCCCGACGCGTCCGAAGAAGCGGCCTGCGAAGGAAGCTCCGCCTCAAGCTCAGCCGGTGACGCCGCGAGACACTAACTCGTCCGGATGACGCATCGTGGGAGCCCATGGGATCCTCCCGTGATTCCCCTTGCACCACGGAGCCAGCGTCTGAACGAAGGCCGATCGACGGCCCGGGCCGGATGCGTCTCACAAACCAGGAGTTGCTTTGAAGTGTACTTTTTTTGCAGCAGCCCTAGCTGGAGTCGCACTGATCTCATTCGAGGCTGGTGCGCAGATCGCCCCGAAGTCGGTGCAGTTCGGCGGCGCACTTGGCGTGTCGCTCCCATTGAGCGATCTGAAGACCTGTTGTAACACAGGCTTCAACGGTACAGCGATCCTAGGGTTTCAGCCCACCCTCATTCCGCTCGGCGTAAGAATCGACGGCGCGTACAACCAGTTCGGTGCCAAAGGCGGCGGCGCAAACGCGCATTTCACCAGCGTCACCGGCAACCTCGTTTACAAGATGCCGTCGACCGGCTTTACGCCGTATCTGATCGGAGGCGCGGGCTGGTACCAGGCAGCCGTCAGCTTCTCGGGAAGCAGCACCGTATCCGAGAACCATTTCGGGTGGAACGCCGGCGGTGGCATCTCGATGCCTCTGAGCGGATTCGACACCTTCATCGAAGCGCGCTACAACCAGGTGCAAATGAGCAACGGCAATCCGAGTCTGAAGTACATTCCGATCACGTTCGGAGTGATGTTCTAACACGGGTTCCACGCAGGTATCGGGCGGGAGAGAGCATACGCTCTTTCCCGCCCTTTCTTTTTGCTCTTCCGAGTGTGAACTCGTCCTTGAGACATACCCAATCGCGGCCACCGCCGCACCATCGTCCCCTATGACACCAGAGATGCAATGCGACTGCTCGTAGTCGACGACGACAGCGCGATCCTCAAGCTCATTTCCCGCGTGCTGCGGGACGAGTCCTACGCGATCGACGTTGCGTCGACCGGGGAGGAGGCACGCATGCTCGCGCTCGTCAACGAATACGATGGAATAATCCTGGACCTGCAACTGGGGGACAGGCACGGCTTCGAGATTCTTCAGGAGCTGCGCCGCAACGGCCGCCGGACTCCCGTGCTCCTATACTCCGGACTCAGCGACACCGAGACGATCGTGCGCGGGCTCGACGCCGGCGCGGACGACTACGTGGTGAAGCCCGTGTCGAACGAGGAGCTGAGGGCGCGGGTGCGAACGCTGGTTCGGCGGGGATCCGCGAACCGCGTCTCGGAGCAGGTCACGGCTGGCAACCTGACGCTTAATCGTCTGACCAGGCGGGTCACCTGCGGCAAGGTGGAGGTCGGACTGACGTCGATGGAGCTCAAGCTGCTCGAACACCTGATGCTGCGCACCGGCGAGACCGTCTCTCGGAGCGAGCTCCACGACAGAGTCTGGGACATGCATTTCGACCCCAGCTCGAACGTCATCGACGCGCACGTGGCTCGGCTCCGGAAGAAGCTGGACAAGGCAGGGGCGTCGGCTGTCATCGCAACGAGACGCGGGATAGGATTCGTCCTCGAGCCCGCATCGTCAACGGGAGTAACGAGTTAGGGAATTACAGCGATTGTGACCAACGCGTCATAGTCGCTTCATAAAGCCGTCACAGAGCGAGGTACATATTGTGCCTCACCCAAAAAGCAGGCTATCGCGGTCGGTACGCGCCGTGATACTTGGAGGCTCTGTAGATGGTCATGCTCCGCTCATTGCTGGCAATCGTAGTTGGAAGCGCGCTGATCTCGCGCGGAGCCGTTGCGCAAGCCGGATCCTCGACCAGCATCACGCACACGGTGTACGTAACCGTGCCCCCGCGGGTGAAAGTGAAGGTTGCGGCTTTCTCATCAGCCTCTGCTTCGGCCGTAAGCGCGACGAATGCGGGCGCGTCCACCCAGGGTCTCTCGCTGAACGTAAACGCGACGCAGGCGTGGGTGCTGTCGATCGGTTCAAATTCGTCGTCGGAGCCGAACTCGAAGGTGCGGTGGTCGCTCCAGTCGGGCGCAGGATTCTCGAAGCTGACGTCTTCGCAGGTCAGAGTCGCGTCGGGCTCCCTTGCCGCGAACCCCGGAACGTCGACTGTGTTCTTTCGCAACGCGATGGAGGCCGCTTCGCTGGATTCGGGCAATCAGAGCGGCCCGCCAATAGTGCTCACGGTCTCAGCTCCTTAAACCCGCCCCTCAAAAAAAAAACGCGCCCAAGGCTGGGCGCGTTTTTCATTTCCAGTCGGATCAACGCGTGAAGAACGACAACCCGAACAGCACTGAGAGGGCATTGAATCCGGTATTCCCGAATCCATGGGCGTAGTTGGCTTCAAGCCGGGTGGCGAGGCGCCGGTCTGAAAACGGGAGCTTCAGACCGAGGCCGGCGCCCAGGTAACCGTTGCTGGAGCTTCCAAGCCCCGACCCGCTCGTGCCATTGATTCCAACAAATGGTCGGCCGTAAAGCCCCTTGCCCAGCCTGTCACCGGCAGGCTGATAGAGAACACCCAGCTCGAAGTTGTAAGTGGTGGCGGAGACGCCGCCGCCGTGAACCGAGTTGAGGTTGAATCGCGGCTCCAGCTCGAGCTTGTCGCTCACGACGAACCCGATTCTGACGGCTTGGAACGGAGTCTCTAGTACAGTCGCCCGCGGAGTATCCAGCTCAAAGATGATCCCACCATCAACACCAAGCTCGATGGGAGTCGATGAGCGCTGTGAGTGTTGCGCCTTCGCCGCCGGAGCGACGATCGCCGATGCGGCGACGGTTAGAACGAGGAGTCTTCTTACCATTGGTTATTTGCGGGGAATTGTGGGAGGGTACGGACGTGATTCCGTCCGGGGGATTTGCAGCTGTCTGACGATCGGGCTGCCCCGATATCACAAATTGGGGATGCCCCAAAATCGGGTCAAAGTCGGTGGCCCAAACGCGTTACGGGGCTGGTTGCCGGTTCGTCCATTTGACGGCGAGGGCTGTCCGCGCTTCTCTGCCCCAGCACTAACCCGCTGCGGCACCGCGCGAAGCACCTTCGCATAAACAGAATCGCGCCCGACGAGACCGCTTCCGGCTCGCACGAGGGTGCACTCTCGAACAAGGAGAAGCTTTGAAGCGTTCCCTGTACCTCGCGATCGCAGCGATCGCACTCGTCGTCGCGCCGCGCGTTTCGCAAGCGCAGCTCGGCCTCGTCAAGCCCTTCCAGCTTGGAGTTGCTGGCGGTGGCTCGCTCCCAATGAGCGACCTGTCCAACACGGCGAAGACCGGCTACAACGGCACTGTCGCCCTGGGTATCAACCTTCCGTTCATCCCTGTTGGTCTTCGCGTCGATGGCGCGTACAACGGGTTTAGCGAGAAGGCAGCTGGTGGTGCCAAGCTCCACGTCATGAGCGCGACGGGTAACATCGTGTGGCGTCTGCCGAGCGTCGGCCTGTCGCCATACCTGATCGGCGGCGCCGGACTGTACATGCCGACCGTGACGGCCCCAGGCTTTGCCAGCACCACCGAGCATCATTTCGGTTGGAACGCCGGCGCTGGTGTCAACCTGCCGCTGACGGTCTTCAAGGCGTTCGTCGAAGCGCGTTACAACCGCATTTCGGTGAACGGCAGCTCGATGGAATTCGTTCCGGTCACGATCGGAATCATGTTCTAAAGCTGGCCGGCTCGAAGTCTGAGCCTCGCAGGACCGGCGGGGGAGGGCGAAAGCCCTCCCCCGTTTTGCATCTCCGACTCGCGGCGTGCGGTTGCCAAAGGATCGACTGCTCACATCTTTCCCTGCTCGATGACCGCTCGCTCTCTTCTCATCTTCCTCTCCGGCTGCCTGGGCGCGTGCGGCCACAGCTCGTCGCGTGCGGCGGACTCCGTGTCCATTGCGACCTTGCCGGTGGCGACCCGGACTGCCTCCTCCGCCGATACTTCACTGGGCACGTCAAAGTCGTCGCCTTGCCCCCGCACGGGCCGGTGGGCGCTGTGTAGCCTGGAGAAGAGGCTCAGGCAGGCCGGCTTCGTCGTGACGCGTATCGACGGAGAAGCGCCGCGCAGACCGGGCTTCAATGTGGCTCCCACTGCGTACACTCTTGGCCACGCGCGACTCGAGGTGTTCGTCTACCCCGACGAAGCCGCGCTCGCGAAAGACATCGCGGCGATGGATACTCTTGCGGCCTCGCCCCGCGGAAAGCCGGGTGCGTGGCCAATGCCTCCTACCTTTGTGCGCTCCGCAAATCTGGCCGCCGTCCTCCTCACCGATAGCCCGGTCCAGGCGGAGCGGTTGACGCTCGCGATCAGCGCGGGAGCGCCACAGCCGAACTAGGGCTGTGGGAGCTGCCACCCGACATACTTCGTTCTGGACATCCCCGCAGTCTGTAAGCAGAATTGGTGTCCCCACCAAACTGGAGCCCACGCATGCAAATCCGGATCAACTGCGCCGTTGTCGCCGCGCTCGCCTTTATCCCGGGAATCGTCGCCGCTCAACAGGCGAATCCCGTCGCCGATGCATTTCGCGAGAACTACAAGCAGGAAGCAAAGAATCTGATCGCTACCGCGGAAGAATTCCCGGCCGACAAATTCTCCTACAAGCCGACGCCGGCCCAGATGAGTTTTGCAGACATTGTGGTCCACCTCTCTCAAGGGAACGATTATCTGTGCGGGACGATCGGTGGCGTGAAAGCACCGACTCGGACCAAGGTCGACCACGACGATGCCAAGCCTGCCCTCGTAGCTCGCCTCAAGGAGACGTTCGCCTTCTGCGACCAGGCGCTCGCTCCGCTGACCGACGCGAACCTCGGCGAACAGCTTCCCTTTTTCGGCGGTCGCAAGATGTCGCGCGCGGCGATCATGACTCTGACGACTGGCGATTGGGCGGACCACTACAGCCAGTGGGCGATCTACATGCGGCTGAACGGCATGCTTCCCCCAACCGCCAAGAAGCAGGCGGCACAATAGCCAGAGGGAATAGATTCTCCTAGGAGGCGGCCGCCGCCCGCCGGACCGGAAGATCGATCTGCAGCGCCGCTTGTTCAGCCGGTGGCGCTGCGGATATGTCCGACGCGAATGGCAGCGTCAGGGTGAACGTCGATCCGACTCCCTCCACGCTTTCTAGAGTGAGGTCCCCTTTCATCGCGCGCGCCAGCTCCCTGCTGATGGCCAGGCCGAGTCCGACACCCTGCTGGGTCTCCGTAGTCAGGTGCCGGTCGATCTGAACGAACGGCTCGAACACGCGCTCCAAATCGAGCAGACGTACGCCCACACCGGTGTCCGTCACGTGTACTCTCACGGCGCCCGTGTCATCGTCGGATGTGACTTTGATGGTGCCGCCTCTGGGAGTGAATTTGATCGCGTTGGTAATGAGGTTGATGAGGATCTGTTGAAATCTCTCCGCGTCGGCCGTGGCGGAAATCTCACGGTCGGACTCGGTAACAGTGAGCTCCAGGCCGTTCGCCTTCGCCTGCAGAATGCAGAGTCCTTCGACCTCGGATAAGAGAGGATTCACGGCGATCGAAATCAGGTGGAGGGGTCTCGCCCCTTCGAGTCTGGCGATGGTGAGAACATCGTTGATGAGACGAAGCAGGTACGAGGACGCCCGCTTGATCCGGCCGAGATCTTTCACCTGCGCCGGATTCACGACTCCGCGAATTCCCATCTCGAGGATCTCCGTGTAACCGGAGATCGCATTCAACGGAGTGCGCAGCTCGTGACTCATCGACCGCAGAAACTGCGTCTTGGCGTTGTTGGCGTGCTCCGCCATCAGGCGCGCCTCGCCCGCTTCCGTGAGCGCGACCGCGAGCGCAGCATGGGCGACCCGAAGCTTGTCTCCGTATGCCTTGAGCCGCAGCAGATTCCTCACTCTCACACACAACTCAGCGCGATCTACGGGCTTCGTGAGAAAGTCCTCTGCTCCGGCGCTCAACCCGAGCATCCTGGCATTCCGATCGTCCAAGGCTGTGAGCATGATGACCGGGATGTTGTTCGTTGCAGGGTTCTGTTTGATCCCCGCGACCACCTGATATCCGTCCATCCCGGGCATCATCACGTCGAGCAGAATCAGATCGGGCTGTTGCTCGACGAGCAACGCGAGCGCGTCCTCTCCGCTCGTCGCAGTGAGGAGCACGTAGCCTTCCGGCGCGAGCATCACTTTCAGCAGATCGGCGTTCCGGCGCTCATCGTCCACGATCAGCACGCGCGGCGGCACGTCGGCAAATTCATTCGTTGGGTCAGTCATCGAAGTATAGCCCTCATTACAGTGTCGCCCGCACCAGGTGCAATGCGATCGTCGTCAGGAATTCCTTGTATGCAAGGGGCTTGGCGATGTAACCATCGCAGCCCGCTACGCGAATACGTTCTTCGTCGCCTTTCATCGCCAGGGCGGTGAGAGCTACCACCGGAATGTCGCGCGTGGCGGCGTCGCTCTTGAGCAGTGCGGTTGCTTCGAGCCCGTCCATTCCGGGAAGCTGGATATCCATCAGAATCAGATCCGGCTGCTCGGCGCGCGCCAACGTCAGTCCGCTCTCCGCATCCGTCGCACAGAGAACGGAATGGCCTGCAGACTTCAGCAGGAATGTCGCCAGTCTCATGTTGGCCGCGTTATCCTCGATGATCAGGACTTTTGCCATGTCAGGTAACCAGGAACCGGCCCGCCATTGCCCGCCTGACTTCGGCGACAAAGCGGTCTCGGTCGAAATCGGCCTTTTCCATGATCGACATCACGTAGCCATTGAGCTTGGCGCGGTCCTCCAACGTGATGTGTTTGGCTGTAACCACGATCACCCGGATGCTGGCAGTCGCCGGATCCTCCAGGAGTGCGGCGACCACATCAAAGCCACTGACATCGGGCATCATAAGATCGAGCACGATCAAATCGGGCATCTCTCGTCGCGCGGCATCGATCGCTTCCTGACCGCCGTACGCGCGCAGTACGCTGCTCGCCAATCCGAGGACGCGCACGGCAATGAGCTCGACCGCCTTGGGATCATCGTCTACTACGAGGACCTTGAGTGACTTGCCCTCCGCCAGCGGAAACAGTCCAAGTCCCAGGAGAGCATCGTACAGGTCCTGTCGCGAAATCGGCTTCTGCATGACACCGGCGGCACCGAGCGCGAACCCCTTGGCGTGATCGGCTATGATCGAGAGGATGACGACGGGAATGTGTCTGAGCGCCGGAGTCTTCTTCATCTCTGCCATGAAGTCCCACCCGTCCATCTCCGGCAGGTGGATGTCGAGAGTGATGAGCGCCAGCGGCTGCTGCGCCGCCATCACGAGCGCCGTCTCGGCCGATGCTGCATGAAGGACGGTGAAGCCCTCGGCCTCGAGCTGCACACGAATGAGGTCGGCAGACTTGTAATCGTCCTCGACCACCATCGCGACGAGTGATCCAGCGGCGACGCCACTAGCTATGGCTCCAGCCGGCTTGCTGGGGGTGAACGTCCTCCCCTCCGCCGCGAGTCGGAAGGGCAGCCACACAGTAAAGCGGGAGCCCTTACCTACTTCGCTTTCGACCGCAACCGAGCCGCCGTGCAGCTCGGCGAGGAGCTTTACCATCGCCAAGCCTAGTCCCGTTCCTTCGAACTTTCGCGCCAGGCCACTATCCACCTGACTGAACGGCTTGTAGAGCCGCTCGAGTCCATCGGGCGAGATGCCCATCCCGGTGTCGGAAACGGTAATCTTGAGGAACTCCTCAAAATCGTTGTCGACCATAGGGAAAGTGCGTCCAATCGAGTTGTCCGACAGTCGGCCGACATCCAATCGCGACACCCGGCTGGCGCGCAGCGCTACTTCTCCCCGCTCGCTGGTGAACTTGACTGCGTTGGAAAGCAGGTTGTAGACGATCTGCTTGACCTTCCGTGCATCGCTGTGAAGGCATCCGAGATCCTCCGGCGCATCCATGGTCAGATGGATGTTGCGAGCCGCGGCTTTCTCCCTGATGATCGAGAGGCTGTTCGCGAATAGCGCCGAGATCTGAACCGGCTCGAGATCGAGCGTCATCTTGCCCGCCTCGACCTTGGAGAGGTCGAGGATGTCGTTGATCAGCGAGAGAAGGTGCTTGCCACTGCTGAAGATGTCGCCGATGAACCCGCGCTGCTGGTCGGACATTTCGCCCAGCAGGCCATCCACCAGCACTTCGGAAAAGCCGATGATGGCATTGAGCGGTGTCCTCAGCTCGTGCGACATGTTGGCGAGAAATTCGGATTTCATCCGGCTCGCCTCTTCGAGCTCACGGTTTTTTTCCTGGAGTCTCTGCTCGAACAGCTTCAGCTCGGTGACGTCGCGCGCCGCGGCGAACACTCCCTGCAGAACTCTCTCGCGGTCGTGGAAAGTCGTCGCGTTGTACGAGACGACCGTCAGCGTGCCGTTTCTGGCGCGCGCGGTGAGCTCGTAGTTCGTGACCTTGCCTTCACTCAAGACCTGGTTGATACCGGCCTCGGCACGGCTCGAATCGGTGAAATAGTTCTTGAACGGAGCGCCGATCAGCTCATCGCGCGTGCACCCCGTCAATCCTTCCATCTGTTTGTTGCAATCGGTTATGATGCCGCGCGGATCCGTGGTCATCAGCGCGTCGATGTTCGATTCGAGCAGAGAGCGGTTGTAGAAATGCTGGTCGCGCAGGCGCTGGTCGAGCTTCATGCGCTCTTCTTCGATCTGCTTGCGAGCGGTGTTGTCGGTGCCGATCAACAGGTATCCGATGATCGCGTCCTGCGCGTCGCGCAGCGCCGTGACTGAAACCACTGCTGGAAAGCGGCTTCCATCCTTTCGGATGTAGGTGAGCTCGTAAATGTCCTCGATGCCGCGCGAAGCCTTAAAAACCAACGCCTCGAAACCGGGTGTTATCTCGGTCTTGAGCTCGGCGCTGAGTGCTTTGGCTCGAGCAATAACTTCCTGGGGATCGGAGATGTCCGCTGGCGTGATCGTGTTCATCACCTCGGCGGCCGTGTAGCCGAGCATGCGCTCTGCGCCCACGTTGAAGATCTGGATGACTCCCTTCGCGTCCGTGGCGATGCTCGAGAAGTTCGCGCTGTTGAAGATCGCGTTCTGGAGCGCTCCGGCCTTGAGGAGTGCCTCTTCCGCCTGCTTCCTTGCCGTATTGTCGGTACCGATCAGCAGATAGCCGATGATCCCGCCCTGCGCGTCGCGCAGCGCCGTCACCGAGACGACTGCCGGGAATCGGCTCCTGTCCTTGCGGATGTATGTCAGCTCATAAATGTCTTCGATTCCGCGTGAAGCCTTGAACACGAGTGCCTCGAATCCCGGCGCGATCGGCGTTCCGAGCTCGACGCTCAGGGCTTGGGCGCGGACGATGACTTCCTGTGGATCGGAGATGTCGGCGGGAGTGATCTTGTCGACTACTTCGGCAGCGGCATATCCAAGCATCCTTTCGGCGCCAACATTGAAAATCTGAATGACGCCCTTCGCGTCGGTGGCAATGCTCGAGAAGTTGGCACTGTTGAAGATCGCGCTCTGCAGGGCTCCCGTAGTCAGCAGAGCATCCGTATGTCCGGCGCCGATAATCGAGCCGGCTGCGCCGGGAGTGCGACGGTCGGAAGGCCTGTTTGCGGTGCTCACCTCGGCGCCTTCGCGCGGGTGGGCGCCGCACCGGCGACGGCGGCATCCGCGTGGGGCCAGACGCCGAGCGGCTGGAGAGCGTGCTGCGAAATGAAACCGCAGTTTTCGCAGACGATCATGACGGCGGGGATCGTTGTCCTCTCGACAGTATTGCGATCCATCGTCGCCTGAACCTCGATCCTCGAGTACTCGCTGACAGTCCACTGACTGTCGCGGCATCGCGGGCAGCTTCCTGCCCCGCGCGCCTTCAGCGCGGCGATGATTCTGTGCTTGTCGTCGGCGGAAATTCCCTTGTAGTTGTTCATGGCAGACCTCGACTGTTCGGTGACTGAGCCGGAATGCGAACCGCCGGCGGTCCGTCTGTTACCAGAGCGGGCGACACCGGGCTCTGTGGCTCGGTCGGCGTCAGAAATTCGTTGCTTGCATTGATTGAGAGCGGCTGATACGTCTCGACGCACCAGGCAACCGCCTGCCTCGAGATCGCCCGGAATGCATGGGAGGGAAAAGGCTTCGACTGAAGAGCGTCCTGCTCGGCGGCGCGGACCATCTCGCGCACGTGAACCACTATCTCGGCAAGCGACAAGCCGTGCTGCTGCTCTTCAGCGACTTTCGCCTTCACGGACAGGCGCAGCTTATTGATGAATGAAAACAGGTCTTCGTCGTCCGCAGAGACGAAATCGCCTGGAAGCCCGGCAATCGGAATTGGAGTGTCTTTCATGAGCGCTTTGGCGTAGGAAAGGCGTCGCCAGTAGCGCCGTGATACTGCCTCGCCTTCGAAGCAGATCGTGAGTGCGGGCTGGTGGGAACGTCCCGCAGAGTATCAATAAGA
>DATARP010000259.1:0-8969 GCA_036264075.1 Gemmatimonadaceae bacterium
ACGTTTACCTCCGCTTTCCCTTATCTGCTGCTAGACTGACCCCCATCAGCTCCCACAACTAGGTATGAACTCGGAAGAGCGTTTCCTCGCGAACGTTCCGACGATCGAACGGATCGCCGCGTTCTATTGCCGTCGCATGCATCTCAGCGACGCCGACACCGAGGACTTCGTCAGCTACGTCAAGCTCGAGCTGATCGAGCGAAACTACGACATCATCGAGAAGTTTGAAGGCCGCAGCTCGTTCACCACGTACCTGACCACCGTCATCCACCGGCTGCTGTACCAGCACCGGACGAAGGAGTGGGGGAAGTGGCGCCCCTCGGCCGAGGCGAAGCGGATGGGGGACGTGGCGATCGCGCTGGAGCGCCTGACGACCCGCGACGGCTACTCGCTGAATGAAGCGTTCCAACTCATGACGACGGGGAGCCCTCCCGCCGCATCCCGCCGCGAGCTCGAAGCGATCGCCTTGCGCCTTCCGCCGCGCATACCGCGTCCGATGCTCGTCACCGAGGAGGCCGCGCCCGATCTCGTCGCCGCGTCTGACGATCCCTCGGACGGCCCCGCGTCCCGCGAGCGCGAGCAGATCGCCCGCCGCGCGGCCTCGGTCCTCGATACGATCATGACCTCATTCGATCCCGAGGATCGCCTGATCCTCAAGATGCGTTTCTGGAGCGCGCAGCGCATCGCCGATATCGCCGCCACGCTCCACCTCGACGCCAAGAAGACCTACAAGCGCATTGACAAGCTCCTCGGCAAAGTCCGCGGCGCCCTCGAGCGCGCCGGCATCGGCCGAAAGGAGATCGACGACCTCTTCGCACACGGCGACCGCCCTGTAGAGATCGCGCCGGCAGTGGGAATTCCATCAACACGTCCCTCCAAACCAGCGGGGGACATCGGGGGCGGCGAAAGCCGGCTGTCGGGAAGATGAAGGAACCGATGGAACACTCCGCATTCCCCTCCGACGAGACCCTAGCCGCTTTCATCGACGGGCGGCTGGACGAGGAGACAAGAAAACGCGTGGTCGCACATGTCGCGGATTGCGAGGACTGCTACGGGACGGTGATGGCGGGGCGGGCGTGGAGTGAGAGTGAGACCGCATCCAAGACGCCAGAGAAGTCGACGGCGCCAACGAGCTTCCAGTACTGGCTGACTGGCGCGGTTGCCGCGGCTCTCGCAATCGGTCTCTTGTTGCAGCCAGTAACGGCGCGGTATCGAGAGCGCCGAGATCAGAATGCTGTTCGGCTGGCAGCCAACCGGTTGCAGGAACGGTCGATCGATCCTCGATTGTCACTCGACCTCGAATATCGGCGTCTTCCACAAAACCGTGATGCTGCGAACGAGGAGAGCGGCAACGCCGCCCTCGTCGAAGCCTTCATCCGAATCAAACAAGAGAACGACGAGTACCCGGGCGTTCCAAGTCGTCATTCGCTCGGTGTCGTGCAACTGTTGCTCGGCGATTACGATGACGCAGCCGCCGCCCTGGCCGACGCAATCCGACGCCAAACGAATACCTCCGATCTTCACCTCGCGATTTCTCAATGCCGCGATGTGAAGCTTCTCAACGACCTATCGGCCGCGTTCGAATCACAGGCGAATCACGGCGGCGGTACAACACATGCCCTGGCTCGAGATGCCGCCGAGCGCGCGTTGCGAATCGATCCCCACTCGGCAGTCGCTGCATGGAACCGTGCGGTAGCGATTGAAAACAGCGGCGACATTCCGTTGGCCGTGCCCGCCTGGAAGGACTATCTAACAATCGACAAGAGCTCCGCTTGGCGGACTGAAGCTATCGAACGGGTTAATAGGCTGCAACGCGGACGGTTTTCCGAGCCATGAGCGTCCGCCGATCAGCCGCTGGGCATCGATTCTTCGTCTTGGTCGCTGCTTTGGTTGCTGTCGCCGCGAGTATTTGGATTTTCCGTACTTTTGAGGGATCTGCTGCTAAACAACAGAGTCGCACTTTGCAGGCCCGCTTGAGTGGCAGCTTGAATTGGGCGCCGTTCATTCCGATCCGACACCGACACGTCGAGGCGAATGGTAAGTTCCGCGATGCCGTCGACGAAGCGCACGAGTCGCTGCGGACGCCGCGTATAGCAGCCGCTGAACTTTTGGTGGGCCATACACGTACGGCGCTCAGCACTCTCACCACTTTGTCAGAGACCACATCAAAGGATGACAAGGGAGTTTGGAATGATCTCGCGGTCGCTCGGTTTGAAGGCGCCGCTCGGTACGACGCGCCCGATTTGTTAGCCGATGCTTTGGCAGCGTGCGACCATGCGTTGCGAATCGATGCGACCGCGCCAGAGCCTCTCTTTAACCGTGCACTGATCCTGGAGCGACTCGGGCTTCGAGATGATGCACGGATAGCATGGAACCGCTACCTTCTCGCCGACGGAAGCAGCGGATGGGCGGTCGAGGCGCAGGAACACGTCCGCGCACTCGAGCCGGAGGTCCGCTTCATGCAGCGTCTCGATCGCCTTTCGAGGAACGTACCGAAGGTACGCGTCCAGAACCTCGCGACCGACGATCCCCAGGACGCGCGTGCGTATGGCGTCATGGAGGTCTTGGCCCGATGGGGGAGCGCCTTTCAGAGTCGGCAGAGCGACGCAGAGCAGCATCTGAATATCGCACGCGTTCTCGGTGCTCAGGTCGCGGTCGTAAACGGTGACCACTTCTTGCAGCGCGCCGTGGACACCATCGATGCGTCAACGGAAGAACGGCGCGCCATTCTGGCTGGTGCGCACGTGGACTATCGCGAGGGCATGAATGCTTCTCAGGCGTCGAGGCCGAGTGACGCTGAACCGCTCCTCCGACGCGCCGCTGAGGAATTCGATCGTGGCGGCAGTCCTGCCGCGCTAGTGGCACGCTATTTCGCTGCGAACACCGTGTTCGAACAGGGACACAAGGATGAAGCACAACGGCAGCTTGAACAACTTCTTCCAGCGGTGTCAGCGGATTTCCCGTCCTTGAGAGCTCAAGTGATCTGGGAAATCGGCGTCTGCCACGCATCGCGCGCCGACTGGGGCGAGGCAATTCGGCTGCTCGATGAGAGCGCCTCAAGTTTCGACCGACTCCGCGAATCGGACTACGCCGGCTCGGTCCGAAGACTCATCTCGTTTATTTACGACCGTGTCGGCGATCCCAGAACCGCTTGGCAGGTTCGTATGCTCGCGTTGCGAGACATCGGCCGCCGCTCGGATCGGCCCCTTGAAAAAGCTGTCGGCACGATCGCCGATGCCGCAATTCTAGACGAGAAGTGGGAGACAGCAGAATCATTCCTAACACTTCAAGCAGACATCGCCCACCGCCTCGGACAGGCGACGCATCTTACCGATGCGCTAATCACCCGCGCGGTCGTTCGGAGTCACATCGGCGACGACCGTGGCGCGAATGAGGACCAAATTGCAGCCGAAGCCACGTTTGCAAGCATTCAGGATCCAGCATACAAAAAACTCTATCAGGCCGCGCGATTACGTCTCCGCGCTCTCCTCGCTCGGGCGCCTTCCGACAGCGTGGCGCTACTGACCGAAGCGATCGACTATCAGTCGTCCAGCAGTGACAGATCGAACCTACCGCCGCTCTTCCTCGAACGCGGCCGTGCTCGCAAGAAGCTGAACGACATGAAAGGCGCGGACGAGGACTTTGCGAAAGGCATCAACGAACTCGAAAAGCATCGCGACTCTCTGCCACCTGGTGAGACCCGATGGGGGGCCTTCCACGCCGCCGAAGAGCTGTTTGACGAGGCGATGGAGCTCGCTCTCGATCGCCGGGATGTAGTTCGTGCGTTTGCGATCGCAGAGAGAAAGCGAGCCCGTTCGCTTCTCGAAACCTATCGCCCTCAACCTGCCTTCGAGGTGCGCAATTTGCCCTCGGGCGTTGAGTTTGTTGAATTCGCCACCGCACCGGAGCGGCTGGTCATCTTTGTAGCTGATCGCGTTACGGGAGTTTACGCCATCAGAACGAACTGCACGCGCCTCCGCCTGAGGAGCGTTTCCTCCCAGCTGATCGAAACCATTCGGACAGGTGATAGAACATCCGTCCGACGCATTGCAAACTTATTATATGGACTCCTAATCGAGCCCGTTGCGTCGCGGCTGGCCTCACCCAAAGTAGTTCTCATTCCAGATGAACGCACGGCAGTTGTTCCTTTCGCCGCACTGATCGACAATGAAGGCAGATATCTAATCGAACGTCACGCGCTCGTCGTGGCGCCGAGCGCTGCAGTTTATGCGGCCGGCGACGAAGGGCGTACTGAGACCGCCACTCGCCGGACTGTGCTGATTCTAACCACCGGGTCCGGGGGCTCGGATTCTCTTTCATTCGTGGATGATGAAGCGAAGCGGATCGCGCGAAGTTATATGCATTCGGTAAGGCTTGATGGTTCGTACGGAAAATTCGACGATCTCTCAAAAAAATGTAACGAAGTGGACGTATTGCATTTCGGAGGCCATGCAGTCGGAGATGATGACGGCCTGGAACCCGCATCGATCGTCGTAAAGAGGGAGGCGGGGCGCGAAACGCGAATCGACGTCGCCGATATTGCACGGCTTCATTTACGTCGCGATGCAGTCGTGGTGTTAGCGGGATGCAACACCGCCCGTGGCGATTCGCGCGCGTCCGAGGGGGTTGTGAGTGTTGCGTACGGCTTCCTCTCCGCAGGTGCTCGATCCGTCGTGGCGTCTCTATGGCCAATCGACGACAGGATAGCGGCATCATTTTTTCCTCACCTACATGACGAACTCGCGGTAGGTGTTTCGCCATCAACGGCATTGCGCGCGCTTCAGCTGGAGGCGATCCGTAGCAACGATTTCCCGACGCCCTTCTGGGCAGCACTCCAGGACTATGGAAATTAAATGTCTCCGGAAAGGATCTGAACAATGAGTTTCCAGATTGACTTCTTAGGTCTCGTATACTTTCATCATGTGCCTAACGGCAGGTGGGTTCTTCTTCCGGATGGTCGTACTCCAGAGGAGGGCATCGCACCCCATTTCGCAAGTTTTTTTTTGGAAAGGGCGAAGGTGGTCGACGATTCCCAATGGTGGCGTCATTGTCCGGATAGAAAGGCCTTGACTGATGTTTGTTTACGCGAATATCCGATTTGTGAACCATCAACGATCACAATCTCGGGTCTGGAGGCTCCAGCCGAGCACGGCTGCCGCTTATGGAATCGGTCAGCGATAAAATCTCTCCGGGAGAATAAGCTTGTGCATCTGAGGCGCGATTGCGACAAGGATATTCGCGTCAACCCGGATACGGCTGAGACTATCGCCAAACTATTTGTCGGGTGCGGTGAAATTGCTACATTTGTGATGGCTGGTGGCGCCACCGTAACGCGACTACGCGTACCGCATGGGGATTTGGGCGGCGGTGTGCAAATCGTGGCGACTACCAGCAGCGGCAAGACAATGGAGTTGGATGTTGTGGAAGAGACTGAGATCATTTTGTCAAATACATCCGACTTAGTGCCGACGGACGAAGAATATGAGCTTCAGTTACGAAACCGCGCCAATTTCGTGACGCGAAACCGCTCCGGTGTATCGCCCCGACGGGAGTCGGCCGCGACCGACGGTTATGACGATCAGCACAGTCATTTTCGAATCTACGCTAACCTCGGAACCCCTCCCCACCCGGAAAAACTGAAGGTGCCACACGACCCGCCTCCTGATTTACCTCCATTTTTGTCGAGTCACCCGTACCTTCTATTGTTGGACGGCGAACAGGTACCTGGTGCCGACTGTGGTAATACTTGCTGCGGATGAGGTGAATAGAATGATTGAGGACCTTGAAATTCCTTACCCTGGGCGCCACGCATTGCCGTACTCGGCAGAGGCGTTAGAGGCTGCGGCGGTGTTATTTAGAACAGATGGGGCTGCGACAGATTTGATCCTTGAGACGTTATTTGATCAGCGGGCAGAGCTGCTCCGGCAGTTGACGCTATTTGACGCCAAGGTAGATAGGTATCGATCGTTAAGCTGCCCGAATGCTTCCGGTGGATATCAATATGTCGAGGTGTATAGTCAGAAGGACGGGTTCACGCGCGCATTTGTCGATCTGCACCAACCGGCGGTAGGCGTGTTGCAGTGGTTGGATGAAGGTGAACTTGGTAACCGGTTTGGGAAGCGACGCGGTACGGTGGCGGGGAAAATGTGGGGAAGTGGTAGTTTGCTTGCTGATAATTATGTTTTGACAGCGGCTCATTGTTTCGTAGATCCTGGCGGTGAGGTACGCCCATCGTATGCTAATGGAGTGCCGATTGCCGAGGTGGATGCTGCTATGTCGATGCAGGTGGTGTTTGGGTACCTCCACGCCTCAGGCGGAGTAGTGGCGCCGGAGAATGTGTTTCCGATCATGGAGCTCGTCGAGTATAAAGGGATGGGCGTGCAGAATTGGGGGCCGGATTACGCAATTGTGAGGCTCGGCGCGAATCAGGTCACGGGTTTGTATCCGGCTGCTGTCGTTGGCCAGCCGTTGCTACCCGCCGGTGCTGACGTTACGGTGGCGGGTACACCGTTGTGTGCGATTGAGCAACCGCAAATTCAGCGGTTCGAGAAGAGTGTTGCGACCGGCAAGTTTGCCCATAATGATCATGGTCGCATCCTGTACCGTTCGCTGTTGACGGACAAAGGGTCGTCGGGGTCGCCTATACTTGATATCACCGGCGGGATCGTCGGCGTCCACCATGGGGGGACCTGTTTTGCCGGCAACGCATGGGGCGTAGCGATTGACAAGATCAAGAGCGTCTCCGGTATTATTAGGTAGTTCAATCGTTCACTTGGATGTGGTCGCTGTTTCTGGTACCGACCGTTCGCGGAATCGGTGTTGATTGGCGTTGGTGCGCTTGGGTTGGCGACGGCGTCGGCCGGTGTCGTTATCTACGAGTTCGGCACGGCGTCGCTGTCGGCTAGCGTGAAGGTCAGCATCGCGGCGTTCGTGAGGAGTTGCGCGATGTCTACATCGGGCCGCTCTTAGTCGCCTCAGATGCGGTTTCGGGGAATGACCGTGGGTTTCCGTCTCGCGCCATACCGCGCGATCACGTTTCCCCCGCGTGTTTTCGCAAAGGCACGCGGCCACGTCCTTCAGCACCTGATCGGCCACCAAGTGCCCGTACGTGTCGTCGATCTGCTCGAAGTGATCGAGATCGAACATCACGACGCTGGGAGGCTGTGAAGGAATCTCGTTTCCGTCATCCTGAGAGCCTGTGAAGAAATCTGGTTTCCGTCATCCTGAGCATGCGACCCGCGGCGGGGATCTCGTCGGCGGCCTGGAGCATGGCAGGGCGGTTCGCGATGCCGGTGAGCTCGTCGGTTAGGGCCAACGACTGCAACTCGGCGTTCTCGGTGTGGAGCCGGCGCTCCATGTTTCGCGCCGCACCGTGCTACGGACTTTGGCCACTATTTCGGTTTCGGACGCGACATTCGAGAGGAAGTCGTCGAAGGCGCGGTGTGTGGTGTCGTTCGCATCGTGGGCGGTGAGGAGGATGGTGTAGAGGCGGTCGGTGGTGGCGTCCTTGCGGAGGGTCTTGAGGGTCTCGATGCCGTCCATCTCGGGCATGACGAGGTCGACGAGGAGGAGGCCGATGGCGTCGTCGTGGCGGACCTTGTCGATCGCGGAGCGGCCGTCGGTGGTGAACTGGAAGTCGAAGCCGGCGCGGGTGAGGACGAGTTTGAGGTAGCGCAGGTAGGCAGGATCGTCGTCGACGGCGAGGACGCGGACTCCACTCGCCTCGTGAATTGGTTTACCGCGATCCGACTTTCTCCGTCCCGTCATGTTCGGGCCTTCCGCACGCAACGTAGCTGCCATGGAGGCAGGGGAGCGTGAGCGGGATCACGGTTTGGCGACGTTTTCGTTGAAGTGTTTTCGCGTGGGCAGGTCCGCGGGCCCCCGGGGCGCAGGCTGGGGAGCCTGCGCCACACGAGGGGAGTGGCTACTGCGCGGGAACGTACGTGGGGTCGAGGGAGGCGTTGTCGAGGACGGAGGCGTAGGCGGAGACGCGGCCCGAGCCGCCGGTGACCTCGACCACGATGCGCGCGTTGTACATCTGCACGCCGCTGCCGTAGGCCGACTCGATGATGCGGTTGAACTGGCGGAACTCATTCGGTTGGATGGCGTTGCCGTGAGCGTCATCCAGGGTGATGACGGCGGAGGTGCGGCCGTCGGCCGGGATGATGGTGATCTTCACGTCGGCCTTGTTGCCGGTCAGCTCAGTGATGCCGACGTTCGAGCGGAACTGCGACGACTGTTCGAGCTGGAGGATTTGCAGCGGCTTGTCGCCGGCGCCGATGCCTTGCGCCGGGCTGACTCCCGGGATGAACTGGCCGAACGTTCCGTTGTGGCTGTCGTAGCTGTAGGTGCGGCCGGTGGCGACGAGCGAGGAGTTGGCGGACGTCGTCAGGATGACCGAGCCGCCGCCGTTCGTGACGTTGAAGAGCGTCGGCAGCACGTTGTCGTACGCCTTCACCTGGCCGGCACCGATCGTGATCGGCGCGACGGTGACCGGCGAGCCGCCTTGCGGGACGAAGGTCGGCGTCACGTTCACGCTCGTCGTTCCGCCGTTGTAGATGCGCATGTCGGAGTGGAAGTTCGAGAACGGCGACACGATCTCCGCCATGCCGGGGACGATGTAGCGCTGCGCGCTCACCTGCGACGCCTGCACCGGCTGCACGGCGAGCGGATCGGCGGTGATGTTGTCGAGCACCGAGGCGTAGGCGCTGATCGCGCCGGTGGGGGAGTCGACCGTGATCTCGATGCGGCCGTCGTCGAGGTTCGGGATGCCGGCGACGTTCTTGATGAACTGGTTGAGTTGCTGGTGCTCGCCCGGCTGCAGCGAGTAAGGGATCTCCTTCAGCACGTTGCCGAGGTCGTCGATCACCCGGATGCGGCCGCTCGCGGGGGTGCCGGAGCCTTCGACGAGTCCGAGATTCGTGCGGAACTTGGCCGACTCGGCGACCTGCTGCAGGCTGATGACGGTC
>DATARP010000272.1:0-4011 GCA_036264075.1 Gemmatimonadaceae bacterium
CAGATGGCAAAGGCCGCCGCGATCCTCTCGCAGCTCTCCGAGCGCCGCATTCCCTACGTGTCGATCCTCACGAACCCGACTACGGGCGGCGTCAGCGCCAGCTTCTCCATGCTCGGCGATGCGATTCTTGCCGAGCCGGGCGCAGTGATCGGCTTCGCCGGGCCGCGCGTGATCAAGCAGACGATCGGCCAGGAGCTGCCCGAAGGATTCCAGACGGCGGAATTTCTTCTCGAGCACGGGATCGTCGACTCCGTCGTCCCGCGCAGCGATCTCAAGCGGACCGTAGGACAGCTCTTGCGCCACATGAGCGGCAAGCCGGCATCGGCAGGGTGGACGACCTCCTGAAGTCGTACGGCGCGGCGATCGAAGCCCTTTTCGCCCGCACCACCAGCGGCATCAAACCAGGACTCGAGCGCACCGAGGCAATCCTCGCGCAGCTCGGCTCACCGCACCAGAAGCTGAACGCGATTCACGTCGCCGGCACAAACGGAAAGGGAAGCGTGGTCGCCACCGCGGAAGCGCTGCTGACTGCACCCGGACGCAAGATCGGCCGGTACACATCGCCGCATCTGATCGATTTCCGCGAGCGAATAACGGTAGACTCGGTCCCAATTCCCGAAGCTGCGGTTCTGGCTTTCCTGGAGAAATGGATTCCGGCCGCCGAAGAGACGGGCGCGACGTTCTTCGAGCTGACGACTGCTCTCGCCTTCGACTGGTTCGCCAGAGAGAAAGTGGACCTGGCAGTGATCGAGACAGGGCTGGGTGGCAGGCTCGATTCCACCAACGTTCTCACCCCCCGCGTTGCAACGGTTACCTCGATCGGGCTCGATCACACCGATCTCCTCGGCGATACGCTGGAGGCAATAGCCCGGGAGAAGGCGGGGATCTTCAAGAGAGGTGTGGCTGCAGTGGTCGGCGAAAGTGCCCCGGAAATTCGAGCACTGCTCGCGAAGTGTGCGAAAGACGCCGGCGCTGCTCCGATCATCGTCCTGGACGACGAATACCGCGTGTCCGAGGTCGAGGTTTCTGCGCGCGGTACATCTTTCGTGCTCAGTCGAGGGTCGGAAAGCCGGCGCGTGACAACGCCGCTCATTGGAGCGGTTCAGGCGAGGAACGCCGCGATCGCGATCGCCATCGTAGCAGCACTCGGCCCGAAATACCTTCCAGCGCCGCAAGAGATCTCGAGCAGGCTCGCGACAATCCACCTTCCGGGCCGCCTGCAGCGCTCGGGAAAGTTCATCTTCGACGTCGCCCACAATCCGGATGGCGCTCGCGCGGTGGCCGAGTCGGTGCGCGCATTGAAACCACCGGCCCCGCGCGTCGCTCTGGTCGCGGTCCTCAGCGACAAGGACTGGAAGGGAGTCATTGCAGCGCTCGCGCCTGCGGTCGATCGCTTCGTATTAACCAACGCTCCGACCGCGCCGCCCGAGCGCCTTTGGGATCCGTTGCAGGCCCAGGCTTTCGCTGAATCCGAAGGGTTGGCGTCAGAGGTCGAGCCCGATCTCGACAAGGCATTGGACATCGCTCAGAAAACTGGGGAGACAGTGATCGTCACCGGCTCTTTTCACACTGTGGGCGATGTGATGTCACGCTTGCAGGTGTCTCCGTTCGCCGCGTAGCTTTCCTCCATGTCACAGGGAGCCTTACCAGGATTTCGCGACTTTTACCCCGAGCAGCTCGCCACCCGCAACTACCTCATGTCGGTCTGGCGTGATGTTGCGCGCCGGTACGGGTTCGTGGAATACGATGGTCCGCCCCTGGAACCGCTCGAGCTCTACACCAAGAAGAGCGGAGACGAGATCGTCGGGCAGTTGTACACCTTCACCGACAAGGGGGATCGCGAGGTTGCGCTCCGTCCCGAGATGACGCCCACGCTCGCGCGAATGGTCGCCGCGAAGGCGAACGCGATGCGAAAGCCGATTCGCTGGTTTTCCGTTCCACAGCTGTTTCGCTACGAGCGGCAGCAGAAGGGAAGACTGCGTGAGCACTTTCAGTTGAACGTGGACATCATCGGGGAGGCATCTGTCGCCGCCGACGCAGAGCTACTCGCGGTCGCGATCGACGTCATGCGGGCGGTCGGACTCACGTCCCAGGACGTTCGAGCGAGAGTCTCGGATCGACGGCTGCTTACCGCCGCGCTCGCGAGCACCGGCGTGAAGAAGGACGAGATGCCGGCGGTATTCGCTGCGATCGACAAGGCCGGACGCGAGCCACGTGATGTCACGATGGGCAAAGTCGAAAAGGCCGTGAGCAGCGCCAAGGCCCATCGCGGCGTCGAGCGGATGCTTGCGAACAGCAAGGATCTGGATGCACTCGCTCGCGATTTCCTGGATTCGCCTGACGTGGTGGATGAAGTAGCTCACATGCGCGAATATATGGGTTTCCTCGATGCGCTCGGTGTGGGAGACTGGGTCGAGTTCGACCTCTCAATCGTGCGCGGGCTTGCTTACTATACGGGTAAGGTGTTCGAGCTTTTCGACGCGAAGGGAGAATTCCGCGCGATCTGTGGTGGCGGACGATACGATGATCTGCTCTCGACGATCGGCGGCGTCGACCTTCCCGCTCTTGGATTCGGGATGGGGGACGTGGTTCTGACGGAGCTTCTTCGCGCTCGAAATCTTCTGCCCGCGCCGGAGCTGGCCACCGAATACTGGGTGGCCTCCGAAGACGATTCAATGCTCCCGGATGTTATGTCAGTAGCCGGGCGTCTGCGCGCGAAAGCGAGGAGTGTGGAATACGCGCTCAAGTCGCAGACGCTGTCGCGACAGCTCAAGACGGCGTCCGGCGCCGGCGTTCGAAGTGTGGTGCTGCTCCGGCGTCCCGACTACGAGAATGGAAAGGTGACTGTAAAAACGCTAGCCGACGGATCCGAGCGAAGCGTAGCTCTCGATGCATTCCTCGACTCACTGCAATAACGCCAATGGCTGACGATAAGAAGCTGACCACCCGCGCCGCCGATTTCAGCGCGTGGTACAACGAAGTTGTTCTCAAGGCGGAGCTCGCCGACTACGCGCCAGTTCGCGGCTGCATGGTGATCCGGCCCAACGGTTACGGCATCTGGGAGCGCATGCAGTTGCAGCTCGACACGATGTTCAAGGACACCGGACACGTGAACGCGTATTTCCCGCTGCTCATCCCCGAGAGCTTCCTCCACAAGGAGGCGGAACACGTCGAAGGATTCGCGCCCGAGCTCGCAGTGGTGACCCACGGTGGCGGAAAGAAGCTGGAGGAGCCGCTGATCATTCGGCCAACATCCGAAACGATCATCTACGCCATGTACGCGAAGTGGGTGCAGAGTTATCGGGATCTCCCGATTCTCATCAACCAGTGGGCAAATGTCATCCGTTGGGAGAAGCGCACTCGGCTTTTCCTGCGCACCCTCGAGTTCCTTTGGCAGGAAGGGCACACGGCGCACGCAACTCACGAGGAGGCCGAGGAAGAAGCGTTGAGAATGCTGGGAGTCTATCGCGACTTCATGGAGGGTTGGATGGCAATGCCGGTCATCACCGGCGCCAAGACCGACTCGGAGAGATTCGCGGGCGCGCTTCGCACCTACGCGTGCGAAGCCATGATGCAGGACAACAAGGCGTTGCAAGCGTCGACATCGCACGACCTCGGACAGAACTTTGCCAAGGCGTTCGAGCTCAAGTTCCAGACTGAAGCTGGCGGGATGGACTTCGCGTGGAACACGAGTTGGGGCGCCACTACCCGCTTGGTGGGTGGGCTCGTGATGACGCACGGCGATGACAAGGGCCTCCGGATTCCGCCGCTCCTCGCACCCATCGAGATCGTGATCGTTCCCATCTGGAGGACCGATGAGGACAAAGGTCGCGTTAAGGCAGCCGCGCATCTGATCAAGGAGAGCTTGCTCGCCTGGGAACGCCGAGTCCCGGGCCGTCTTCGCGTTCACGTCGACGACCGCGAGGGCATCAAGCCCGGAGCCAAGTACTACGAATGGGAGCTGCGCGGGATTCCGGTGCGACTGGAGATCGGTCCGCGGGATCTCGATCA
>DATARP010000274.1:0-11354 GCA_036264075.1 Gemmatimonadaceae bacterium
CACCGCGCTCCAGTTCAACAAATTCGTGGGGGATGCCTCGCGCTACATAAGTGCCGGCGGCGGAAACGTCCTCGCGCTCCGGATTCGGGGTGGCGTCGTCTACGGGCGAAGCCTCGGGTCCGCTACCGGATTCATTCCGCCATCAGAGCGTTTGTACGCCGGTGGTCCGACGACCGTACGCGGGTTCGCACAGAACGAGCTTGGGTCGGCGATCTACATCGCATCGAGTCCGTTTCTGATCGTGCCTCCCTCGGCCAGCGGATTGCCGGACACCGTCGTGAGAGATACGAGCGGAATCCAGAGACGAGTCGTTCCAGTGGGTGGAAACAGCCTCGTCGTGGCAAATGTCGAGCTACGCCTTCGCAGCCCGATTCTTCCCGAGCTGCTCCAGCTGACTTTATTCACCGATGCCGGCGAGGTGTGGAATCGCGGCAGCGTATCGGCATTGGGCGGCGTGAATCTGAAAGTCACGCCCGGCATTCAGATGACAGCGTTTTCGCCGGTTGGCCCGGTGCGCGTCGCGGTCGGATACAATCCGTATCGCAGGCCGACCGGCCCGCTCTACTACGAGGCCACGAACGTCCCGGGCGCGCCGCTCCTTTGCGTGAGCCCCGGCAACGATGTGCCGACGCACTTCTCGCCGCCCGATCCGAAGACGAACGAAGTCACGATCACGCAGGACATCACCCCAACCGGGTGCGCGGCGACGTATCAGCCGCCGAAGGACAATCGCTTCCGAAGCAAGCTCACTTTCAGCTTTGCCATTGGCCAGGCGTTCTAGCTCCCAATGACAAGCCGTCTCCGCATCGTTCTCGCAAGCGCCATTGTGTTGGTGGGCCTCGGCGTGATTCTGGTCCTCAGCGTGATCGGCGTGACGCACACCGGCTTTGGGCAGGAGCGCGTGCGTGGGATGGTGATGTCGATGCTCGCGGGACAGGTGAAGGGGAAGGTTTATCTCGGAAGGATGAGCGGCGGGTTCTTCAACGGTGTCACGATCGATTCGCTCGAGATACGCGACGACGAGGATTCCGTGTTCGTCGCGTCGGGACCTATTCGAGTGTCCTACGACCCGCGCGATTTGTTCGATCGGAGAATTCTGCTCAGCAACCTGCAGGTTCAACGCCCCATCGTTCACCTCCGCCAGCACGCGAATGGTGACTGGAACTGGCGCCGAATCTTCCCCGCGAGCGTCGAGAAGCAGCAGAGAAACCAGCGTGGCTTCGGACAATACGTCGTAATCGACTCGTCCGAGATTCGCGACGCGACGTTCACGCTCACGCTTCCCTGGCATCCGGCGGATTCGCTGCACGGCGCGAAGCTCGATAGCGCGATTAGGTACGAGCTGACTCGGGCTGATCATGAGATTCGCCGCACTCGCGAGGGCTTCGCTCGAACCTGGCGGTGGACGAAGGCCGAGGCGAGCGTGGGCTTCGCGCGCATCGCCGATCCCGACACCGTCGGTCGCCTGTTCCGTGTCAAGAACGTGAGCTTCACCGAGAGCGATCCACCGTTCAAGTTCCGCAACATCTCGGGAACGTTCCTGAACCTCGGCGATTCCATTTTCGTCGACGCCGATCACTGGGATCTTCCTCGCTCGACCGGAAGGGCACGCGGCAGCGTCGTGTGGGGAAGCGATCTGCCTGTCCGCTACTACGTGCACGTTGTCGGTGATTCGGTCGCGCTGAGCGACGTCGGGTGGGTTTATCCGACGTTGCCAACGACAGGCGGCGGCAAGATGGAGCTCGATATCCGGAGCGAGCGCGATCCGCGCTTTGTGGACTACGTGCTCACGAAGATGGATGTGCGGACGACGGGGTCGCACCTGCTGGGTCAGATGACTTTCGGCACGGGCAGTGACGTGCTCGCTGTGAAGAATCTGGATCTTCAGGCGGCGCCAGTGGATTTCGATCTCCTCCGTACGCTGAATGGAAAGCCTTTCCCGTACGATTGGCAGGGGAAGCTCACCGGCAATGTGAAGGGACCGGGCGGCCCGCTCAATCATTTCAAGGTCGACAAGTCGTCGCTGGTGTTTGCCGATGCGCACGTCCCGGGAGCGATCACGACTGCAACCGGGGAAGGCGAGCTCGACATCCTGTTTCCCGCGTTCACCGCCTTTCACGATTTCCACGTCGACGTGGGCACGCTCGATCTGCGGACTCTTCAGTACCTCAATCCGCTTTTCCCGAGGATCAAGGGAACCGTGTCGGGCACCGCTGTGCTCGACTCGTCGTGGCTCGACGTCCGCTTCCGAAACGCTGATCTCTACCACCACGACGGCGTGCAGCCCGTCTCACACGTTACCGGGGACGGGCGTGTGACTTGTGGAAAGTATCTCGTCTACGATCTGGCTCTCCAGGCTCAGCCACTCTCGTTCACGGCGCTCTCGCACTCGTACCCGCTGCTTCCGCTGCGGGGAAGCTACGCGGGGCCCATGCAGATAAAGGGGACGTCTCCGAGCCTCCTGGTGAACACGACACTCACCGGACCTGCGGGCACGTTCGGATTCAACGGAGTGGTCGACGCGGATCCCGTGGAGTACGCCGCGCGCGGGCGAGCGACGACCACCGCGCTCGACCTGCGCACGCTACTCGAGAAGAACACGCTGCCACACACACAGCTCACCGGCCTGTACGATCTCGATATGCGCGGCGAGTCACTTCCGACGCTGGTGGGCAGCGCGGTTGCATCGATCGAGAAATCCACGGTTGCCGGCTTCCGCGTCGATCCTTCCGTCGCGCGAGTGCGCTTCGCCAATGGAGTCGCTACCGTCGACACGCTAGCCCTGAACGCAACCGGACTGACGGCGCACGCTTCGGGAACGTTCGGAATGAGCGGGACCCACGCTGGCACTCTCAAATTCAGCGCCGTGATGGATTCCCTGTCACGGCTTCGTGCACTCGTGCCGAGTCTCGAGGCCAATGCTGCAGTCGACTCGCTCCACGGGAGCGCGGAGCTCACCGGTGAGCTGTCCGGAAGCATCGATCATCTCGCGCTCAATGGAATTGTCAGAGCAAATGACGTTACGTTGGGCGTGCGTCGCGTTGAAAGCGTGCGCGGCTCGATTCTGTTGGCGGACATCACCAAGAACGTAAACGGCTCGCTGATTTTCGGCGCTGATACTGTCGCTCTCGGCGCTGTTGGCTTCCGCAACATCAGGGCATCAGTCGCGCTCATGTCTCCAACGGCGGGGCATTTCAGCGCCTCGATGCTGAGCGAAAGCGGAGTGCAGACCGAGCTGGCCGGGAATCTCACCCGCAGCAGCGATACGACCATTGTGCGGCTGGACTCGGCCGCGGTCCAGGTGGATTCCGCGAATCGCTACCGCCTGCAATACCCCACTCGCATCCAGTTCTCGAAGGGGTTTCTCGCGCTCGACTCGCTTCTCCTCCAGCACAGCAGCAAGGCAAAGCTCGTCGTCGAGAACGTGCGGCTGAATAGCGACTCCATCAAGGGACACGTGCGGACGGACAGCGTCGACTTGCGTCTGTTTCGTGCCTTCGTGCCCGGACTCGTGGACGCGCGCGGCGCCATCGTGGCCGACGTCGATATTCGCGGAAGCATCAAGCAGCCGCAGCTGTTCGGTCAGATCTCTCTCGGTGATGGGTACGCGCGATTCTCCAATCTCGGCACGAGCTACAATCACATCACCGCGGACATCGCGCTCGCAGGGGACACGGTTCACATCCGGAAGCTTTCTGCGGAGACGGTGAAGGATCGAAAGGGCACGGTCTCCGTCACCGGCACCGTGAGCTTCGAGCACTACGACAATCCGTCGTTCTCGCTCACAGCGAACGCGTCAAACTTCCACGCGATCGACAAGCCGGGTCTTGCCTCCCTCGACATCTCGACGGGACCGCCGGTGACGTTGACCGGCTCCACCCAGAACGCAGTGATGCGCGGCAATGTGCGAGTGGAGCGCGGGACGATCTACATCCCCGAGGTCATCAAGAAGCAGATCATCGATCTCAACGACCCTGAGTTCCAGAACGTCGCCGACACGCTGCTCTCGCAGAATCGTGAAGTGTTGCCGCGCGCTCCGAAGGCTGTCGCGCGGAATCTCCGCCTCGAAAATGTCGCCGTCGACATCGGCCCCGATGTGTGGCTCCGGTCGTCGGAAGCCAACGTGAAGCTCGGAGGATCGCTGAACGTCACGCTCGCTCCGCCCAATCCGGGCGAGCCTCCCAAGCTCGCACTCGAGGGTTTGCTGAGCGCCGACAAGGGGACGTACAGACTCAATCTCGTGGATCCATTCATCCAGCCGACCTTCGACGTCCAAACCGGATACCTGCGTTTTTCCGGTACGCCGGATCTAAATCCGTCGCTCGACATCAAAGCCATTCACACGGTCCGGCAGCCGAGCAAGAGCGTGAATGGCCGAGACGTGCGGGTGGAGGTCGACATCACGGGATTTCTGTCGCAGCCGAAGCTGACGCTCAGAAATCCGGACCAGCTTCCGCTGTCGGAGAGCGATTTGCTCAGCTATCTCGTGACGGGCGAGCCTGCCGTCGGTCTCGACAATACGACCGGTCAGGTCGCCGGGATTGGAGTGCGCGCGCTCGGCAACATCTTCACGAACGCTATCCCGCGGCAGTTGCTAGACATCGTCGAGCTGCAGACGTCGGTCAACACGGATCCGACTGCGCCGGGCGCAACCAGCAGCTCGCCTTACTTCGGCTTGCTCAACACCCGCGCAGTTCTCGGCAAGCAACTCGGCAGCCGATGGTTCCTTGGACTGAGCACTGGATTATGCTTCGTGAATCCGGGCGCGTTCAAGGAAAATCTGGGTCTTCAGCTCGAGTACCGGATCAGCTCGCTGTACAGCGCTCAGGCCGCGATCGAGCCGGGATCGAGCAACACGAGGTGCGACAAGGGCACGGCTCTGATCACTCCGACGCAGACGCCTTCCCAGCTGGGCTTCGACCTTTTCCGGAACTGGCGTTTCTAAAGCGTTGCTGGCTCGTCAATTACGACGTTCACGATGAACACACGAGCTTTTGCATATGGGCTTAGGTCCGCGAACCTGATGGCGAAAAATCTGCGAGAAAAGGATTCGATGATGTGTCGCTCCTGCGGAAATGAGGAGCGCGCGTCCGAAGGATACCCTTGCACCGACTGCGGAACGTTCGTCTGCATCATCTGCAATTTCCGCGGGATCACCCTGTGCAAGAATTGCGTCGCGAAACGCCCTGAGCCGCCGCTGACGCCGAGCCGCTCACCGAAGATCGATTGGCCCGAGCATTGAGCGAGCACGTCACCGCCATCGCCGCGATCGCGCCGATGCTGTGTGAGCCGGACGTAAGGACGACCCAGGTATCGCAGCTTCTTCACGGTCACATCGCGCTGGTGGTCGAGCGAAGGGGATTGTGGCTGCACATCAAAGGTGCAGACGGATATCCGGGGTGGGTGCACCAGGGGTACGTGGTAACGATGCCGGAGCCGGTCCCTCCGCTCTCGGAAACCGGGTGGAACGATCCGCGCCCGCTGTCGCTCGGATGCACCGTGCGCGACGAGCACGGCGCGACCCGCAAGCTCCCGCTCGGCGCGCTCGTCACCGAAGGCCAGGAGAGATTTGGAGGATTGGCGATGACGCTCGATGAGCGCCGCCGCAGTTTCCCGCCCGCCCCGGATTCCATCACCGCCACAGCGATGACTTACTTCGAGGGCACGTCGTACGAGTGGGGCGGAGTGACGCCGTGGGGCTGCGACTGTTCGGGACTGGTGTCGAGCTCGTTCCACCTGCACGGCGTGCAGGTTCCCCGCGATGCGTGGATGCAGGCGACGACCGGGAAGCCGGTAAAAAAAATTGGCGATCTACGTCCGGCCGACCTTCTCTTTTTCTCCGATCAGGACGACGGGAAGATCACTCACGTGGCAATTTCACTCGGCGAAACGCGCGTGGTGCATCTTGCGCTCGGACGCGGGGGCTACGCTGTCGACGATCTTTCAAATCGTGATGAGTACACGGAGCTCCTGGTACAACGGTTTCGGTTTGGGCGCCGGATCCTCTAAACCAGGTACCAACTGAACTGAACGGGGTGAGAGGTGCCAGTGGCGTAGGTGCCTGGCACCAGGTTACCGCACCCAGACTTTACTAGCTGCATTAAGATCGCATTCAGGTGTCAGGCGGTCAGCTGACCATCCCGTTCGGCGCGCCGGTCACGAGAGGCTGCTGCGCCGGCCCTGAAACGAAGAGCCGAGCGGCAGCGGTGGGCTTGTCGTCGAGCGTCACCTGCATCGTGTACTGGCCCGCGACGTTGAGCGGGAGATCGACCACAGCGATGATCGGGAGATCCAGCTCGAATACAGGATTCGCGGCCTGCGCCACGCTCATTTCCCCGGACGACGACCACAGCTCCTCCTCGAACGGAGAGAGCCAGCGGAACGTGAGCTTGTGCGGCCCGGTGTCGTCTCCATCCGCCTTGAGTCGAACCACGAAGTGCGTGCGCGGATGGATCGTAGGGAGTCCCGCCACCTGCACCGCGTCGAAGACGCCCAGGATGTTGAGCTTTCCCTCCTGCGAAAGGTTGGCTGCGTCGGCGAAGACGGCGAAAGAAATGTGCATTACCCAAAGTAGCCGCGACGCGCCTGGCCCGGCTAGCTTTCGTCGATGACGGAATCAGCTACTCATCCTTCGGCCATAACCGCGAACCCCGCAGCGCACCCAGCGTTCGGCTTGACCGATGTCCTCCTCTTCACGATGGCGGTGATCTGGGGAGCCAACTTCGTCGTCGTGAAGTACGCTACCCACATCTTCAACCCGGTCGCGTTCACCGGCTTGCGCGTCGCGGTCGCAGCGACGTTTCTCCTCGCTGCGGCGTTCGCGAGTGGTGGAATCAATCTCCCCAGACGCGACGTGGTCGCACTTCTTCTCCTCGGCGCGCTCGGCAACGGCCTCTATCAGTTGTTCTTCGTGCTCGGGGTTTCCCGGACCCGCGCGGGGAACGCGTCCTTGATCGTCGGCGCAGCGCCGGCATTCATCGCGCTGATTGCGCGCGCACGCGGCATGGAGCGCGTCAGGCGCGTGACGCTGGTCGGCATCGGACTTTCCGTCCTCGGGGTTGCCCTGGTGATCGTGGGAAGCGCGAATGAGTCCAGCGGCGACACGACGATGCTCGGCGCACTGCTCGTTTTCCTCGGCGTCATCTGCTGGTCGGTGTACACTATCGGGCTCCAGCCATATGCGTCCCGAATCGACATCATCAAGCTCTCCGCGGTTACGCTCGTCGGCGGAGCGATTCCGCTGATGTTTGCATCTGCTCCGGCGCTGATCGCGACAGACTGGTCCGCCGTCGGAATCGGAGGCTGGCTCGCCGTTTTCTACTCGAGCGTGATCTCGATGGGCGTCGCCTACTTCTTCTGGTATCGCGGACTGCGCGTGCTCGGACCGACGCGCACCGCGGTGTACTCAAATCTTCAACCAATCGTCGCGCTCCTGGTGGCGTGGGCCTTTCTCAGTGAGACTCCGACGATATTCCAGGGCGTTGGCGCTGCGACGATCATCGCCGGAGTTTTCCTGACGAGAACATGAGGCTCGTTCTTTTCGACATCGACGGCACGCTGCTCAACTCTCAGGGGATGGGGCGGGCATCGATGCAGCGCGCATTGATGGAAGTGTTCGGATCCCCCGGCAATCCGTCGTACCGCTACGACGGCAAAACCGACAAGCAGATCGTCCGTGACACGATGCGGCTCGAAGGACATTCGGACGACCACATCGATTCGCGCATGGACCAGCTCCTCGATCTTTACCTCGAAGGACTTCGCGTCGGCGCGAAGAGCGGGAAGTTCGCCGTCCGCCCGCTCGCGGGTGTGGTGGAGATACTCGACGCACTCGAGGAACGCGATGACATCGTCCTCGGACTCCTGACGGGAAACATCGAAGCGGGCGCCCGGATAAAGCTGACCGCCGCCGGCATCAACCCTGACCGCTTTCGCGTCAATGCTTTCGGATCTGACCACGAGCATCGTCCCGAGCTGCCGGCAATCGCCCAGCGCCGCGCGACCGAGACGCTGGGGCTTAACATCGCCGGAGAACGGCTCGTCGTCATCGGCGACACGCCGGCCGACATCGAGTGCGGGCGCTCGCTCGGCGCGCGTGCCATCGGAGTCGCGAGCGGACACTATACGGTAGAACAGCTCGAGGCCCACAATCCGTACGCGGCAATCCCTTCTCTCGAGGATACCGAGCAGGTGCTGGAGACGATTCTGAATGCTTGAGGTGGAGCTCAAGGCTGTCGTCGTCGATCTCGCGGCCGCGCGAAAGCAGGTAGAGAAGGCGGGTGCGCTACTGGTTTACGAGGGCCGGCTCGTCGACAGGCGCTACGACATCGAGTCGCGCGAGCTCGCCGACCGCGACGAAGTCCTGCGCATCAGACGGTACGAAAGCGGGGGAGCTGCAAAGACGTATCTCGACTGGAAAGGTCGCACCGAGACCCAGGGCCGCTACAAGATCCGAGAAGAGGTCTCGACACTCGTGGAGGATTTCGCTGCCGTAGAGCACATCCTCGACAAGGTCGGGTTCATCGTCACAATGGAAATCGATCGCGACATCGCCCAGTACGAGCTCGGCGGGGCAACCATCAGGTTCGAGTCCTATCCACGAATGGACATCCTTGTCGAAGTCGAAGGCACGCCCGACTCCATCGAACAAGCAATCGAAGCCCTCGGAATGCTGCGGGGTGAGTTCACCAGCGAAAGACTCGCCACCTTCGTCAGCAGATTCGAGAAACGTACGGGCGTCAGGGCTGCGATCTGCGACCGCGAGCTGACTGGCGACTCCCAGTATCGCCGCTCGGACGCCTGATTTTCGCGTAGCGATCGAAACCCACCGCACGTCACCAATTGCTTCTGCCCGTTATCCAGATAAATTCACTCGGCAATGAATTGTCGATCTATGCGATGGATCGCTGTCTCGATCCTGTCGCTCATGGCAGCTGTCCGACTGCCCGCCCAGGAAAATCCTGCCAAACGTCTCGCGAGCATCGTCGGTGTCGCCGTCGAGGAGTACGCGAAGGCCGTTGACGATCACGGAAAGCTCATCTCGAAGGATGAGTTCGACGAGACTTACGGCTTTCTGACGGACGCCAAGCAGGTGGCGACCCGCCTCAACGGCTACGACGCGAGCGCGACGAGAGCCATTCTCGACAGCCTGACTCAGGCCGTCGCGGCGCGGAAACCGCCGGCCGCCGTCAAAGACTTCTACAGGCTCTTCGCGGCATCGCTCGGCACCGCGGGGGCGATGGATCTCCCCAAGGGTGCGCTCGATACGGCAGAGGGTCACAGTCTCTATTTGAGGAGCTGCGTGTCGTGTCACGGGATGAGTGGGGCCGGCGATGGACCGGCTGCGCGCACTCTGAGCACCGCGCCGCCGGCCATTGGCCTGAAGGATCGGACACCTGAGCTCACCCCGACTCTGGCGTACAACGTCATTTCGGTTGGCGTCCGTGGAACGGCGATGCCTCCCTTCGCGTCCACGCTCACCCCACAACAGCGCTGGAACGTCATCAACTACATCTACTCGCTCCGCGGCGAGAAAATGTCTCTTCCAGTGGCGCGGGCCGATGCGACTGCCATTCCCGGTGATACCGCATCGCCGGTGATACTCGCCCTCCTCGACAGCGCGCTGGAGTTCGCGCGCGCGGGAAAGGTAGCCGAGGCTGGCGATCGCGCCTTCGATGCGTACATAGCATTCGAGCCGCTCGAGACCTCCGCTCGCGCCAAGAAGCCCGGGCTCGTGTCGACGATGGAGCGGTACTTCGCGGACTTCAAGGGAGCAGTGAAGCGCAACGACGTCGCTGGAGCCAAGACATCACGCGACGCGATCGCCGACGGGCTTCCGGCCGTCATCGATCTCACTCAGCAGCCATCCACGAGTTGGGAAGCATTCTTCCAATCCTTTCTGATCATTCTGCGCGAAGGGTTCGAGGCGATTCTCGTTCTGGGAGCGGTGGTGGCATTTCTGATCAAGACCGGCCACCGGGAGCGGCTGCGCTCGGTGTGGATCGGGGTAATCCTCGGAGTGCTCGCCAGTCTTGCAACTGCGGTGGTGCTCAAGACATTGCTCGGTGCCATGCCGGCGAGTCGCTCGCTGGTCGAAGGGATAACGATGCTCGTTGCGGTGGCGGTTCTCTTCTCGGTCAGCTACTGGCTCATCTCTAAAGTCGAAGCAGCGAAGTGGCAGAAGTTCATTCGGGAGAAGGTGACCTCCGCGCTGGAGCACGGCGGCGGGAAGGCGCTCACGCTCGTTGCGTTTCTCGCCGTGTACAGAGAAGGCGCGGAAACGGCGCTGTTCTACCAGGCATTGTTCAACAGCGGGCCGAACGTCGGATTGCCGCTCGCGATGGGAATCATTGTGGGCTTCGCTGCGCTCGCCGTGATATTCACGCTGTTCTACCGCTATGGTGTCCGCATACCGATGCGTCCGTTTTTCGCGGTCACGAGCATCCTGCTCTATTACATGGCGTTCGTGTTCATGGGCAAAGGAATTCGCGAGCTGCAGGAAGCGAACCTGATGCCGATCACGGTCGTTCCAGGCGTGCCGCACATCGACGCGATGGGCATTTACCCGAGCGTCGAGACTCTCGTTGCGCAGGGGATTCTGCTGTTACTGCTGATTTTCGCGACGATCAAGACGTTCTGGCCTGGCCACAAGCCGGAAGAACCCTCCGCAGGGGCGTAGCATGGCGACGATGGGTATTCGGCCCAAAGGTTATCGCCTACCCGAATCGACGCATCTCGGTCGAGTGCGCTTGCAGGTGGCGGACCTCGATCGCTCGCTTCTCTTTTACGAGAACGTTCTCGGCATGCGCGCCATTAGCCGCACCGCCGATTCGGTGAGCCTTGGCCCGCACGGCGAGGATCGCGAGATAGTGCATCTTCGCCAACTGTCGAGCGCGCGGCCCGTTCCACGCCGCGGACTGCTCGGCCTCTATCATTTCGCGATCCTGTTGCCCGATCGTGCCGCGCTCGGACGGTTCGTCTCGCATCTCTCCGAGATCGGCGCGTACGCGGGCATGTCCGACCATTTCGTGAGCGAAGCTGTCTACCTCACCGACCCCGACGGGCTTGGCATTGAGGTCTACTCCGACAGACCTCGCGACGCGTGGCGCTACGACGAGCGACAGCTGTACATGACGACCAACCATCTGGATGTCGACGACCTGGTGCGGTCGGCGCGCGGCGAGCCGTGGACGGGAATGCCGCCAGGCACCGTGCTCGGTCACGTGCATCTCTACGTGGACGACATCGAGAAGGCGGAGGCGTTTTATCACGACGCACTTGGCTTCGACAAAGTGGTCTGGAGTTATCCGGGAGCGCTCTTCCTCTCGGCCGGAGGCTATCACCATCACCTCGGC
>DATARP010000284.1:0-5450 GCA_036264075.1 Gemmatimonadaceae bacterium
CAGTTTTGTGGATGCAGCGCAGCAGCAGAGGCTCTCTTTGGGGCCACCGTATATTACGCCCCCATGTCGCTAAGTATTCGCTTCCTAGGCACCTCCGCCTCTCGTCCAACAGTCGAGCGCAACGTGTCGTCCCTCGCCCTGATCCGCGAAGGCGAAACGCTCATGTTCGATTGCGGGGAGGGCACTCAGCGGCAGATGATGCGTTACGGGATCACCTTCGCGCTGTCAGATATCTTCTTCACACACATGCACGCCGACCACATGCTCGGCCTCACCGGCTTGCTGCGAACCCTCGCGCTTCAGGGGCGGACCGAGCCGATGAATGTCTACGGACCGGCCGGCTGCGAGAAGCTTCTGTGGCGCGCGATCACTTTGGGCAGCGAGAAGCAGCACTTCGAGATCAAGATCGTCGAGATCAGCCCCGACGTCCCGCTCAAGAGAAATGGATATTCCGTGATTCCATTTCTGGTCGAGCACGGCGACAGAAGTGCGATGGGGTTCCACATCGCGGAGGAGACGAGACTGGGGAGATTCAACCCCGACAAGGCGCGCGAGATGGGAATTCCCGAGGGGCCGCTCTGGGGAAAGATCCACAAGGGCGAGGCCGTCACGCTTCCGGACGGCAGGGTCGTGCAGCCGTCGGAGCTCGTTGGGCCAACGAGGCCCGGACGGCGCGTCGTTCTCACCGGCGACTCTCGACCATCTGAAGGAACGATCGCGGCCGCAACCGGCGCAGACCTTCTGATCCACGAAGCCACTTTCGCCGAGGAAGAAGCGCCGCGGGCGATCGAGACCGGGCATTCGACCGCGCGCGAGGCCGCCGAGGTTGCCGCAAAAGCCGGAGTGAAGAAGCTCGTGCTGACCCATGTGTCCGCTCGCTACTCGCGCGACACGTCCGAGCTCGAGCGCGAAGCCCGCGCTGTCTTTCCGGCCACGGTCATCGCCAGAGATGGCATGGAGATCGAAATCCCTTTCGAGCCGAGCACACAGGCCTGACATTCGGGCAAGTCTGCCGCCGGAGGAGATCCTCTCCGACGAACCGGCGCAACAATCCAAGAAATAAAGCACTTGACCCGAAGCCACTCACCCAACCAGAGTAGAAGACATGGAAAAGATCTTCACGGTAGAAGAAGCGAATCGCACGCTGCCGCTGGTTAGCAGGATCGTCGAAGATCTCGTGCGCGAGCATCGCATGTGGGAGGACAAAGTCCGCGAGTTCGAGCTGGCGACGGTTGGCTCGAGCCCTGACCATCCCGACGCAATCGCGGAGCTCCTCCAGGCAGAAGCACAGCGGCTTGCGATCGACATCGAAGGTTATATTGGCGAGCTCAACGAGCTCGGCGTCATTTGCAAGGGAATGGGGACCGGACTGGTTGATTTCCGAGGACAGATCGACGGACGCGATGTCTTTTACTGCTGGAAGCTGGGCGAGCCCAGTGTTCAATATTGGCACGAGGTCGACGCGGGATTCGTCGGCCGGCAGCGGCTGCATCCTTTAGCGCTGACATCTCACTAAGGAAGACATGGCAAGAAAGATGAGGCCGTTCCGCGGGCCGGACAGCACGAACTGGGGCGTCGAAGTTCAGGTTCCCGGTGCTAGCAACGCGATGATCGTCTTCCATCACCCGGGCGGCAAAACAGCTCGGCTGGATCGTTACGCCTGGGACATCTGGACGGGTCCGGAATCGCGCAGCGTCACTTCGCGCGTGGCGCCGGAAAAGGTGATGCAGTCGCTCACCGACGAAAAGCTGCGTCTGTTATTCCGTCGGTCGATGCCGATCTCGAATCCACGACCGCTGATCGACCGCGCATCCTAGCTCCAGTCGTCTGCGCTGCTACGGCGTTCTGAGCCGAGCCTCTTCCGACAATCGCTCCTGCAGCCTGCTCGCGCGCCTTTCGCGAGCGGCTTCGTAGCGGCGAATCTCTTCCGGCGTTTCTGGCTTCAGCGGAGGAACCGGCACGGGCCTGCCGTTTCGATCCACCGCGACGAAGGTCAGGTAGCACGAATTGGTGTGACGCCGGAGGCCGGTCAGCAGATTCTCGGTCTCCACTCTCACGCCGATCTCCATCGATGTGCGGCCCACGAAATTCACGCTCGATTTCATGATGACCAGATCGCCGACGTGAATCGGCTCACGGAAGTCGACCCGATCCACCGATACGGTCACGCACGCGAGCCGGGCGTGCCGGATCGCCGACACAGCGGCCGTCGTATCCATCATCGACAGCACCACGCCGCCGAACACGTGACCGAGCACGTTGGCGTGCTGGGGCATCATCAGCTGCGCGGTTTCGTGCTGGGTCTCGCGGACTGGACGCGCCGGACCGCGAGAGTCTGAGGGCGATGATTTAGACGGCGCCGAACTTCCGGTCGCTTCGGCTCTGGTTGAGCTCGTCTCTTTCGCCCGCGCCGGTTTTGAGCGACTCACGTCTGCCGTCCCGAGGTCGCTCGTTTCCCGGATTTCGCGCGCGGCCTGCGCGACACCTGCTGGATTCTCTCGCCATACGAAGTGGCGTCGTTGAACGCTCGTGACAGGGCGTGTCTCGTCTCGGAATCCACCTTCGGCCTGTCGAGCCAGAAGATCTGCACGTAAGTCGATCCGATGAGGCCGAGCCTCCATTCGCGTCCGCGATGATCGCGCAGCGCCAGCGTGTTCGCCTTGTGCGTGGAATCGTAGTGCGAGATGACATCGTAGCCGTCGTGACGCCATCTGCGGTTCACGAGGCCTCCCTCTCCGACAGCTTCCTGGACCGTCGTGTCACGGAGCATGTGGTCGAAGGCGACAGCTTTGCCGTTGCGAAGATCGATCACTGCCCGCGTCGTATCGTCGTCACCGGTGTCGTCGGACCGCTCGATCGACACCCGGTGCTCGAGAGCGACATAAGGGCCGAGGACGTTGAGGACGTCCGTCTCTCCGACTGCGCTGATATCGACGTCGTCGTCGGGATCGTCGTCCGGTCGCAGCAGCGGCGCGCGCGGATGCTGCTGGTGGTACGCGTCGGACATTCGGACAATGGTCGTATCGTCGTAGATGATCGCAGAATCGCCCGTCGCCAGCTCGCGGCGGAATACGCGTTCGCCGCTGAACAACGCTTTCGGGAATGAGCGATCGATTTCGCTGACGAAAATCTCGTAGTATCGGCCTCCAGTGCGCGCGAGAATCAACGGTGATCCTCTGATGCGCAGCCCCGAATTGTCGCTGCGGACCCAGTACGTCTGATCCCCGGCGGAGACCAGGAATTCCGCGTTGGGCGGCGGCGGTGGCGGCAGCGTACACCCCACGACGATGCCGGGGAGAGACAGCTGGACCAGAAGGAGTAGTTTGGGGTATCGCATCGCAGCGAAATATACCGGATTCGGATACCGCGTTTCTCTCTGGAAGCATTAGATTCCAGCGTCCCCGTCCCCCAACCAACAGAATGTCCCTGAACAAGCTCACTACCACCGCGCTTGCGGCGGCAGCAGCGATAGCCTGCTACGGCGCATACGACGCGTCGGCCAAGACGACCGCCAAAACGGTCGCATCTCCAATTGTCCGCGCGGATACGGATACCGTATTCCACGCTCGGGTTCCTGCGTCCGCGCACCCGACACCGCCGGTGCTGGACTCGCTCATCAAGGGCATACTCCCCGTCCGTGGCTTGTACGTCTACCGCTTCGCCGCCAACCCTCGGCGGATGAAGAAGCTGCTGGCCATTGCTGATTCGACCGAGATCAACGCTTTCGTCATCGACGTGAAGGACGAGTTCGGACTCAACTTCAATCCGTCTGATCCGCTCCTCAAGAAGAACGCGGGCACGCAGGCCAAGGCTACTCATCTGGCCGAAGTCGTGGACACGATACGAGCCCACGGAATTCTGCCGATTGCCCGAATCGTCGTCTTCAAGGATTCCGTCACTGCGCGCAACAATCCCGATCACACGATCAGGAAGGCCGACGGAACGCCGTGGCACGACAAGAAGGGACAGACGTGGGTGAATCCATACGCCAACGCGATCTGGGAATACAATTTTCGCGTCGCCGACGAAGCGATAAAGATGGGGTTCGGCGAGATTCAGTTCGATTACATCCGCTTCCCTGAGCCGTACAAGAGTCTGCCGCCGCAGGTGTTCCCCGAGCAGAAAGGTCGGACGAAGCCCCAGGTTCTCTCCGAGTTCCTGAGCGCGGCGCGCGCTCGCTTCGCGAAGCAGGGCGTGAGAACGACGGCCGACATCTTCGGCCTCGTCACCACGGTTGGTGGCGCGCTCGAAGTCGGCCAGAAATGGGAGCCGATCTCCCAGTCGGTGGATGTCGTGTTGCCGATGGTTTATCCGTCACACTATCCGCCCGGCTCGTTCCAGCTCCCGCACCCGAATGCGGATCCATACGACGTGATTCACATCGCGGTCTCGCGCGCCCGGGAGCGTGACGAAAAGCTGGGGATCAAGGGCGAGCACGTTCGTCCGTGGCTGCAGGCGTTCAGCCTCGGCCAGCCGAAGTACGGTCCGCACGAAATCGAAGAGCAGAAGCGCGCGGTCTACGACTCAGGTTACGACGGCTGGGTTCTCTGGGAGCCCGGCACGCGGTACGACAAGTTCATTCCCGCCTTGGAGAAGAAACTCGTTTCGCGGAAGAAGGTGCCGCCTGTGCCGAGGCCGGCGAACCGGCTCGACTAACTAAGGCGGGGTTGTCGTGCAGGATCAGGCATCCACAGAACTGAAGCCGGGAGCTCTCAGCGATAAGCTGAGAGCTTTTCAGCTTTGGTCGACATATCGAGTTGATTTCAAGAAAACCCTCACCATCCCGACGAACGCGCCCGATCCTGTTTTAGCGAAATCTTAACTCCAGCATCTAAGCTGACCGGCTCTAGACTTATAGCTTCGTAGCTCCCGGCTCCAGTTCCGTGGATGCGAAATCGCGCGCAAATCCAGACCCATAATTTCTCTGAATCTGGCGGCCGTGCGCCCTATATTATCGCCATGCAGACCACCGTCTCCGTCTCGGGCATGACGTGCGCGCATTGCGTTCGCGCCGTGTTCACTTCACTCGCGGGAGTGCCCGGCATCGAGCGCGCTGATGTCACAATCGGCCGAGCGGTGATCGAGCACGACGGAACTGTGACGGCCGCGCAGATTCAGGACGCGATCGCCGTAGCGGGATACACGGCTGGCGATGCGAGCGACAACCGCCGCACTCTCCCGCTCGCACCGTGAAGACTCCTCCGCACAACAAACGCGTAGAGGAGGAAAAGGAGCCCTCCATCGCCGCCCTCATGGGGCCGGACATCCTCGTGATGCTCGAGGAGAGTCCCGAAGCAATTCCCGCTGAAACCGAGGAGCTCCACCCGGCCGATCTCGCCAACGTAGCAGAAGGGCTTCCCCGCGAGATGGTGGCGCCGTTCCTGTCGGCGTTGCCGGTCGAGCGCGCAGCCGATGTGCTCGAGTACCTGGACGAGGATCTCCGCACCGAA
>DATARP010000197.1:0-4503 GCA_036264075.1 Gemmatimonadaceae bacterium
GGACGCGAGGGGTGGGGACGCGGCATCGCCGAGCTCGGAGTTGGTGGCGATTTCAAGGACGCGATGTCTTTGCCGGGAGAATGGACGATCGGCGCGACCGCGTTCGGCGAGATGCTGCCGAACCACGCCAACATGGCCTCGCTCGATCCCGTCAAGAAGGACAAGTGGGGATTGCCCGTTCTCAAGATCGACTGCGCCACCGGCGAGAACGAGAGATTGATGCGGCGCGACATGCAGGTCGACATGGCGGAATTGCTGGACCAGGCCGGAGTGAAAGACGTCACCGTCTACGACGCCGGATCATTTCCCGGGATGGGAATCCACGAGATGGGCACGGCGAGAATGGGACGCGATCCCAAGACGTCGGTGCTCAATTCCCACAACCAGGTGTGGGATGCACAGAACGTGTTCGTCACCGATGGAGCCTGCATGGTGTCGACCGCGTGCCAGAATCCTTCACTCACATACATGGCGCTCACTGCCCGCGCGGCCGACTACGCGGTGCAGGAACTGAAGCGCCAGAATCTCTGATCGGAGCGAATCGATGATCGACACGAACGACACCCTGATCGAATACACTCCGGAGATGATGACCCGGCGCGAAGCAGTAGCACGGGTGGCGGCACTGCTGGGCGGAGCGGCTCTGATCGGCGGGACCGCGCTCATCACCGGGTGCCGCACCGACCAGAATGAAATCCCATTCACGCCGTTCACGCCGAACGACATCGCGTACCTCGACGAGATCGCCGACACGATTCTGCCGACGACGAGCACGCCGGGCGCGAAGGCGGCGAAGACGGGCGAGCTGATGGCGAGGTTAGTCACCGACAGCTACAGCCTCAAGGATCAGAGGATTTTCCGCGCGGGCATGGTGAAGCTGGACAACGCGAGCAAGGACAAGAACGGCGGCAAGACTTTCATGCAGGCGACGCCGGCGCAGCGTCTGGCACTCCTCAAGACGCTCGACAAGGAGCAGTTCGACTTCTCGGAGCGGCACCGCCTCGAGGAGCTCAAGAAGTCGAAGGAGTTTTTGGCGGAGGGGGTCCAGGAGAACGCTCCGAAAACGGAATCGCAGCAGGCGACCGCGGCAAGCGACGAGCCGCCCAATCGCTATTTCAGAATGATGAAGGAACTGTCGCTGCTCGGCTACTTCACGTCAGAGATCGGGTGCACACAGGCGCAGGTATACGAGGAGGCGCCTGGTAGATACGATCCTTGCCTGCCGTACAAACCGGGACAAAAGTCGTGGGCGTCGCACGCTTGATCCGAAGGTAGGGTCAAGCGGCGCGTATCGCGCTTGGTAATATTGCTGTAATGTGAACGTGAGTTTCTTCGCGCCAGTCGCGCCCGTCGCACAAAAAGTGCGACAATCTGGCCGTTTAACCCCCACCCGGCGCATATGCGATCATTCGTTCCTGTACTCATAATCCTGGGCGTCGCCTGCACGGCAAAGGATTCAGGCACCACCGCGAAATCCGATACGACGTCAACCACTGCTTCGTCGAGCACTGAAACCGCGATCCGCTCGACCGAAACAGCTGTCGCACCCGAGGTAAATCCTCCCGGGGACATTCCCGACAGCCAGGCGTTCGTCAAATTCTCGAACACAACCGGCGGCTACGAGCTGCAAGTGCCAGAAGGATGGTCGCGCCAGGCCGCGCCTCCGGAGTACAGCTCCGACGTCACCTTCGTCCACAATTACGACGGCGTTGGCGTCCACGTCGCGCCAGCCTCCGCCGCGCCAACCGCTGCCAGCGTGCAGACGAATGAGGTGAAGCAAATTCAAGCTCGCGGTCGCGCCGTTACGATCACGGGAGTTTCAGAAGCCAATCTCATCGGCGGAAAGGCAGTCGTGGTCAAGTACACATCGAACTCCGACCCGAATCCCGTCACCAACAAACAGGTTCGCCTCGAGAACGAGACGTACATCTTCTACAAGAACGGCAAGGAGGCGATGCTCACTGTGTGGGCGCCGATGGGTGCGGACAACGTCGACCAGTGGAACCTGATGGCGAACAGCTTCCGCTGGCTGTGACATCTCCCGGTAGCTCCGCGCTCACGGCCTCCGTCCCTCCAGCAATCGAAGCACGCGAGCTGTACCGCTTCTACCACGTTGGCGACGATGAAACGCAAGCTCTGCGCGGGGTGAGCATCGAGGTGAACGCCGGCGAGATCGTCGCCGTCGTCGGTCCTTCGGGCAGCGGCAAGTCCACTCTCATGGCGTGCATCGCCGGACTCGACGAGCCCGACGGCGGATTCGTCTACATCAACGGCGAGCGTTTGACCCGTCGCGACGAAAGAACGCGCACCCGCCTTCGCGCTCGGCTCATCGGAATCCTGCTGCAAAGCGGCAATCTTTTCGATCACCTCACGGTTCGGCAAAACGTGCGTCTGAAAATGCACTTAGCCGGACAGCGCGACGACGCGCGCGTCGCAGAGGTTCTCGACCTGGTTGGAATTACCTCGCGCGGCGACGCCTATCCTCCGCAGCTATCCGGCGGGGAAGCATCGCGCGCGGGTCTCGCCGTTGCCATCGCTCCCAAGCCGCCGATTCTCATCGCCGACGAGCCGACCGGCGAGGTCGATGCCGAGACGGAACAGCGCATCCTCTCGGTGTTCGAGCGGCACAAAGAAAGTAGTGGCGCGATCCTCATCGTCACGCACAGTGATGCGATCGCCGAACACGCGGATCGCATCGTTCGCCTCGAGGACGGAAAGATCGTGAGGAGCGGCCGATGACCGACGTGCTCGCTGAGGCCGTCGGCGCGGGCCGAGTGTTCGGCGCGAATGAAAGCAAGGTCGTAGCGCTGAAACATGCGACGTGTAGAATCGAGCGCGGCGACCGCATTGCGCTCGTCGGTCCGTCCGGAAGCGGGAAGTCGACGCTGCTGCATCTTCTGGCTGGACTCGACCTACCCACGAGCGGCACGATTCGCTGGCCAGCTCTGGGAGAACGTGAAACGCTTCGTCCCGGCAAAGTCTCGTTCGTCTTCCAGAGCGAGAGCCTGCTGGCGCCGCTCACCGTCCTCGAGAACATCGAGGTTCCGCAACTCCTCGTCGGCTCCAAGCCGGACGAGGCGCGGGCGGACGCCGCACTGATACTCCGGGCTCTCGATCTGGCCGAGCTCGCGGACAAACTGCCGGAGGAGATCTCTGGAGGGCAGGCGCAGCGCGCAGCGGTCGCGCGCAGTCTCATCACGCAGCCCGAGCTGATTCTCGCCGACGAGCCGACGGGACAGCTGGATCACCACACAGCGAAGCAGCTGCTCAATCTTCTCCTGCGCCGCATCAAGGGAACAGACACCGCATTGGTCATCGCCACCCACGATCCGATCATCGCCAGTCGCATGGAGACGCAGTGGACGATGGATCACGGGGTGTTGCGATGAAGGCGATCGGCATCTGGTTCTCCGGTCTGGTGCGCCGCCGTTACGGGCGAATGCTGCCGGCGGTGCTGGGAGTCGCTCTCACGATCGCCCTGCTCTCCATTCTTGGCATCTTCATCAACGCCAGCGCGGCCACGATGACGCGTCGCGCGGTTGCCGACGTTCCAATCGACTGGCAGATCGACCTCACACGCGGCGCCAACATGGACTCGGTGGTGCAACAGCTGAACGAGACCGTGACGATGCGAGCGATGGATTCGGTGGGGTACGCGGATGTCGACGGATTCACTGCGAGAAGTGGCGGCAACACGCTGGGCGGCACCACCCAAACGACGGGCGCGGGAAAAATACTTGGCGTCACCTCGACCTATTGGAATGATTTCCCGGGTCTGCTCAGACCGATGTTGGGCGCCACCGAGGGAATTCTGATTGCCCAGCAGACGGCCGCCAATCTCCACGTGTCGGTGGGAGATACCATCACCATCTCTCGCGTCGACTCTGCGGTCAAGCTACCGCGAATGGGGTTGCCCCCTTTGACGGTCCGCATCGACGGGATAGTCGATCTGCCCCAGGCCGACGCGCTCTTCCAGGCGATCGGTGTTCCCCCCGGTGCGGCGCCGCAGGCTCCTCCCGACAACGTGCTCATCGTTCCGATGGACGTCTGGCACAAGTGGTTCGATCAACAGGCGATAGTGCTGCCTGGTTCGGTTCGCACGCAGCTGCACGTGCGGCTCGCGCACACGTTGCCCGACGATCCCCGCGACGCCTACGTGTATGTGGAGCAACTCGCGCACAAGTTCGAAGCGCGCGTCGTTGGCAGCGCGCTCGTCGCGAACAACCTCGCCGCCAGGCTCGATGCGGTAAGAGAAGATGCACTGTACGCGCGAGTTCTGTTTCTCTTCCTCGGCCTGCCCGGCGCTGTTCTGGCGATCATCCTCACGTTCGCCGTGAGCGCCACCGGTGGAGATCGCCGCCGAAGGGAGCAGGCACTGCTGCGAGTGCGTGGAGCGACCACTTCGACGATTCTGCGGCTGGAATCGCTCGAGGCTATCGTCGTTTCCTTTCTGGCGGCGATCCTGGCGCTGATCATCGCTTTGATTGTCGTCAGCCAGATGGT
>DATARP010000281.1:0-3650 GCA_036264075.1 Gemmatimonadaceae bacterium
GGCGGGAGGCCCGGCATTGTCTCCGGATCGTCTGGTGAGAGCTTGGCCAGCGCCTCCGACTGCGCGACGGTGCGGCGCAACGACTCGTCGGAGAAATCGTTCGTCACGGCAGCTGCGTGCTTCTTTCCGAACGCGCTCTGAATCGCAACCTGCCCATTCACGACGCCACCTGATGTCGACATCTGGTTCGCCGCGAACCGGACATCGGTCTGGTAGCCGGAGTTCAGGTTCACCGAGATCTCGTCGGCCTTGGACATCTTCACGACTTTTTCGATGAGCGCCTGCGCCTGGTCGCGCGCTATTATCGCGCCTTCGGGCACGAGTTCCGCGGCGCGCTCGAGAAGCCGCTTCGGCTCACTTCTGAGAATTGCTGACCGGCTCACGCCTTCCTCCCGGTGTTGATCACGTTGATGTTGCGGAAGCGGCTCGGCACGCATCCGTGGCTGATCGCGTTCGATTGAGGCGGTTGTCCCTTGCCGTCGTTGAATGCGCCGCCCAGGAAGTAACTCTTCTTGCCTCCGATCATGTCCATCGAATTCCAGAAATCCGGCGTCCGCATCTGATACGCGACATCCTTCAGTTGGCCGACGATCTTGCCGCCCTTGATCTCGTGGAAGACCTGCCCGCCGAACTGCGCGTTGTACCGCTGCTGGTCGATGGAGAATGAGCCATCGCCTTCGATCGCGATTCCACGATCGGTGGCAGCGATGATGTCTTCGTAGCTGATGTCCTTCGCGCCGGGAAGCAGTGACACGTTCGGCATCCGCTGGAATTGCACCGTGCCCCATGAATCCGCGTTGGAGCAGCCGTGCGAGCGCGCCGGTTTTCCCTGCTTGTCGTACCACCACTTGAGCCACGCCGCCTGCTCGCGCGTCGTTTGGTAGTCGTTCACGATTCCATTCTTGATGATGAGGAAGGTGTCCGGCTTCACTCCCTCGTCATCGTAGCCGATCGACCCGCACGCGCCTTCCTGCGAGCGGTCGCCCTGAATGTTCATGAAGTCCGGGCCGTAGCGGAACTGGCCCAGCATTTTCTCGGGGGGCGCCACGAAGCTGGTGCCGGCATAGTTGGCTTCGTAGCCGAGCGCGCGATCGAGCTCGGTCGGGTGAGCGATGGATTCGTGAATGGTGAGCCACAAGTGCGTCGGATGGAGCACGAGATCGTAACGGCCCACCTCGACCGACTTGCCACTCAGCTTCTGCACCGCCTGCTCCGCCCACTTGCCGGCGTTGCCGACCAGATCCTGATCGAGCACGTACTCCCAGCCGCGACCAGCAGGAGCGACGACGTTGCTTCGCGTCTGGAAATCTGAGTTGTCCGGAGCGACGGCGGTGATCGTGAACGGAACGGCGACTCGCACGATGGTCTGCGAGATCACAGACCCCTCGGTCGACGCGAAGTTGCGATCCTCCTTCACGAACAGCAGTCCCGAGTTCACGAACTTCACGCCCTTCACCTTCAGCGCCTCGGCGTTTGCCTTGAGCAGGAGATCCGCGCGCTGCTCGATCGGAATCGTGAACGGGTCGATCTTGAACGAGCTCTTCCACGTCGCGTTCGGATACGACTGCACGGGCGTGAGCTGCACGGGCTGGTCGCGAGCGATTCGATTTGCCTTGGCGATGGCGACGGCTTCTCTTGCGGCAGAGGCGACGCCGTCGGTGGTGAGGTTCTTTGTGGCGCCGAAGCCCCACGTTCCGTCGACGAGCGCGCGAACTCCGGCGCCCATCGTGTCGACGTCGGCCGTGTTCACGATCTGCTGCTCGCGTGTGAAGACTATGCTGGTCCGGTACCGCCCGATCCGGACGTCGGAGTAGCTGGCCCCCGCTGACTTCGCGGTATTGATCGCGGTCATCATGAGACCGCGAACGACGTCATCCTGGGGGAGCTCGACTTCCTTTGCGCTTAGGATTCCACCGAACGATCTGGCCGGATTTAACGCTCCCGTCGCCGCAACGGCAGCCGCCGCCATTCCGGTCTGCTTGATGAACTCACGCCGTGACTTTTTCATGGCTCTCTCTGGGGTAGGCGACTAATATCGGGGGCGGTCAGGTCGGTGGCAATCCGTTAGCTTTCCCTTTCTGCAAACGCGAATCAGGCAACCCGGGTTTCAATGGCGTTGACATCGGTGTCCCCAAAAGCGCACGGCTCTTCGCGCGAGGAACTCCTCGCTGCGGCGTCGCGGCTGCGCGCGGAAGTGGGGAAGAGGATTGTCGGGCAGGAAGCAGTAATCGAGGAGATTCTCATGGCGCTGCTGGCCGGCGGCCATGCTTTGCTAGTGGGAGTTCCGGGTCTCGCCAAGACTCTTATGATCCGCAGCGTGTCCGAGGCGATGGACCTGGAGTTCAAGCGCATCCAGTTCACGCCGGACCTGGTGCCGAGCGACATCACGGGGACCGAGATCATGGAAGAGGACACGGCGACAGGGTCGCGCTCGTTCAGATTCGTGCGCGGTCCCGTGTTCGCGAACATCCTTCTCGCCGACGAGATCAACCGTGCGCCGCCGCGCACGCAGGCCGCGCTCCTCGAAGCGATGCAGGAGCACCGGGTCACCGCAGCGGGCGAGACGATGCCGTTGCCCGATCCGTTCTTCGTGCTGGCGACGCAGAATCCGATCGAGCAGGAGGGAACGTATCCCCTCCCGGAAGCACAGCTCGATCGATTCCTGTTCGACGTGCGCATCGGTTATCCCGACGAGAACGCGGAGATTGGAATTCTGCGGGCGACGACCGGCGCGGCCCCCGAGCCATTAGAGCCCGTCATCAGTGGTGAGGCTACGCGCGCGTTGCAGCGCATGGTGCGCGACATTCCCGCCGCTGAGCCGGCGCTCCGCTACGCGGCGCAGCTCGTGAGAGCGACGCGTCCGACTGAAACCGAGGCGAGCGAGATCGTGAAGAAGTATGTGCGCTGGGGTGCCGGACCTCGCGCTGGCCAGGCGCTGATACTGGGCGCCAAGGCGCACGCTCTGCTCGCCGGGCGCTTCGCGGTTTCGCCGGCCGACATCCTGCGCGTGGCGCGTCCGGTTCTCCGGCATCGCGTGCTTCCCAACTTTGCCGCGGAAGCGAAGGGGATCACGGCGGAGCAGATCATCGATCGCCTTTTAGAGGACGTGAAGCCGCCGAAGAGCGAGATCAAGCTGTAGGCGGTGGGCGGGGGAAGGGGGACGGGGATGGGCACGGGCGCAATTGAATCCTACGATGAATACGCGGCGCTGCTCGACGCGGTCCGCGGCATTCGCTGGCCCGCGCGGACGGCAGTGCGCGGTGGAATTCCCGGGTCGCACATTTCGCGTCTTCGCGGCATCTCGGCGGAGTTCACGGAGTATCGTCCCTATCGGCAGGGTGACGACACTCGTCGAATAGATTGGAAGCTGTTCGCGCGCAGCGACCGCGCGTACATCCGTCTGTCGAACGACCGCGCGATACTGCCGACAATGATCGTGCTCGACGCCAGCGCATCGATGGCGTTCCCGGTTGCCACCAAAGCCAAGTGGATGCTTGCCGCACAGCTCGGCGTCGCGCTCGGCGCGGTCGCGCGCAACGGCGGTGATCCGGTCGGACTCGTTGTGGCTCATGGTGAAGAGCCGTCGCTGCTCGCGCCCCGTATGCGCCGCAGCGTGACACATGATCTGATACGAGCGGTATCGGCGACGG
>DATARP010000060.1:0-12546 GCA_036264075.1 Gemmatimonadaceae bacterium
CGAGCGCGGGATGCGCGTGACGATAATGAAGTTCGATCCATACCTGAACGTCGATCCGGGAACGATGTCCCCGTTCCAGCACGGGGAAGTCTTCGTGACGGACGACGGAGCAGAGACCGATCTGGACCTCGGGCACTATGAACGATTCATCGACCGCTCGCTGGCCCAGGCCAACAACATCACTACCGGTCGCATCTACCTGAGCGTGATCACGAAGGAGCGTCGCGGAGAGTACCTCGGATCGACCGTCCAGGTGATTCCGCACGTCACCGATGAGATAAAAGGCGCAATGAAGCGTCTCGCGCCGGAGAGCGACGTCGTGATCGTGGAGATCGGAGGGACCGTTGGCGACATCGAGTCGCTGCCTTTCCTGGAAGCGATCCGTCAGTTCAGACATGAGATCGGCCGGGAGAATGCGATTTTCATCCACCTCACGCTGGTTCCGTTCATCGCAGCCGCGGGAGAGGTGAAGACGAAGCCGACGCAGCATTCGGTGCGCGAGCTGATGGAAATCGGAATTCAGCCCGACATCCTCATCTGCCGAACCGAGCGCGCGCTATCAGAGGAAGTGAAACGCAAGATCGCGCTCTTCTGCAACGTCGAGTTCGGCGCGGTAATCGAGAGCAGGGACGTTCCCTCGATTTACCAGATCCCTTTGCTCTTCCACGAGCAGGGGCTCGACGAGCGGGTCATGCACAAACTGGGTCTGCTCGGACGCAAGGCTCCGGATCTCTCGAAGTGGCGGGGCATGGTCGAGCGGATTCTGCACCCGCACGGTCGCGTGAAGATCGCCGTCATCGGCAAGTACACCGGCCTGATCGACAGCTACAAGAGTGTCCAGGAAGCGCTCATCCACGGCGGGATCGCCAACGATGTAGGTGTGGAAGTGTCGTGGCTCGCGAGTGATCTTTTCACCAGTCGAGAAAAAACCCGCGAGCTGCTTGGCGAGTTTCACGGCGTGCTCGTGCCCGGTGGGTTCGGCGTTCGCGGCGTGGAAGGAATGCTCGAAGCCATCCGTTACGCGCGCGAGTCAGGCTTGCCGTTCTTCGGTATTTGCCTCGGAATGCAGACGGCAATCATCGAGTTTGCGCGCAATGTGATGGGGCTTTCGGACAGCCATTCCAGCGAGTTCGCGCCCGAATGCGACAACGCGGTGATCTCGTTGATGGAAGGTCAGCAGCACGTCACCGACATGGGTGGCACGATGCGACTCGGCGCGTATCCGTGCAGGCTGGGTGTCGGAACCCAGGCCGCCACGATCTACGCCGTTCCGCAAGTGAGCGAGCGGCACCGGCACCGCTACGAGGTCAACAACAAGTATCGTGACGGGTTCATCGAGCACGGATTGAATCTGAGCGGGCTGTCGCCGGATGGCTCGCTTGTCGAGATCGTCGAGCTTCCGACGCACCCATGGTTCATCGGGTGTCAGTTCCATCCGGAGCTCCAGTCGCGCCCAACCCGCCCCCATCCTCTCTTTGCGAGCTTCATCGCCGCTGCGGTGCAGGCGAAGTCGCCGGCACGAGGTAGCCGCAAGCGGGCATCTGTAGAGACGGCGGAATAGCGTGGCGGAATTCTTCCCCGCGGACAAGCTGTTTCTCATCGCCGGTCCCTGCGTACTGGAGAGCGACGAGCTGAACCTCAGAGTCGGTGACGCCCTGGCGAGGATCGCCGAGAAGGTTCCGGGCGGAATTATCTACAAGGCAAGCTTTGACAAGGCGAACCGGTCGAATCGAAATGCTGCTCGCGGTCCAGGTCTCGATGCCGGCCTCGCCGCGCTGGAGCGCGTGCGGAAAGCCACCGGTCTTCCGGTTCTCACCGATGTGCACACTCCGGATCAATGCGCACCGGCGGCGAGCGTTGTCGACGTGCTCCAGATTCCCGCGTTCCTTTGCCGGCAGACCGACCTTCTGGAAGCTGCCGGAGCAACCGGTAAACCGGTAAATGTGAAAAAGGGGCAGTGGCTCCAACCGGAAGGAATGCGCGGGGCCGTACAAAAAGTTCGCGGGACCGGGAACGGCCGCTCGCGCGACATCGCCGTCACCGAGCGAGGTACGTTTTTCGGTTACGGTGATCTCGTCGTCGACATGCGCTCGTTCACCAGACTGAGAGAAGCGTGCGCGGCGCCAGTCATCTTCGACGCCACCCATAGCGTCCAGAAGCCCGGGCAGGGACCAGAAGGCGCAAGCGGAGGAGCTCGTGAATTCGTACCAATTCTCGCTCTCTCTGCCATCGCCGCCGGCGCTCAGGGTCTGTTTCTGGAAACACACCCCGACCCTGACTGCGCGCCCAGCGACGGTCCGAATATGATTCCGCTCTCGGAGACGGGGTCGCTCATCGAGCGTGCGGTAGACATCTGGGCACGCATCAACCGATGACGCGCAAAGACATAGTCGAGCGTGGACGTCGAGTTCTCCGCATGGAGACGGAGGCGCTCGGCGAAGCAGAACGCCGCATCGGCGACGATTTCGCGCGCGCGGTCGAGAGCATCGCGAAGTCTGAAGGTCGCGTTATCGTGTCGGGCGTTGGGAAGTCCGGGCTCGTCGGGCGGAAAATTGCCGCGACGCTGACCTCGACGGGTACGCCCGCGACTTTTCTTCACCCGGCCGACAGCGTTCACGGAGATCTCGGCATCGTCGGCAAATCCGACGTGGCAATTCTGATTTCCAAGAGCGGAGAGTCCGCCGAAGTGCTCGGCCTGCTCGACCATTTGAAGCGTCTCGGTGTATGCACGATCTCACTCACCGGCAATGCGAAATCCACCCTGGCGCGCCACAGCGACGTGGCGTTGGACGGGTGGGTCAAGGAGGAAGCCTGTCCGCACGACCTCGCGCCGACGACAAGCACCACCGTCGCTCTGGCGCTCGGTGATGCGCTTGCGATCGCGCTCCTGGAGGAAAAGGGGTTCGATGCCGACGACTTCGCGCGCCTGCACCCTGGCGGCTCGATCGGAAAGCGTCTTTTGACGCGGGTGTCGGATGTGATGGTTACCGATAAGCTTCCAGTTCTGCCGGAATCTGCGACCATGCGAGAGGCAGTCGTGCAGCTCGCGGAGCGGCGGGGGATTGCCGTCGTCACGGCGAAAGATGGGACGGTGTTGGGTGTCATCACGACCGGCGACCTTTCCCGACTGATGGAGCACGAGGAAAATGTCTTCCCCATCGCCGTGACGAAGGTGATGAATCGGAACCCCAAAGTCGCGGAATCAGACGAGCTGGGAAGTGCCGTGGTATACCGTATGGAGACGCATGGCATCATCGCGATGCCCGTGCTTGGGGCCGGCAATAAGATCGTCGGAGTGATCCACCTCCACGACCTGATGCGCGCCGGAGTGGTCTGATGCGTTCAGCTCTCATGTGCGGGCTTGTCCTTGTCGCCGCTGTCGCGTGCAGTCAGAAGAAGCAGCCACCCGTCGCGGCGCATTCGCCCCTCGCCGATTCCGCGGATCAGGTGATGTACGGGATGAGATTCGTTCTCACCGACAAGGGCCTCAACCGCGCTCTGCTCCAATCGGACACGGCCTATTTCTTCGACGAGAACACGCGGATCGAGCTGGAGAAAGTCCACACGACTTTTTTCACGGCCACGGGTGCGAAGAACGCGCTTCTGACGTCCGCGCGGGGGCGGTACAACAGCCGCACGAACAACATGGTCGCGCGAACGAACGTCGTGGTTACTACGGAAGATGGTCGGCGTCTTACGACTCCGGAATTGAACTACAATCAGCAGACCAATCAGATCTCGAGCGATAGCGCGTTCGTCCTGACGGAGCCGAATCGTCGGCTGGAGGGCGTAGGGTTTCGATCGGATCCGGACATGAAGAACATCCAGATCCTGAAGGGTGCGAGCGGTATGGCGAAGGGAGTTTCTACACAGCCGACTGCACCCATCCCTGACCCCAACGCAGCGCCGCGCCCGATCCAGCCTGCGCCAGTCGCAAGCTCAACGCCCAGGCGTTGAGCGGTGAGACCTCTCTTCGTTTCCTGCTGCTCATTGATTTTCGCTTCTGCGGCGGCTGCACAGAACCTTCCGCGCAGCTGCGATCTCGAGTTTCCCAACCGCGCTGGCACTCGGGCCTGGCTGCGGAAGGACGCAAGCGGCAACCAGAACAGCTTCTGGGGCGGCGGCATTCTCGCCCACTGCGTCGGACAGGGAAACACGTTGACCGCCGACAGCGCGGAATACTACGGAGCACAGGGGATGCTCTACCTGATTGGTAGCGTGCATTACACGGAGCCCCGGCTGACGGTGGATTCCCGCACGATGACGTACTACCAGAACGACGATCACCTCCATGCGGAGGGGAACGTCGTCGCGGTGTCCTCCAACGGCAGCACGCTGCGTGGACCGGTCGCCGAATATTATCGGAGCACGCCTCAGCGCCCGCTTGCGCGCCTTTTCGCACCGCAACGTCCAACGGTGGATCTCATTCAGAAGGACACGACAGGCCGCGGCAAACCTCCGGACACCGCCCATGTGGTGGCCAATCAAATCGCGATGGAAGGGGACAGCCTCGTCTACGCGTCAGGCCGCGTTCAGATCACTCGTCCCGATCTCCTGGCGACGGGTGATTCTGCTTTTCTCGACAGTGGCCGCGACTTCGCCCGGCTCATGCGGGGACCCTCCGTGAAGGGCATTGGCACGCACACTTTCACGCTGACCGGCGGCATCATCGACGTTTTCTCGAGGAACAAGCAGGTCGAGCGCGTCGTAGCTACTCCCGACGGGCATGCGTTGAGTCAGGATCTCGAGCTCGTGGCGGACTCGATCGATCTGCGTGTCGCAGGCAACCGCCTGCAGCGAGCGATGTCGTGGGGAAAAACCCGTGCGCACGCGATCTCGCCGGAACGGGAGATAGTGGCTGATTCGATCGACGCCATCATGCCCGACCAGCGCGTCCGTGAGGTCCGGGCATTGCGTAAGGCGTACGCCGAAAGCAATCCGGACTCGGGGGTAGTGTCCAAGCAGAGAGACTGGATGAGCGGCGACACCATCATCGCCCGCTTCGATTCCATTCCTCCGACCGACACCAGCACCAAGCCGCGAGTCCGCCAAATCGTGGCGCTCGGCGACGCCAGGTCGTTCTACCAGATGAAGAACTCCAAGGGACCGGCAGATGAACCGTCAGTCAACTACGCTCGGGGAAGGGTGATCGAAATCGATTTCGAGGACCGCAAGGTCGCGACCGTGACGGTCACCGATCAGGCCACGGGAGTAATGATCGAGCCGGCGACCCGGCCAGCGCCGGCTAAGCCGGCAACGCCCGCGACGTCGCCCCGAGCGGCCACTCCGACTGCGCCCAATACAAAAAAGGTTACGCCCGCCAAGCCTCCCCCCGGAGCGGCGAAGTGAGCGGGTACGCCAATCTGCCGGAGAGCATCCGCAACATCCTGGACAGCCGATCGCAGACAGATCGTCTCGACGGTTTGGCGCTCCATGCAGTCGTCAGAGCGGCCGACGCAAACGGCGTAGCGATGGTGAGGGACATCGCCGCGAACTACCGCGACGATTACTTGCACACCCTCCGCGCCAAGGGTGTCGACGTGGGCCGGGAGGCGGGAAGGCTGGGACAGGATGAGGTCCGGGCCTACCTGGCGACTTCCGTTCTGCCCCGACTCGCGGAAAGTCGCGTGCTGCTTCCACTCGACGGCGACGTTGAGAGAGACAACGCGGCGGTTCGGATTTCTCCCGCGCTTTGGAAAGACATCGCGCCTCATCGCGCGGAGTTCGCCGAAGCGATGCGGGAGACTGGAGAACATTCGCGCCTCCTCCTGTCGACACCGCCTAAGCCGAGACTGATCGGGGGAAGCGTCCTCGAGGCTGAAGGACTCACCAAGATCTATCGGGGCCGCAAGGTTGTGAACGACGTCGCCCTCAAGCTCCAGCAGGGCGAGATCGTGGGGTTGCTCGGCCCCAATGGAGCGGGCAAGACGACCACCTTCTACATGATCGTCGGGCTCATTGATCCCCTTTCGGGACGGATCCTGTTGGACGGCGAAGACATCACCAGGCTCCCCATGTACGAGCGGGCGCGACGCGGAATTGGCTATCTTTCACAGGAGCCTTCGATCTTCAGAAAGCTCTCCGTCGAGGACAACATAATGGCCATTCTCGAGACGCTCCGGCTGACGCCGGCGGAGCGCTCGGAGCGGCTCGAAAAGCTTCTCGACGAGCTGAGTATCAAGCGTCTGCGCAAGAGCAAGGCGTACGCTCTTTCCGGTGGCGAGCGCCGCCGGCTCGAGATCACCCGCGCACTGGTCACCGACCCGAAATTCATGATGCTCGATGAGCCGTTTGCAGGCGTTGATCCGATCGCCGTACACGATATTCAGACAATTGTCGCGGGGCTTCGCCACCGTGGCATCGGCGTCCTCATCAGCGACCACAACGTCGAGCAGACGCTCGACATAGTGGATCGTGCATACATTATGTTCGATGGACAGGTTAAAGTTTCCGGAACCGTGCGCGAGCTCGTTTTCGATGACACAGTTGCCGACATCTATCTTGGCCCAACACTCACTGCTCGCCTCCGCGAGCGCTTCTCCCGCGAAAGGGACGAGGTAAGCGTCTCTTGAAGCCGGGTCTCAATCAGTCCACTCAGCTCCGCCAGGAGCTCAAGATCAATCCACGCCTCTACCAGGCGATGGATCTTCTGTACATGCCGCTGCTGGACCTCCAGCAGCACCTCAAGCAGGAGCTTCTGAACAATCCATTCCTCGACCTGGTCGAGGCAGAAGACGATGAGGAGGAGCAGGAGGGCGAGGCTGAAGAGCCGGCCCAGGCAGAGACCGAAGACGAGCGCGCCGGAGAGATCGACTGGGAAGAAATTCTCCTCGACGGGTTTGACACCGCCGGGGGTCGCCGCGAGGAGCACGAAGAGCGCGAATACTTCGAGCCGGTAACGGTCGCCACGCGGGATTTGAGCGATCATTTACGCGATCAGGTCAGTCTTCTCGAGCTCACTCCGAGGCAGACGCTCCTCGCCGACGAGTTCATAGGAAACGTTAACGACGACGGCTATCTCGCTTGCGGAGTTGACGATATAGTTCGAGCCCTCAACGAAGTGGTGACCAAGGCAGCTGAAGAGGCGGGCCGCGAGACCGACGATCTTCCGCTCTACACTCTCGAGGAAGGGCAGAAGATGCTCGGCACCATCCAGAGTCTTGACCCGCCGGGAGTCGGCGCGCAGGACCTCCGGGAGTGCCTCCTTCTCCAACTGAAGGAAGCGGGTCTCGAGCAGTCGGTCCCGTACCGCCTGGTTCGCGATTGTTTCGAGGAGCTGATCAACCACCGATGGAGCGAGATCTCCAAGCGCTTCGGGATCAGCGCAGGCGACGTCCAGAAGGCGGCGGACGAAATAGCAAAGCTCGACCCGAAACCGGGTCTCCAATACGGCTCACGCGACGACAACTACATCATCCCGGATCTGATCGTTGAGAAAATCGACGACCGGTACCACGTCTTCCTGAACGACGCGAACCTGCCGCGGCTAAAGCTCAGTCGCGCATATCAGGAGATCGCGCGCGACAAGAAGAAGTTCGACGGCGAGAACAAGGAGTTCATCTCCAACAAGCTCAATTCCGCAAACTGGATGATCCAGGCGATAGAGCAGCGCCGTCAGACCATGCTCAAGGTGATGAACTACATCGTCGAGCGGCAGCGCGAATTTTTCGAGAAGGGCATTCAGTACCTTAAGCCCCTCACACTCCGCGAGGTCGCTGAAGTCATCAACATGCACGAGTCCACCGTCAGTCGGGTGACCAACGAGAAGTTCGTTCAGACTCCGCGCGGCGTGCTGCCACTCAAGTTTTTCTTTTCCTCTGGCCTTGCAACTTCCGACGGCGAAGACGTCTCCGCCCGCGGGATCAAGGCCCAGCTTCAGAAGCTTGTTCAGGAAGAGGATCCCAAGCATCCGCTCACCGACCAGGCAATCGTGAATATCCTCCGCGAAAGCGGAGTCCAGATCGCGCGCCGGACAGTCGCGAAATATCGGGATCAGCTCGGCGTCCTTTCAGCAAGGATGCGGAAGCGCGTATGACGTCGGCGTCGCAGGCTGAGGCGGCACAGCGCCTGAAGGGCGGCTCCCCTCTTCAGCCTGCGTCGACTCGTCCCGACGTAAGCGTGCTTGTACCCGCCAAGGACGAAGCGGAAAACCTGCCGCTCTTCATGGAGCAGGCGCGCCTCGCTTTTGCCGCGACCCCCGGTCGATACGAGGTGGTCGTCATCGACGACGGGTCTGTCGATGACTCGTGGAGCGTCCTTCAGCGACTCGCTGCCGAGTATCCGTTTCTAAGACCGGTCCGGCACGGTGTAAGACGCGGTATTGCCGATGCGCTCCGAACAGGATATCTGAATTCGCGCGGCAGCGTGCTCGTATTCTATCCCGCCGACCTGCAGTACAAGCCGGAAGACATTCCGCGACTCGTCGCTCCGATCCTCGCCGGCGAGTCCGACATCGTCACCGGCTACAAGGAAGGGAAGTACGAGAAGGCTTTCGTTTCCGGAATCTACAACAGGCTCAGTCGCTCCCTGTTCAAGGTGGGAGTGCGCGATCTCAATTCGGTCAAGGCGTACAGACGCGAAGTCATGGACGCGCTTCCAAACCGGCCTGATTGGCATCGCTACATGGTAGTGATGGCCGCAGCCGAGGGTTTTTCCCTGTCGGAGGTCTCCGTGCCGCTTTATCCACGAAATGCCGGACAGTCGAAATTTGGGATCGGACGCATTCCGGTCGGTGTCCTCGACATGCTCGCTGTCTGGTTCGAGCTTCGATTCGCGAGGAAACCCCTCCTTCTGTTTGGGTTGTTGGGAGCGGTGCTGTTCGTCATCGGTGTGATCGTCGGAATCGTCGCTATACTCTGGCGCGTGATCGGGGGCGTCGGCTTCCGCCCGCTCGTGAATCTCGTCGAGACCTGCGTCACCGTAGGTGCGGTGCTCTTTGCGACGGGGCTCCTCGGCGAAATGATCGCTGCTCAGCGCGCGGAGTTGAGCCAGCTCCGCGCGCGCATTGAAGACCTTTCGCGGGAACGCGACACTACGACCACCAGGTAGTACATGAACGTATTGTTTCTCACGCACTCGTTTCCGCGAAGGGAAGGGGATGCCGCCGGCTCGTTCATCTTGCGTCTGGCGGTCGCCTTGCGCGGCGAGGATGTCAACGTGCGTGTTGTGGCGCCGGCCGGACCTGGCCTCCCCGCGTCCGAAGAAATCGAGGGCGTGACCGTCGATCGCTTTCGCTACGCGCCACGTCGTTTTGAGCAGCTCGCCTACACAGGCAACATGGCTGGCGACGTCGCGTCCTCCTGGACCGCCAAGTTTGCCCTCGTTGGATTCCTCGGCGCCGATTTCGTTCAGGCAGTGCGCGCACGCCGGAATTTCGAGCCACAGGTGGTGCACGCTCACTGGTGGTTCCCGAGCGGCGTAGTTGGTACATGGCTTGGCGGGCTCTCGCACGTTCCGCTCGTCACAACGCTTCACGGAACCGACGTCCGTCTTGCCCGTTCAGTCGGAGTAGCGAAGCCTCTGTTTGGCCACGTGCTCAGACATTCCGCCGCAGTTACTACCGTGTCGAGCTGGCTGAGGGACAAGACCCAGGAACTCGCGCCTGATGTGAATCCGATCGTCGCCCCGATGCCGGTGTCGACCGACATGTTCCTCCCGGGCAATTCACGCAATGGACAGCAGCGGCTTCTTTTCGTCGGCAGGCTATTACCGCAAAAAGGACTCGACCATTTGCTTCACGCGCTCGCCGCGATGAAGACGCACGCGTCGTTGGACGTCGTCGGCGATGGACCGGGCCGCGCTACGCTCGAGGCGTTGTCAGAGGAACTTGGGATCGCCACGCGCGTGCGCTGGCACGGACAGCTGTCGCAGTCTGAGCTACCGCGCCTTTACCAGAATGCGTCGGCAGTTGTCGTCCCTTCGACTGACGAAGGTCTCGGGTTGGTGGCGGTTGAAGCGCTACTCTGCGAGACACCAGTCGTCGCTTTCGATTCCGGAGGTTTGCGCGACGTGATTCAGCACAATCGAACGGGCCTTCTCGTCCCGCCCGGCGACCGTACCGCTCTGGCCCGGACGCTCGATGATTTACTCGGTCGGGACGGCCGTGGCGGTGATCTTGGCAGGGCAGGGCGCCTCTACGCACTCTCTGCCTTCGCGCCGGAGTCAGCAGCCAGGCGCTACGCGGATATATACCAACAGGTCATTGGCGCTCACGCGTCGTAGGCTTTTCAAGCTCGCGCAGTGGAGCTTCGCCGGGATAGTACTGTTTTTTGCGGCGCGCTCGCTCGCTACCCAGTGGAATAAAGTCGAGCCGCGGCTTTCCCACATCCAGTTCGGATGGCAGTGGATCGGCGTGGCGACGGTCCTCGTGCTGCTGGCGTACGCGCTCCTTATCGAAGGTTGGCGTCGCGTCCTCGGCGCCTGGGATTCACACCTGCCGTTCCCCCAGGCGGCGCGCATCTGGTTCGTCTCCAATCTTGGCAAATACGTCCCGGGGAATATCTGGTCGCTGACGGCGATGGGGGTGATGGCGAGGGGGAAGGGACTTTCTGCCCTCGCCGCAGCCGGCTCGTCGGTGATAATGCAGACGGTCAATCTGGCGACCGGCACGGCAATCGTAATGGTGACGGGCGCGAAGCTTCTTGGACAACCTGTTCTGGTCGGCGTCAGTGTCCTCGCGCTCGTCGTGATCCTGCTCAGCGCACCACGATTCCTTCCTCCGCTCGCTGTCTGGATCGGAGGATTGATAGGAAAAGAGCTCCTCCCTCCGACGGTGCCCGCAACGAGCATCTGGACGGCGGCGATCGCGAGCACTCTCTCCTGGCTTCTTTACGGCTTCGCGTTCCAGCTTTTCGTCCGCGGCCTGCTCGGCGCCGCGCCTGGCGAAATATCCTCCTACGTCGCAGTTTACACCGCTGCGTACATCCTGGGTTTCATCTCGCCGATTGCGCCCGCGGGACTGGGCGTGAGAGAGTTTACGCTGGCGGCTTTCATGACGCAGCTCGGTCTCGCCAACGAAGCGGATGCAGCTCTCGTCGCGATCGCGGCCCGGTTGTGGCTCACAATCGTCGAGCTCGTGCCGAGCGGGCTTTACGTCGCATCCGGCGCCACCAGAAAATCCTTATCACGCTGATCGGTCATGGCCCAGCCTCGAGAGAAGTCCCGGTCCGCTCCAGAATCCGCTAACACGCTCGCGGCGCTTCCGGCGCCGCGCTTCGCGTTTGCCTGGGCGTCCGTCGTCTATGCGCTGTGCACCCTATTTCTCGCTTATCCAGCGCTCGCCGGACGCTTCCTCGTAAATCCGTACAGCGATCAATACATCGCCGGCTACGCGTTCCGGGAATTTGCCGCGAGCACTCTCAGGACAACCGGACATTTCCCGCTGTGGAATCCGTATCTGTTCGGCGGGATGCCGTACGTCGCGGCGATGCACGGCGACATCTTCTATCCGACCTTTCTTCTGCGGATGGTCCTGCCGACGGATGTGGCGATGACGTGGGGGTTCATCATTCACGTTTTTCTAGCGGGACTTTTCACCTACGGCTTTTTACGCGTCATCGGCTACGGCTTCTATGGAGCGCTCATCGGCGGCATCGCGTACATGATGAGCGGCCAGATCGCATCCTACGTTTCGCCCGGACACGACGGCAAGCTGTTCGTGAGCGCGCTCTTTCCCCTTGCTCTATGGTTCCTTCACCGAGGAATTCGCGACGGGAAAAACTGGAGCTGGGGTGCGTTCGCCCTGATAATCGGGCTGTGCGTGCTCGCTCCGCATCCCCAACTGTTGCAGTACACATTACTCGCGTCAGGCGCTTACGCACTTTTTCTTGCGTTCTCGTCAGTGGATGGGCAGACGCTGCCACGATCGGCCGCCATCAAGCGTCTTGCAGCGGCGCTTGGCGCTGTCGTCGTCGGACTGGCAATTGGGGCGGTCCAGTTTCTCCCCGTGCGCGAATATGTGTCCTGGTCGCCGAGGGCGGGGGGCCTCGCCGATTACAACGCGGCTACTTCCTATGCGTGGCCGCCGGAGGAGTTGCTCAACGCGTACCTCCCGCAATTCTCCGGTATGCTCAACAACTATTGGGGGCGAAACTCGATCCATCTGCACAGCGACTATGCCGGCGCGGTGGTGCTGATACTCGCGGGGGCTGCGTTTATCGGATTGCGCAGCGACCCTCGGCGAAAGCAGATCATTTTTTGGTCGGTGACGCTCATGGTAACGCTGTTGTGGTCATTGGGTAGCGCGACTCCGTTCTATCACATCCCTTACGCAATCATCCCCGGCACGAAGTACTTCCGCGCTCCGGCGACGATTTTCTTTGTCGGGACACTGGCGATTGCCCTTCTTGCGTGCGCGGGCGCCGAGCGTCTCCTCGAGGGGCGAGTCAAACGCCCATATCTGATTGGGTGGTTGATTGCCGCGGGGATAATCGCGCTTCTCGCGTCGACCGGTGGCCTCACCAGCTTCGCCGAGTCGTTTGCCGACGACCGGCAGATCGATGCTGTTCGTGCGAACAGCGGTGCATTGATGGCTGGCGCGTGGCGCTC
>DATARP010000125.1:0-2719 GCA_036264075.1 Gemmatimonadaceae bacterium
CGTCCCGTGATGGTGTGGATCCACGGCGGAGGCAACGTTGGCGGCTGGGGAACGGAGGGCACCGAGACTGGCGAATTTCTGGCGCGCAAAGGTGTGGTGCTCGTCATGATCGAGTATCGTGTGGACGCGCTCGGCTTTATCGCGGATTCGGCGCTCACCGCGGAATCGCCGCACCACTCCTCGGGCAATTACGGCTTGCTGGATCAGATAGCAGCGCTCCGCTGGGTGCAGCGGAACATCGCCGCGTTCGGTGGCGATCCCACGCGCGTGACGGCGTTCGGAGAGTCGTCGGGCGCGATGAACATCACCTGTCTCATGACGTCTCCGCTCGCGCGCGGATTGTTTCAGCGGGCGATCTCGGAGAGCGGCGCATGCACCGGGCCATTTGCCGAGCTGAAGAAGCCGGTTACCAGTTCGAGCGAACATCCTCCTGCCGAACAGAGCGGCCGACAACTGGCGAAGGCGCTTGGCGTTTCGGGCGCGCCCAACGTGCTCGCCGCCATGCGCGTGAAGAGCGCCGACGACATTCTCGCTGCAATGTCGCGCGACGAGAGCATAGCGCACGAGGTGAACGTCGATGGATGGGTGATTCCCGAGCAGCCGGACGTCGTCTTCGCCGAAGGCAGGCAGCTCAGCGTGCCGTTCATCGTCGGCAGCAACAAGGACGAGTTCCGCGCGTTCGTGCAGCACTTTCCTCTGTCATCGATGGCCGGATATCCCGACGCGCTGCTCAGCGCATTGGGGAGCAGCGCTCCGTTGCGGGCCTTCGTTCCGCGTTTGCTCGAAGCTTACCCCGCGTCTGACACGATCGTCGCCGAACAAAGGTTATTCGAGGTGAGCACGGACGACGGATTCGGCGCGAGTGCGCGTTACGTCGCGCGCGCGATGGCGCGGGCCGGACAGCGCAACGTGTACTTCTACTACTTCACCCACGTGGTCCCATCGCCCGGCGGCCGGGCGCTCGGCGCTTTTCACACTGGCGAGGTCCCGTTCGTGTTCGGCAATGATCCCGGCTGGCCGGCCTATGCGCGCAGTCGGGAACTGGCGAACGCGATCAGCGGGTACTGGATTCAGTTCGCGGCAACCGGAGATCCGAATCGCCCTGGGCTTCCGAATTGGCCAAGGTACGAGCTTTCGTCAGATCGGTACCTGGAGTTGGGCGACACGATCCGCGCCGGCAGTCGGTTGCGCCAACGGCAGTACGATTTGCTCGACGATGCTCAGGCAGCGCTCGATGCTGCCGGAAAACACTAGGGAGAGCTCGCGTCCGATCTGAAGAACGCTTCGATGCACGTGCGTGATTCCGGAAGAGCAGCTACTTCAGCGCGTCGAATTTCGAGACAGGGTGAATCTCGGCCCACCCATTATGGGAATCGATGACGTAAGTGCCCGTGGCCCGGACGTGCGCGCCCACGCTGGGTATCGGAATGGGATTGGTGTAACCCGCACAGGCTGACTTGGCTTTCTTCATCGAGGTCGGGTTGGCGCACACAACTTCGAGCACGAGGTCGCCGCCTTTCTTCTTCGTATTCCGCTTGTTCGCGAGCTGGTCCTGACCGGGATCGAGCCTGAGGAGAAAATGCTGATCGCCGTCGGCGTCAGCATCGGATTCAGTGATTACGCCGGTCACGCTCGCACACGACGTGACCTGTCGCAGTCGCTTCGGGTTGTAGACGTGACTCCAGAGCGAAGCGTCGCAGCCGCTCGCCGTGGCGGGTGACGCGTTGACGTTGGGCGACGCAGCGGCGTTTGATGACGAATCAGCGCTCGCCAACATTTGGGCGCTTCCGACGTTTGACTTCTCGGTTGAGCAAGCGCAAATCGCCGAAAGCAGGATTGTCGAGATGACTGTTGCTGAGCTCCGATCCATGAATCGCTCCGATAGCTGCTCTTCTGATAGCTGCTCTTCTATAGTACTGCGACGTTGGGCAAAACCGGGTCCAAGGCGGTTTGCTTTACGTGCGGCCCGTCTGGTACTACATCCATACCTGACTGACAATGGGGCAACTTGGCGCCATGAATCCTGAGGCTCTTCGAGTCTTTGTCTACGATCGTCTCGTAGAGTCCGGCTCGCCGCCGACTCTGGACGAGATCGCAAAGCATTTCGGGACGACGCGAGACGTCGCGCGAAAGGAGCTCGGCGCACTCAAGATCGGCAAAACGATTCTCGTGCATCCTGAGACTGGCGAGATCTGGATGGCCGGACCGTTCTCCGCCGCGAGGACTGACTACAAGGTCGTTGCCGGCGCTCGCACCTGGTGGGCGAACTGCGCCTGGGACATGCTCGGAATTCCGATCGTTCTGAACGAGACTCTCGAGTGTCACACCAGGTGTACGGACTGCGGAACCCCGATGACTTTCGAGTGCGGTCCTTCGCATCCGCCGATTGTGGATGCGGTCGTGCACTTTCTCGTTCCCGCGCGACGCTGGTACGAGGACATCGCGTTCACCTGAGCGACGATGTCGATCTTCCGGTCGGAAGAACATGTTCGAAAGTGGACAACGGCGAACGATCAGGACGTCGGAGCCATTGTTCCACTGGCACAGGTGTGGAAGCTGGCGAAGGCATGGTATTCGGATCCGCGGAGTCGCTCGTGGCGGTCACGGACCCGGGATGAGTCGCAGGCGGTGATCAGGTCGGCGGGTTTGGCCGGAGATTTCTGGGAGCTACCGCGGTAACTTTGCGCGGCGGTTTTATAGCCTCTTCGAGGGAAACTGC
>DATARP010000141.1:0-1784 GCA_036264075.1 Gemmatimonadaceae bacterium
TCGCTCCACGTCCTTTCCAGCTCGGGAAGGAGATGCGTTCCAGCCGGAACGACGAGCAAAGTGTCCGGCGGAAAGATCGCACGGATTGAAGAGCGCTCCGGCTCCTCATCGCCGGCGGCGATCTGTCCGTCGACGGGCAGAACCAGAGCAAGCTCCGCGTCGCGCGTCGAGCGCTGCGTCACGAGGTCGAAGTGACGCAGCTCGGAGATGTCGTCGCCCCAGAACTCGAGACGGACCGGCTCCGCCATTCCAAAGCTGTAGATGTCGAAGATTCCGCCGCGCACGCTGAACTGCGCGACGTCTTCCACCATCGGCACGCGCTCGAATCCGATCGCCTCGAGGTGCGCCGCGAGATCTTCGGGCCGGCGAGTGTCGCCCTTTCGCAGCTCCAGCCTCGCAGAAGCGAGAGCACGAGGAAGCTGTGTGCGCTCGAGAAGCGCGCGGGTGGTGGTGATGAGAATCCTGAGGTCGCCGTGCCCTATTCGCTCGAGGGTCTCGACTCGCTCGCCGGCGACTTCTGCGTGGGCCTCCGCCTCGCCGAAGCTCTCGCGCGGCGGGTAAAACGCAACCGCCTCGGGCTCGACGAGCGTCGTCAGGTCCGCGAGCCATCGCTCCGCACCTGCAACATCGTCGTTTACGACGACAAAGAATCGCTGCGTCGCGTTCCGGGCGAGCGCGGCGAGCACCACTGCATCGCTGGATCCGTGCAACCCACCGATGTGACGGCTGACGCCCTGAGCGGGCATTTCACCGAGCAGTTGTCTGAATTCTTCCAGCGTCTCGATGATCGAGAGCAGTTGCGGGAGCGGCATGGCGCAAGGTAAATCCGTAAGCCGCCTAACAGGTAGCGCGCCGAGCCATCAATCGTGCCGCGTTTGGGCATTGACTCCTGCTGCGACATCCAGCGAGTTTGTATACAAAGGACAGGAGCTCGGGATGCGTGGGACGGGATCGGCATCGGCGGCGGCAGCCGCAACACTTCTCATAACTCTATTGGCGTCGACCTCTACCGCGCAGGACGGGTCGGGCCAGCGAGCTCCGAGCATCCGCGTCTATTCACAGAGCGGCGCGATCGCGTCCAACTACGTCACTCCGGCGATCGAGGTCTCCGAGGACGCGTACGTATTCGCCGTGTCGTCTGACCTCGACGGACAGATCCAGATCCTTCATCCGGCTGCACCGGGAATATCGGTGAGGATGCTGAGGAACCAGGAGCTTCGGCTTCCGAACTTCTTCGCCGGTTACCGTCGCAACGAGTATGACGGCGGTGGGCGCTACGTCAGCTCTTACGGTTACGCCGCTGGTAACGACGACAGCCGCGGCACCGTGATCGCGCTCGCTTCGCGCGCTCCCTTCAATCTGGAGCGGGTGGAGAGCGGAGGCGACTGGAACATCTCGGCGATTCGAAGGTTGATCGACCGTCGCGCCCCGGCTTCCGCTGCGCGCGCGTTGGCGGCTTACCTGGGAGTCAGGGGCGAGCCCGTCGGAGTGGACTACATGCGCTTCGCCTCGGCCCAGTCCGGCAATTACTACGCGTCTGGCCCGGCGTACTCATGCGATCTGTACTATGGCGCCAACCGCGGTGGCGTTGCGTTCAGGCGTCTCGCGGTGCTCAACAAAGTCGTTGAGCTGCAACGAGGCGGAGGAACCGCGAGTGTAGTTGGCTACGACTTCTGCGGGATGCCGATAGTCGCATACGGGTCGTCCCAACCGTACAACGGATATCGCCCGCGCAGTCCGCGGGATCCTTCTGATACGATCTACACCAAGGGTCATGTCCGTCC
>DATARP010000152.1:0-24572 GCA_036264075.1 Gemmatimonadaceae bacterium
GAGCCCAGCGTGAAATCCTGATACCACGGAATGATCCGGGCGGCGTGGGGGATGGAGTCCGTTCTGGCGATCACGTCCTTCAGAACATGATCGATGATCGCGTACGGATGCGCGTTCGGATTTCCGATCTTGTACGTCCCGCGCGCAAAATGGGACGGATACACCATCGGAAGTACGACGTCCACCTGATCGACGAACATCTCCCACTTCTGCCCGATCCCCATGTCAGTTGTGTCGGTAGCCGTCAAGCCGAAGACGTCTGCCGTCACTCGCATCCCACTGTGCTTGAGCGTCCGCCGCAGAAATCCCAGCTGATCGCGAATCACCTGCGCGCGCGTCCGGCCTGCCGCCAGCGGATACACCGTTTCGTTTATGAGACGCTTCTCGTCGGGAAAGCGCACGTAGTCGAACTGCACTTCGCTGAACCCGAGGTCGTACGCTTCGAGTGCGAGATCCGCGGCGTATTGCCAGACCGCCCGTTGGTGCGGATCCAGCCACGGGTTTCCGTTCTTGTCGAGCCAGGGCTTTAGATCCGACTTTCTCTTGATCGCGAGGTCGAGCTTCTTCTGCGCGAGGAGCGGATCCTTGGCGACGACGATTCGCGCGATGGGATAAATCCTGTGGGCCACCATCGAATCGAGAATTGCGCGGATTCGTGAGCGGGACAGTGAATGGCCATCGGCGGTGTCGGCGCCGATCTCGCGGGCGAGCGGGACCCTCGAGGGGTAGAGGACGAAACCGCGGTCATCCTTCACGTCGATGACCAGCGCGTTCACCTCCGTTCTTTTCGCAACGCCGATCAGATCATTGAGCTTCCTCCCCAGCGCGGCCCAGCGATTCACGTAAAGACCGCGGAGCGTGTCCGGCGTAGGAACGCGGGCGATGGGACGCTCCGCCGGATCAGTGCGAGCAGTGATCGAAGACGCCGCGCGTCCGCTAGAAGTTGAAGATGCTGTCTTGAGGGACGGATCCCGCTCGCGCTGGCAGGCGAGCGAAACGAACACAAACGCGATTGTGGCTGAGCGGGCGACGATCAGAGAGCGTTCAGTTCCGCGTTTGCGTCGGAGAGGTAGCCCATATCCCTGACGACGCTCTGGGCCTGCTGCGTGACCATTGTGAGGCCAGTGGGCTGCGCGTTCAGTCCGCCGGTGCGGAAGCGAACGAGCTCCAGACGCATCGATCTGAGCAGCTGGCGGCAGTTGTCCAGTTTTTCCTGAGCCTCCTGCTTCTTGCGGCCGACTTCGGCCAACGCCCGACGCTGACGCCGGAGCATGGCGAGTCGACGGACGCGCCCCTCGCTGGCATTGTGGTCCAGCGGATTCGCTTGTGATTCGAGGGTCGTGATCTCCCTTTCCACGGCTTCAGGCGATTCGCGTCCCGCACCGCGATCCATGTCGGAGAGCGAGAGCGCGAGCTGCTGCACTTTCCTGAAAACAGCATCTGCTGACGTCGCGACCTCCGGAATCTGATCGCGCTCGTCCGGCGGCATGTTGAGCAGCTGGCGATGGATCTCTCGGTGATCGGATTCCGCTTCGCGTATCGCCGAGGCGTAGCGGGAATCGGCAAAGGGGCCGGGAGCACCCGCCGGAATCGGACTGAGCGTCGACCCGCCGGGAGCATTGACTCTCGGATAGGGCTGAAATGGCTGCATGGACGGCAGCGGCGAAATCGGAGGAAACAGTCCCTGCCCACGCTGCCGGGCGCGCGCCCGAACCTGCGCCCGCTTCTTCTCGTCGAAGAGAGCGCGGGCGTCGTCGATCGTTTCGGCCGCTACATCGAACATCAGTCGATCGCGCGGCTGGCGGAACACGTCGCGCCAATCATAACCGGCTGCCCACAGCTTGGAGTACTTGAACGCGAGTGCCACCGTCCAGATGACGGTGACCGCGATGAAATCATGATTCGAGAAGAGCGAGATCGGGACAAGGATAGCGTTGACCGCCAGATACGGCGCCAGCTTGCGACGGAACGAGACCACCATGGGCGCGTTCCACTTGCTCATTTCCTCGGGCGTCGGCTGGGACGGCGTGTACGGCGTCTGACTCGGTGGAGTGTACCGATCAACTATCGTCTGCGTTATCTGATCACGCAGGACATCGCCCAGCGGGCGCTCTCGCGTTGAGCCGCGCGAGCCCGCTGTGGAAGCCGCGGGATTTGCCCGTGTCGCAAGAGTCGGCATGCCACCGCCGTCCAGAGCTACGGCGAAGGCAGCCGCGCTCGGGAAACGATCGGCAGGATCTTTTTCCAGACACATCATCACCGCGCGCGACAGGTCGGGCGGCAAATCGGGCCACCGCTCGTCGACAGGTATCGGTTTCTCCGAGAGATGCTTCACCAGCATCGAGGGCGTATTGCTGGCGACAAACGGTGGCTGCCCACACAGCATCTGGTAGCCGACGACGCCGAGGGAGTAGAGATCGCTGCGTCCGTCAATGGCCTGATCGCCGGCGGACTGCTCGGGGGACATGTATGCGGGCGTGCCGATTGCCATTCCCGTGGCGGTGAGTCTCGAATCCCCGCTGTCCGTAAGGGCACGCGCGATACCGAAGTCGGTCACCATCGCCCGGCCGGTCTCTTCGTCGATAATGATGTTGTCGGGCTTGATGTCGCGGTGGATTACGTTGCGGTGATGTGCGTAGGCAAGAGCGTCGGCGACTTCGCGCAGAATGCGGCGCACTTCCACCGGCGGCATAGGGCCGTGCTGCTGCAGGCGTTGACCCAGGTTGTCGCCCTTGATGTACGCCATCACGAAGTAGACGAGATTGTCTTTCTCTTCGACGGTGTAGATCGGAACAATGTTGGGGTGATTCAGCTGGGCTGCCGTTTCCGCTTCGCGGAGGAATCGCTGGCGGATGTCGGCGCGGAAGCTCAATTCCGGCGGCAGTACTTTAACAGCAATCTCACGCTTCAGCCGCCTGTCGCGCGCGCAATAAACGATACCCATCCCGCCACGACCGATCTCGCTCTCTAGCTCATAGTTTGCAGAGAGAACGGTAGCCACATGTGTTCCAAGGTCGTCGGACGGACTAATTGGCATTTGAGCGCGTCAATTCAGCAGTTCCACTGTTGCAATTCGTGCCGTGCTGGCGTAAAACCACGAGAGCAAAAGATGCAGTATAGGACCGCTGTGGAGTAGTATCTAAATAAGAATCTTGGCTTCGGAATGACAATGGCAAACCGTCAAACATTACCTGTCCTCCCGTTGAGGGGCACAGTGATTTTTCCGGGTCTCACCCAGCCGATTGCGGCGGGAAGACCCTCAACTCTTCGAGCAATCGAGGCAGCCCTCAAGGCGGACCGTCTCGTTTTTGCGGTTGCGCAACGCGATAACTCCGAGGAACCGACAGCGGACATCCTGTATTCGATGGGCGTGATTGCGCGCATCGGGCAGATTCAGCGCGGCCTTGGCGGAGTTCAGCTGCTGTTGCAGGGCGAACAGCGCGCGACCGCCTTACAGTATTCGACTGCCGACGGATATCTCAGTGCGGTGATCGTTCCAGCGGAGGAAATGAACCCTCAAACTGAAAACGATCCTGCTTTCACCGCGTTACAGAAAGAGACACGCGAGCGCGCCGCTGAGCTCGGCGAACGCCGCGGACTTCCAGAGGAAGTCGTCCATCAGGTTCTCGATTCCGTCACCGATCCGGGTCGTTTTGCCGATCTTGTTGCCGGGTACATCGAGCTCCCAGTGCCCGAAAAGCAGGGTCTTCTCGAGACGCTTAGCGTCGAGGAGCGGCTTCGCCGCGTTCTGGTCCACGTGCAGCGCCAGGTCGGACTGCTCGAGGCCCAGGAAGACATCAAATCGCAGGTGCAGGAGGAGCTGGGTGAACGTCAGCGGGAGATGTACCTCCGCGAGCAGCTCAAGACGATTCAGAAGGAGCTGGGCGACGACGATTCCAGCAAAGAGATCACAGAGCTTCGCGACAAGCTTGCCAAGCTCGAGCTCCCGAAAGAGGCTCGTGCCGAGGTAGAGAGAGAGCTCGGCAGGCTGGAGAGAGCCGGCCGGGAGTCGATGGAAGCACAGGTGATCCGCACTTATCTCGAATGGATCGCGGAGCTTCCCTGGAACAAGAGGTCGGACGATCAGCTCGAGCTCAAGCACGCCCAGGTGGTGCTGGAGGAGGATCACTACGGCCTGCAGGACGTGAAGGATCGTGTGCTCGAGTTCCTCGCCGTCAGGCAGCTCAGAGCGCAGCAGCTGGCCGAAGAGGTCGAAAAGACCGGTGAAGTGCCGGCAGCGAAGCTTCTGACCGACAAGGATGAAGCGACGCCTTCGCTCGCGACCAGCGACGCAGCCGACCGGTTGATAACCGACAAGGCGGAGGCAAAGTCCCGTGCAATGGCAAAAGGCCCGATTCTTCTTTTCATCGGACCGCCGGGAGTCGGCAAGACCTCTATCGCCAAGTCGATTGCGAGATCGCTGGGACGACAGTACGTGCGCGTAGCGCTCGGTGGCGCCCGCGACGAGGCTGACATCCGCGGTCACCGTCGTACCTACGTCGGAGCAATGCCGGGCAGAATCATCCAGGGACTCAAGCAGGCGGGAACGAAGAATCCGGTGTTCCTGCTCGACGAAGTGGACAAGCTCGGCACTTCGTATCAGGGTGATCCCTCGAGCGCCCTGCTCGAAGTGCTCGACCCAGCGCAGAACGACACGTTCACCGATCACTATCTGGGGATTCCGTTCGATCTGAGCGAAGTGCTCTTCATCGCAACGGGGAACTTCGTGCAGAACATTCCCGGCCCACTGCTCGACCGCATGGAAGTGGTCGATTTCGCCGGCTACACGGAGAAGGAGAAGGCTGGAATTGCAACCAGATATCTGCTGCCACGACAGCTCGAGGAGTCGGGTCTGAGCGACAAGGACATAACGTTTACCGAGGACGCGATCATGTCCATCGTGTCGAACTACACTCGCGAGAGTGGCGTGAGACAACTGGAGCGCCAGATCGGAGCGGTCGCGCGGAAGCTCGCGCGGAAGCTCGCCGCCAGCGAGGAGGTGAAGCACGTCGTGGATGCCGAGGCGGTTCGGGAGCTCCTTGGCAGACCGCGGGTTCACCCGGAGCACGCGTTGCCCGAGAGCGAAGTCGGAATTGCCACCGGCATGTACTACACGCCGATGGGCGGCGACATCATGTTCGTCGAAGCTTCGATACGTCGTTTCTACGGCAATCGTGACACAGATAATTCGGCGCCGGTTGGGCCGGGCGGAGCGGTGTCGCTGATTCTTACGGGTCAGCTGGGCGACGTCATGAAGGAGTCGGCCCGGGCAGCGTTCACCTACGCGACCAACAATGCCGCGAAGCTTGGCATTCCACGCGACAGGCTGGGCGCAATCGAAGCGCACATCCACGTCCCCGCTGGTGCAATTCCGAAGGATGGACCTTCGGCGGGAATCGCGATCGCGACGGCATTGGTGTCGGAGATGGCGGACCGTCCGGTGAGACAGGAGGTCGCGATGACAGGCGAGATCACCCTTCGCGGTCGGGTGTTGCCGATCGGCGGGCTAAAGGAGAAAGTCCTTGGCGCGCACCGGGCGGGGATCAAGGTCATCATCATTCCGAAAGGAAATGAGGCGGACATTGAAGACGTGCCGGAAGACGTCCGCAACACACTGGAGTTCCATCCGGTGGAAACGCTGAGCGAGGTGCTGCGAATCGCGCTGGTGCCGGCGGAGCCGGGCGAGGAAGCGCGGCCGTTGGAAATGAAGGAAGTCGCGTAACTTACGACCTGTGCGAGACAAGAACGGGGAGCCAGAAGCTGGCTCCCCGTTTTTTATCCGCGATCAATCTTCTAGCTCCAATGTAAAGTAACGACGGCGCCGGCGGGCAACGCGTAGAGAATCGCATTGCCACCGAAGTGCACGGCGAAAGAGACTTCGGCCGAACCGGTATTGAGAACGATGAGAACCTTCGAGCCGTCGTCGGCGTTCTTGAATGCGACGCTCTGTAGTCCGCCCACATTGGTAGTTGATGCAATGCGGTGCGCGCCGGGCCTCACGAACTGGCTGGCGTGGGCGAGCGCGTAGTACTCCACGTTGCGCGTGACGAAGCCGTTGGCCGAATTGATCGTGATCACGCCCCGACAGTTGCCGCAACCGCCCAGGTGGGGCCCCGCGTTCTCGTCGAGCGCGAGATTCCAGAGCGCCACGCCCTTGGCCCATCCACGTGTGCTGCCGATGATCAGCGTTCCGACAAACCACTTCAGGTTGTCGGCCCACACCGGCGCCCAGCCACCGCCGGAGCATTCTGTGAAATAGGCGTCCTTCGACGGATAGGCGGAGTGAACGTTGTCCTGCGCGCTCACGTCGCCGGCGTAGCAGTGCCAGGCGACCCCACTCACATAATTTCTGGCGGTCGGGTCAGCGAGCACGGCGAGCGGCGAGCTCGGCAGGTCCCAATTGTGGTCCCAGTCAAGGATCAATGTCTGGATTCCCGCCGAGGTGAAGAGCGGCCCCATGTGATTGCCAATCACGTCGGCGCGTGCGGGGGGATCCAGTCGCATGCCGGGATAGTCCGACGGCTCGTAAGCGGGCTCGTTCTGCAGCGTGATCGCGAACATCGGCACGCCTGCCGTCGCGTATCCGTCGATGAACTTTCGAAAATACTCTGCGAAGGAGCCGTAAAACTCGGGGCGAAGCGTTCCCTGAATCAAGCTGCCCGTGGTTTTCATCCAGCCAGGAGGGCTCCATGGCGAACCTACGAGCTTCAGCTGCGGATTGATCGCCAGCGCCGCCTTGAGCGCCGGCAGCTTGTCGACCTGATCCTCGGCCAGTGAGAAATTGGCCAACGTGGAATCGGTCTGCCCCGCGGGCATGTCGTCGTAGCTGTAGTCGTGGGTGGAGAAGTCCGACGCGCCCATCGGGACTCGGACGAAGCTCAGTCCGATTCCGGGATTCCGGCCGAACAGCTCGTGAAGAATTGCGTCGCGCTGCGCGCCGAGCTTGTGCTGGATGAGATACGCCGACGCATCGGTCATCGCCGCGCCAAAACCGACCATCTCCTGATAGACGGTTGACTCGTCCACGTTGATGACGATCGGAAATGCATCGGTCGCCGCGCGGATTTGGAGGTCTGGATCCTGTGAGAGCAGACGGGACTGATTCGCGGTCGTGACCCAGGCTTGTGCAACGGGACCCGGGGGCGGAGGGGGCCCGCCCGGCCCGACGGCGGAGTTGTGGCCGCACGCTGTGAGAAATCCCGACAGAACGACAATCGAAATGTGAATCGTCGATTTGACACTCATTTGACAACCATGCAATAGGTGAAGACGAACGACGGCGCCGCAAGCAGCACCCGATTCGGTGCTGCCGTACGGCGCCTTCGCCGCAGCGGTCCCACCTGGATCACCAGCCGGGATTCTGCGTCAGATGCGAGTTGCTGTTGATCTGGCCGATCGGAATTGGAAAGAGATTGCTCGTCACACCGTGGACCGATGTCTCGCCGGGCTGGAGCGTCTGCATCTCTGCCGTCTTCGCCCTGACCGTCGCGTCGAGTATTCCCCACCGCGACAAGTCGAACCACCGCTGACCCTCGAAGGCGAATTCGCGGCGGCGCTCCACCCGGATGGTATCGGTGAGCGCCGCGGGCGCGAGCCCAACAACCGCCGGAATGCCGGCGCGCGTGCGAACCTGATTCAGAGCTGCCTCGGCTGTTCCGGCGGTCGGAGTGCCGCCGGAGTTCACGGCCTCGGCGTAAATCAGCAGCACGTCCGCATAGCGCTGGATGATCCAGTTGTTCGGCATCTGCTGCCAGGATCGGGCAGTCATGTCCTTGCTGTCAGTCTCATCGAGCCATTTGTGGAACGCGGCTCCATTCGGTACACCCCACGTGGCCGTGCGACCATCCGCGTCTGTGTAGGGAGACGTCATATATGTGGCGCGATCTCCGCGCTGATCGTTCGACGAATAGAGAGCGATCAGGTCCGGGGCCACCTGCATCAGGCCGTAGGCATCTCCACCCGGAAAGCCGGAAGGAAGACTGAACAGCGACTGAACGCTTCCGACAACCCCGGCGGTTTGCTCCGGCGCGCCGTAGTTGATCTCGAAGATGCTCTCCGGATTCACGAACTCATCGGAAATTTTGAAATTGTCGAGCCAGCGCGCGTTGAGTCCATAGTGACCCGAGAGCATCACCTGTCCCGCGAACTTCGCAGCGTTGTTGTAGTCCTTCTCGTTGAGATAGACCTTGGCGAGCAGCGACGTTGCCGCACCCGAGGTTGCCCGGCCGAGGTCTGGTCCGGAGTACGACGCAGGAAGATCGTTCATCGCTGTCTGGAGATCGCTCACGATCAGCGCGTATACCTCAGAGGCTGGGCTGCGCGGGATCTGGGCATCGGCCACCGACTTGGCTTCGTGCTGGATCAGTGGAACGTCGCCGAACATGCGAACGAGCTCGAAGTACATGAGCGCGCGCAGGTAGTGCGCCTCGCCAAGGACGCGATCGCGCTCCGTGACCTCCATCGCGATCGGCGGCACCCGGTCGAGCACAATGTTGGCGCGATTGATCGTGATGTAGGCATTGCTCCACACGTTGTCGATCGACCAGAGCGTCGGATCGAACGTGTATGAAGCGAGCTGGTGTCCGTCCGCGCCGAAGTTCGACGTGGCGAGGATGTCGTCCGAAGCTACGTCGGACTCGTACCAGTAGAAGAAGTACACCCATGGGGTCTGGGCGTAGACCGAGTTGACCGCCGAGATCGCATCGGCGCGCGACCTGTAGAAGTTCTCGGGTGCGAGCACGTCGGTAGGATTCGGCTCGAGGAATTTGTCGCAACCTGCGAGCGCGAGCGCGGTGAGACAGCCGAGGAGCGCCGTCTTCCTGCTCATTACGTTGAGAAATTTATTATTGGTCTGCATAGGATTCGCGTGACTCCGTCGCGAGCTAAAAGGCGGTAGTGAAGCCGACGATGAACTGTCGTGTCTGGGGATACGTGCCGAAGTCCATGCCCTGGGCAAGCACGCTCGTGGCGTATTCGCTCACCTCCGGATCGAACCCCGTGTACTTCGTTTTCGTAAAGAAATTCACTGCGCTGATGTAGATCTGCGCGTTTTGCAGGTGCCCGGCCCGCGAAGACTGAAGCAGTGATTCAGGCAGGTTGTAGCCGAGGCGGAGATTCTTGCCGCGGATGTAGGAGCCATCTTCGACGAAGAGCGTCGACGGCCGCGTATCGTACGTGTTGCCGATCTTGGGAACTGGAATGCCGTTCGCGCCGCCGCTCTGTGCCGGGAGCACGTCGGTGAGCTGATTGTTGTTGCCGGCGTCGTTGGTCAGCAGCGCCCTGGTGATGTTGTAGATCTGGTTGCCCTTCGAGAACTGTATGAAGACGGAGAGATCGAAGTTCCGGAACGTGAAATCGTTGGTGAACCCGCCCGTGTACTTCGGCTCGGCGCTACCAATGATCTGCTGGTCCGCCGTCGAGATCACGCCGTCGCCGTTCAGATCGGCGTAGGTCGGCTGCCCGTTCGCCATGCCGGCGTACACGTAACCATAGAACGAGTTGATCGGCTGACCCACCTTGAGGATGGTGGGATTCTGGTTGGCACCGGCGCCTACACCGACCGGACCCACGATCATCGTGTCTGCTCCGATATTCAGCACCTTGTTCCGGTTCCAGGAGATGTTGAACCCGGAAGTCCACCCGAGGGTGCCGGTGGTATTCACGGTGTTGAGCGCGAGCTCTACGCCGCGATTCCGCACGCTCCCGATATTCTGCAGCTGCGTGCTGTAGCCGAGTGTGGCGGGGACTGCGACTTCCAGGAGAAGATCCTTCGTGGTCTTGTTGTACACGTCCCCGGTGAGAAGGAGCCGGCTACGCAGCAATGCGACGTCGAGTCCGAGGTTCCCCTGCGTCGTGGTCTCCCACTTGAGATTGGGATTCGCCAGCGTGCTCGGCGAATATCCGACGACCTTCGTGCCGTTGAACAGGTAAGTGGAGCTGCCGAGCGTGGCGAGCGCCTTGTAGTCACCGATGTCCTGGTTGCCGGTGCGGCCATAGCTCGTGCGCAGCTTGAGATCGTCGAACCAGCCGAGTCGCCTGACGAACGACTCGTCCGACAGACGCCAAGCTATCGCGGCCGAGGGAAAGTAGCCGTACCGATTGCCGACGCCGAATTTAGAGGATCCGTCCACGCGTTCGGTCACCGTAAACAGGAACCGGTCGACCAAGTTCCAGTTCGCGCGGGCGAAGTACGAGGCGAGCGATGAGTGCGGTGCCCCCGTCCACACGCCGAGGAAGGTCCCACCGGTGTTCAACCCATTCTGAGCGAGCGCGTCGGTGACGAAATTCTGGGCCGTGCCCGACACGTTGCTGGAGTTGGTACGCTGTAGCGTGATGCCTCCGAGCAGATCGAGTGCGTGTAGCAGCCCGACCTGGCCGGGAGAGAAGTGCAGAGTGTTCTCAGTCAGCCACGTTGTGACGGCGAGTGAGCCGCGGCTGCCGTAGCCACCCGTCGTCACTCCCGGGTAGGTCGTCGATGGAGAGTAGAAGTCCTGCATCGAAGAGAGGTAGTCGGCGCCGAAGGAGGACCGGAACGTCAGCTTCGGTAACAGATCGTACTCGCCGAAAACGTTGCCGACGAAGCGGTTCTGCTGCTCCTGGTTGGTGATCAGCGCAGCGGCAGCGACCGGATTTGCGAACGTGCGGCCGGTCGCGGAATTCAGCCCAACGAAATATTCAGAGCCGGAACCGAGAATGCCGATCGTCGGCGGAGCGGTGAGGGCGTTGAGAAGAACTGACGACACTTCCTGCCCCCCGCCACCATTCGGCATCAGCTGCGACTGGGAGCGGCTCAAGGTGAAGCGATTGCCTACGCGGAATCTGCTGCTGACGTCCTGATCGAGATTGAGACGCACGGAGCCGCGGTTGAGATTGGTGTTGAGCACGACGCCGTCCTGCCGGAGCAGGTTGCCGGAGACATAGTAGTGCGTATCGTTGTCGCCGCCCGAGATGGACGCCTCGAAATTCGACACGGGAGCGGTGCGGAAAATCGCGTTCTGCCAGTCCGTGTTCGGAAGCGCCGCTATTTCAGCGGGCGTGTACAATGCTGGTTGACCGCCGTTGATGCGCGCGGCGTTGGCGTACGCGGCGAATTGCTGCGAGTTGAGCAGGGACAGACGATGTCTGACCGTCTGGTCCCCGTGATACGCGGAGACGGTCACGGTGTTCGCTCCCGTCCGGCCGCGCTTGGTCGTGATCAGAATGACTCCGTTCGATGCGCGAGCTCCGTAGATCGCCGTCGCTGATGCGTCCTTCAGGATTTCGACGGATTCGATATCGGAAGGATTGATTGCCGCGAGGGGGTTGAGACCGCTTACTCCCTGCGTCTCGAGAGTGTAGGTGTTCGTTCCGTTTGCGCTGGCCGCGACAGGAACACCATCGATGACGTACAGCGGATCATTGCCGGCGGTGATCGAGTTGCCGCCGCGAATCCTGACCGCCGCGCTTGCGCCGGGTTGGCCACTGCCGCCGGTTACCTGAACGCCGGCGACCCTGCCCTGCAGCGCCTGTTCCACCGACACCACTGGTGTGCTTTGAATGTCGGCCGAGGTCACCGATCCGACAGCACCGGTAAGATCGCGACGGCGCTGCGTTCCATAACCGATAGTTACCACCTCATTGAGGCTGACTGCGACCTGGCGCAGAGTGAAGTCCACGGTCGCCGTCTCGTTTGCGCGAACCACCACAGAGGAACTATCCCTTCCGAACCCTATGCGCTGGGCAAAGACGAGGTGGGGACCTTCGGGCACGCCGGTGATAGAGTATCGACCATCAGTGCCGGTTGTTCCGCGAAGCCTGGTGCCGCTCACGGAGATGGTCACGTCGTTGACGGGATCGCCAGTGACCGCCATCACGACTCGTCCGGTCACGGTACCGTTCGCCGCGTCATCGTCAGCAGCAGACGCGGGAACGAGCGCCATGTGTCCCTCGGTGGAGACCCACAGCTCGACCTTGCTGCCGCTGAGGACCTGATACAGCGCGCGCAAAACTGTGCCGTCGTGCACATCGACAGAGACGATGCGATCAACGGGCACCACGGCGGCGCTGTACGCCAGGGAAACGCCCGCCTGCCGAGTAATCTCCTGGAGCGCGCGCTCGAGGGTCACTTTGCGCAGACGTACTGTAATTGCCTGCTTCAGCATCACTGGTGCATCACTTTCGTCGATCGCCGATGCGAAGCGAACGACATAGGCGGATTGCCTTGTGACCAGCTGCGACGAGCCGGCCACGGGAATGAGAAGCACTGCAAAGAGCAGTGCCATGAGAGTCGAACGAGATACGAACTGCATGGAACGTCCTCCCGAATTCTGGAGCGTGTGATCGTGACTGACAGAGTGAGCTGACATATATCGTTTACCGCGCGCGGTGCGCGGCGGGTGAGAGAGAGACCGGTGTCAGGCCGCCGATGCGTCTGAGAGTGACACGGTCGCCAGTGCGTCGCGCGCGAAGACCGAGTGTGGCCGCGACGAGGTTGATTGACGAGGGGAGTGATGCATCAGTGAGAACGCCAGTGAATGGCAGCGCACCGAGCGCAGGGTCGGCGAGCCGCACGTCGGCGTCGTGCCATCGCCGCAGCTCGGAGATTACAGTGGAGAGTGGCGTGTCGTGGAATACGAGTCTTCCATCGAGCCAGGTGAGAAGCGAGTCGACTGCGACGCCGCGCGTGAGGCTCGAGGTGCCATCGATTCCCAGCCGGCCGACGTCGCCCGCGGCGAGACGGCCGACGCCGGCCATCGCGACCGCCCCAGTGCGAACAACGACCTGGACCGCGCGATCCTCAGGGTAGCTGCGCACGGCGAAATCGGTTCCGAGATCGCGCGCGGTCACCGACCCGGCGTAGACGGTGAACGGGCGCGTCGTGTCGTGCTTTACCTCGAAGTAGCCCTGTCCCTCGAGGTGCACGACGCGCTGCTGCTCTCCGTAGTCCGCGGCGACTTCCACGCGACTGGCCGGTGCGAGACGGATGCGTGTTCCGTCGGAGAGGCGGAGCTCGGCCCGCTCGCGATTGGCGGTGGCGAAAGTCTCCGGCGGCCGCGGTGGCGGGGATGCCACCTTCTTGCTACGTGCGAGACCAAACGCGCCGGCAACCACGACGCCGGCGGCTACAGCCGGAAAGATGATTCGCCGCCAGCCCGAACGCCGGCGCGATGGCAGGAGGGTGAAGACATGACGAGGCTCCGCGGTCGCAGTGCGCCTCGCCTCCGGCGTCACTCCCTGCCGGTGTTGGGAATCGTCGTCGATATCGTGGAGTCGATCCCGTAGCTGAAGCCACGAAGCCTGGGGGTCCGGCGCAGCTGGACGCGATTGCTCGTCTTCCAGATCTGCCAGAAACGCACTGAGCGCTTTGGCGAACGCGGGTCGCGCCATAAGGTGACGGCGCACGATCGCCACCTCGGCCTCCGAACACTCGTGGGCGAGGTAGCGATCGAGCAGCTCGGCATCGATGCCGTCGCCGGGCAGGCGATCAGCCACGGACAAGTACTAGGAGTGTGCTATTCCGCCAGAGTTCCACGTATGTACATACCGCGAGTCGCCGCGGCGTTACACTGCGCTGCGGGACTGGCTAGTGGCGGGCTTGGTCGAGAAGGCCGGCGAGGTCGGCGCGAGCCCGCGTCAGTAGCGTTCGCACCGCCTCCGGGCTGGTGCCGAGGACCCGTGCGATCTCCAGAGAAGACATGTCATGCTTCCAGCGAAGCGTCATCGCAATGCGCCGCCGTTCGGGAAGGGCAGCGATCGCTCGGCCGACCGCCTTCGCGAATTCTTCGGCCTCCAGCGATAGCTGCTGATCCATCGGAGTGGCGCCCATCGTCATCGGGCCGAGCTGGTGCTCCCCGGTTGGCTCGGTCGCTACCGAAGAATGACTCCCGGCCCAGGCCCCGACAGGGATTGTCCGCGCCACGACGCGCTCATGGCGAAGATGGTTGAGGGCGAGATGGCGAATCGACGCAAACAGCCACGCCCGCACGCGAGTGTTCACTTCCCAGGTCGCGCGCGTTCCCCAAACCGCGAGAAATACATCCTGCACCAATTCCTCGGCGACGTCGCGGGATCGCACGTAGGAATAAGCAAATCGCCACAGCTCGTTGTGGTGATCCAGGTAGAGTGACTCGAATGCAGCCTCATCGCCTCTGCGGATGCGGACGACGAGATCTGATTCTTCATCATTTGGTGCTGCGGCAGGCCTGTTCACGACTGAGTTGGCGCCCCGAATTGCGCGGAAATCTGGGTGGGTCGCGAACATACTAGCGGGGATTGGAATCCGCTACGCTAGAAGATTATCGGTCCCCACCCAAACAACTTCCATGGATCCGCCCTCAGCGCCGGCGGCTCCGTTCCTTCCACAAAATACTCCGTGTACCGCCGGTCGGGCGGAGTCTGATCTGTCGCCAGCTCCCCGGTCGCGCGGTCCAAATCGCCCATGATGACGCCGAGCGGCGGATTCCACTGCTCAGCCGCGTGAGAGGCGGCGAGCTGGGGGTGCGACGCGTAGTACCGCGCGACCATTTTTCCCCAGATGGGCGCCGCCATCGATCCGCCAGCAGCTCCACTCGCAATCGACGTCGGTTTGTCGAAGCCGAGCCAGACTCCGGCCACCAGATCGGGCGTGAGGCCGATGAACCAGACATCGGAGTTATCGTTCGTGGTCCCCGTTTTTCCGGCAACCGGAACGGTCGCGGGCAGGTATCGTCTGATGCTCGACGCAGTCCCCCGCTCGACGACGTCGCGCATCATGTCGCGGACAACGTAGGTGACGCGTGGGTCCAGAGCCGGAGCCAGGGCTTGAACCTGGCGTGACAATACAACTTTGCGGTTCCTGTCCTCTATACGGTATATGAAGCGCGGCTCAACCGGGGTTCCGAGGTTCGCGAAGGTCGTGTAGGCGGCGATCAGGTCAAGGGGTTGGACGACCGACGCTCCGATAGCGCTGGAGGGATAGGGAGCGATTTTCGAGCTGAGTCCCATCCGACGCGCCAGGCTCGCGATCGAATCCATCCCGAGCTTCATTCCCAGCTGAACTGCTACGACATTGCGCGACCTGGCGAGCGCGTCGCGGAGCGTGAGGGGGCCGAGGTATTGGCCGTCGGAATCTTCGGGACGGTAGACGGTGCCATTCGGGAGCAGGATCGAGAGGGCCGTATCGGAGAAGATCGTGTTCGGGGTGATGCTGTCCGCAATCGCCGCCGCGTAGACGATCGGCTTGAACGACGAACCCGGCTGCCGCATGCCGTCCACCGCGCGATCGAACTGCGAGTCACCGTAATCGCGTCCGCCAACCAGCGCGCGAACGTCTCCCGAGGCCGGGTCGAGGGCGACGACCATTCCCTGCAGGTAATCGGTCGTCCGCGTGGGCGCCGTGCGGGATCCCGCTGAGTATTTGGGATGCGCATAGTCCGGTTGCGATTCGACTGCCGCAGTCTCCTCGAGCAAGGCACTCGCGGCAGCATTCTGGAGCGCGGGGTCGAGGCTCGTGTAGATCCGGTAGCCGCCCTGGGTAACCGGAATCCCCGCGCGCTGCGCCTGGATGCGCACGACATCGACGAACCACGGTGAATAGGCGGAGTATCCGCTGTTGGGCAGCGTGACGAGTGGCGCTCCCTGCGCGGTCGTCGCCTGAGCCCTGGTGACGTATCCCTGATCCGCCATCAAGGAGAGCACGACGTTGCGGCGCTGCTTGACGCGATCCGGGTATCTGAGCGGATCGTAAAGCGCCGGGCCCTTTGGCATCGCGGCGAGGGCTGCCGATTCCGCCAGCGAGAGCTTCGAGGCGCTCTTGCCAAAGTAGTGGCGGGCGGCGCTCTCGACGCCGTACCACCCGTGTCCAAACGGAATCTGGTTCAAATAGGCTTCTAGGATCTGATCCTTGGTGTAGTGCTTCTCCATTTCCCGCGCTGCCGACTGCTCCTTGAGCTTTCTTCCCAGGCTCATGTCGGTGCGGTCGATCTGGTCGGGGTGCATGTTGCCCACGAGCTGCTGCGTTATCGTGCTGGCCCCGCGCCGCTCACCGAAAATGTTGTCCTTGAGCGCGCCGGCGATTCCGACGACGTCAACTCCATCGTGCTGGTAGAAGCGGTGATCCTCTACGGCGACGAACGCGTGTGGCAGGTATGCCGGAAGCGACTTGATCGACACGCTGGTGCGAATCTCCTTGCCGATCTCACCGATGAGGGAGCCGTCGCGTGCCAGAACGAGTGAGGCCTGGGGCACGGGAACGATAGTCCACGGCTCGTCGGCCGTCCTGGATTCCTGGGCGCGCGCCGTCGCGGAACCAAGTAAAAACAGGGCCAGCGCAAGCGCGCGGAGCGGTTGATTGTACCCCGTCGTCATGGCAACTTCAGAAGGATGGATCGCTCTATTCATCTCGTCGTAGTTCAGTTCAAGCCGCGAAAGGGCGACTACACCGCCAACGTCGAGCGGCTGGCCGGGATATTTTCGCAGATAGATGCCCTCGAGCCGCGTCCGGACGTTGCTGTCTTCGCGGAGACCGCGCTCACCGGATACTTCGTCGAGGGTGGAGTCCGCGACGTCGCCATGACGGCCGGCGCCTTTGCTCGCGATCTTCAGGCGCAGTACGCCAGTGCCGTTACTACACCACGCCCACTCGATGTGTGCATTGGGTTTTACGAGGTGTGGAACAACGCTTTCTATAATAGCGCGCTCTATGTGACTTTGGGCGGAAGCACCGATGAGCCGGTGATCCGGCACGTGCACCGCAAGCTCTTCCTTCCGACCTACGGCATGTTCGACGAGGAGAGATTCGTCGACCGGGGCTTCGAGGTCCGCGCATTTGACACGAGCTGGGGCCGCGCCGCGATGCTCATCTGCGAGGACGCGTGGCACAGTCTCACCGGGACCGTGGCCGCCCTCGACGGAGCCACGACGATATTCATTCTTTCGGCGTCCCCCGCGCGCGGCGTTTGGCCGCGGGACGACGAAGGTCCGGTGCCCGCCAACCTCAAGCGGTGGGAGCGCCTCGCACGCGACATCGCCGAGGAGCAGGGCGTCTTTGTGGCGCTGGTGAATCTCGTCGGGACGGAAGGCGGCAAGACCTTCTCGGGTGGCTCGATCATCGCCGGCCCTTACGGAGATGTCCGCGCAAAGGCGCCGTTGTGGGACGAGACGATCATGACGATCACCCTCGACCCGCAGGACCTCACTCGGGCGCGGTCCGACGCGCCGCTCCTCACCGATCTCCAGACGATGATGCCGCACTTGATGCGGACCGTCGATCGCATCCAGGCTGGCGAGCGCCTGGTGCTGAGCTACGACGAGGGCGCGGCCGACGGAGGCCCGCTCACCCCACGGGACCGCAGTGCTACAGGGGAACGGGCCGACGCGCCATCCACCGAAGGGACCGCGAGCAGGTTGTCCGGCAAAGCAGCCAAGAGCGGAGCGCGTTCCGGGCGTACGTCGGCGAAAACGAGAGCCGGCAGCAAATCCGCAAATCCAGGGCTGAACGGAAGCGATCCGATTCCAGTTATGCGCACTCCCGATTCACCGGGAGGTCCGCCCCCAGTGGCGATAGATGCCGAGCTCGCCGCAGGATGGCTGGTGTCTTTTCTCCGCGAAGAGTTCGAGCGCCGCGGGTTCGAGAAAGCCGTCGTCGGACTTTCCGGCGGAGTCGATTCCGCGGTCACCGCATTTCTCTCGGCGCAGGCGCTCGGCCCTGAGAACGTCGTGGCGGTGCGAATGCCGTATCGCACTTCGAATCCCGATTCTCTCGCCCACGCCCAGCTCGTGATCGACAAGCTGGGAATCGAGTCGCGCACGATCGATATCTCTCCGGCAGTCGATGGCTATCTCGCCAACGAGCCCGACGCGGATCCGGCACGCAGAGGCAACGTCATGGCCCGGGAAAGAATGATCGTGTTATTCGACCTGTCGGCGAAATACAAAGCGCTGCCCGTCGGTACGGGCAACAAGACAGAGAGACTGCTGGGTTACTTCACCTGGCACGCTGACGATTCGCCACCAATCAACCCCCTTGGCGATCTGTTCAAGACGCAGGTGTGGGCGCTCGCAAAATTTCTCGGCGTCCCAGACGTGATTATCAGCAAGCCGGCATCCGCCGATCTGATAGAAGGTCAGACCGATGAGCGGGATTTCGGAATCCGCTACGCCGAGGCCGACGAAATTCTAAACTGGCTGGTGAGCGGATACAGTCCCGCCGCGCTCGTGGCGCGGGGTTTCGATCCAGAGAAAGTCGAGCTCGTTCGGAAGCGCCTGGCCGGCACGCACTGGAAGAGAAAGCTTCCGACTGTCGCGACGGTCAGTGCAACCGGGATCGGAGAAGCTTACCTGAGACCGGTCGACTACTGATCGGGAAACCCGGCCACCCGCCCAACCAATTCGGCGCGTAGACTGTCCGGCTCGCTATCTGCTATTTTTGGGGGTCCAGTTCGACCCGCCCGCTGGAGACCAATGGCTACCAGAACACTTCCCGAACGCAAATCGTCGGCAGGACCCAGCTCCAGGCTTTCAGCAGCAGAGCTTGTTGCCGCTTACCGCAACATGCTGCTCTCCCGGCGGCTGGACGACAAGGAAGTGCAGCTCAAGCGGCAGAACAAGATCTTTTTCCAGATCTCGGGGGCGGGACACGAAGCGATTCTCACGGCGGCGGGACTGGTTCTCAAGCCCACCTACGACTGGTTCTACACGTACTACCGGGATCGCGCGCTCTGTCTGGAGCTCGGCGTCACACCGGCCGAAATGCTCTATGAGGCCGTAGGAGCGGCGATCGACCCCGCGTCGGGCGGGCGTCAGATGCCCAGCCATTGGGGCCACAAGGCGTACAACATCGTGTCAGCGTCTTCACCGACGGGAACGCAATTCCTTCAGAGCGTGGGTTGCGCCGAAGCGTCCTTGCGCGCGAAGCTGCTGAACATTTCGGAGGGATTCCACAAGGACGAGGTGGTTCTGGTTTGCACCGGCGAGGGCACCACCAGCGAGGGAGAGTTCTGGGAGTCCCTCAACAGCGCCGCCAATCTCAAGCTGCCCGTCGTCTATCTGGTCGAGGACAATGGGTACGCGATCTCCGTCCCGGTTGAAGTGAACACAGCTGGCGGGAGCATCTCGAAGCTCGTGCGGTCGTTCCCGAATTTCCACATCGAGGAAGTGGACGGCTGCGACCTGCTTGCCAGCTACGACGCCATGCAGCGCGCAGTCGATTACGCCAGGCAGCGCAAGGGACCGGCTTTCGTGCACGCGCACGTGATCCGGCCTTACTCCCATTCACTCTCCGACGACGAGACGATGTACCGGCCGCCGGCCGAGCGTGAAGCGGATGCGGCGCGGGATCCGGTGACGCAGTTCCCCAAATGGCTCGTGGCCGAGGGGCACGCAACGGAGACGGAGCTCAAGCAGATCCAGGAAGAGATCGACGCCATCGTGCTCGCGGCAACCGACGACGCCTTGGCGCAGCCGCAGCCCGGACCCGAGACAGTCTACTTCGGCGTGTATTCGCCCGACGTCGATCCAACGGGGGAGCAGTTCGACACCGAGGACGATCCGCAGTTCTCCGGTGACCCGACGACGATGGTCGACCTCCTCAATGCCTGCATGAAGGACGAGATGCGCCGGGATCCGAAGATCCTGGTCTTCGGCGAGGACGTTGCCGACGTGTCGCGCGAGGAATACCTCGGCAAGGTGAAGGGCAAGGGCGGCGTCTTCAAAGTGACGTGGGGCCTGCAGAAGGAGTTCGGCGGCGCGCGGGTTTACAACTCACCGCTGGCGGAGGCAAATATTGTCGGTCGCGCGATAGGATTGGCCATTCGCGGATTCAAGCCTGTCGTCGAGGTGCAGTTCTTCGACTACATCTGGCCCGCGTACATGCAGATCCGCGACGAGCTGGCGACGATGCGGTGGCGCTCCAACAACAATTTCGCGGCGCCGGTTGTCATCAGGACTACCTACGGCGGTTACATCCGCGGCGCGATCTACCATTCGCAGACGGGGGCTTCGATCTTCACGCACTGCCCCGGCCTGCGGGTGGTCTGTCCCGCCACAGCTCTCGACGCGAACGGACTTTTGCGCACGGCGATCAGGTGCGAGGATCCGGTGCTTTTTCTCGAGCACAAGCATCTGTACCGCCAGACCTACAACAAATCGCCGTATCCCGGCCCCAACTTCATGATTCCTTTCGGGAAGGCAAGGGTGGTGCGCGAGGGAACGGATGTGACGGTGATCACTTACGGAGCGACGCTTCAGCGCGCGCTCACGGCCGCGAATGCGGTTGCGGAAAACGGGATTTCGGTGGAGGTGATCGATCTCCGAACCCTGAGTCCGTGGGACAGGGAGACCGTTTTCGCATCGGTTAAGAAGAACTCGCGCGTCATCGTCGGCTACGAGGATTCGATGTCGTGGGGCTACGGCGCCGAAATCGCCGCTGCGATCGCCGACGAGTGCTTCGCCTGGCTCGACGCGCCAGTCAAGCGCGTTGCATCGGCCGACACGTTCGTCGGGTACGCGCCACAGCTCGAAGACGCGATTCTTCCGCAGGCGGACGATTTCAGGAAAGCCTACGAGGAGATTGTGCAGTTCTAGTTTTTGCCGTGAACTGAAAAGGGCGGCCTTGGAGGGCCGCCCTTTTTTTATCGCAACCGAATCGTCATTTCGGTGGAATCGCTCCGGACGACGATCCACCCATGCCCGGCAACTGTGTCGCCGTATAAGTCGAGGGAACCTCAAACGTCTTTGGATCCGACGTGACCCACTGGATGCCTGTGACTTCCGCCGCGGTGTTGGTGATCCGCGTCTGACCCTGCGCAACTATCGTCGCCGTGCTCAGCGCGCGCAACGCAGTTCCTTTGGGGAGCTTCTGTTGCACGGATTTCATTTTCTCTCCGAAGTCCTTGTTCGTCGTTCCGAAGATGGCCGACATGTCCCCGCCGGTGAGGGTCGTAAACGGATTCAGGTATCCCTTCACGTCGTTCGCGTAGTAGGCGTCGTTGGTGCTCGCGATCTTCACGGTTTGCTGCTGGCCCATCGCGCTAATGCTCATCGTCATGCCGGTGGTGACACGGTAGTGCGACGTGGAGTGTCCAAGGATCATCGGACCAGCGCCGAGACTGTCAACTTTGGCCGAAGTCTCCGAGAAGTCCATCTTCATGCCGCCCATCTGCTGCGCCTGGGCAACCATCTCGGCGGGCCTCACTCGCAGAAACTGATTCTTCTTCGAGTCGAGATAGGTGATCGTCTTGCCGCTGTCAGTCACGATCATGGATACAACGCTGTCAGCGAGGGGAGTCACCCTGCTGGCGGATCCTTTCATCGTCAGATCGAGCCGCATCTTGTCTGCGTTACCGACCGCGTGGCCTACGATCACGCCGGTGTCCGGCGTGCCCTGCACCGAGCTGGTCATGCGAAAATCCATCGCCAGGTTTTTTCCGGCATTTTGAGCCACAGCGCTCGAAAGCGGAGCAAGGACGATCATCGCAGCGAGTGCCGCGCGTGAATAGAATCTCATTCTGAAATCCTGAGGTTTTATGTAGAGTGGGGTAAGGTCCCAAAAAGACGTCGCGCTTGTCTCAGGGGTAACCCACAGACGGGCTTTAGTGCCCTGTCCGCGGCCACCTGAGCGAGGCAACGATCGAGGCGGCGAGAATCGCACCGACCACGCCCAGCGAAGCGACAATCGGGAGGTGTACGAAGTGCTCGAGGAGCATCTTCCCCCCGATGAAGACCAGGACGAGCGACAATCCCAGCTTGAGGTAGACGAATTTGTCGACGACGCTCGCGAGCAGGAAATAGAGCGCCCTGAGTCCCAGCACCGCGCAGATGTTGGAGGTATAGACGATGAACGGGTCGCGCGTGACCGCGAAAATTGCGGGAATGGAATCAGTGGCGAAGATGATGTCGGTGGTGTCGACGATCAGCAGCACGATGAATAGCGGAGTCGCAGCGTAGCGCGAGCGCCCGGGCTTGTCCGATTGGCGAATGAAGAATTTGTCGCCGTGATAGTCATCCGTTACCGGCACCAACCGGCGGGCGAGGCGCAGTATCGGGTCGCGTTCGGGGTTGTATACGTCTTCGTCCTTCTGGAACGCCATCTTCACTCCCGTAAACACCAGGAAAGCGCCGAAGATGTATAGCGTCCAGGCAAAGCGGGTCACCAGCGCCGATCCCGCCACAATCATCACGCCGCGCAGCACCAGAGCGCCGATGATTCCCCAGAAGAGAACGCGGTGCTGGTACTTCTCGGGCACCTTGAAGTAGGTGAAGATCAGGACGAAGACAAAGATGTTGTCCACCGACAGCGCGTACTCGATCAGGTACCCAGTCAGAAATTCGAGACCGGACTCCTTGCCCATCGTCTGGTAGATCGCGAAGGCGAAGCCGAGCGAGAGCGCGACCCATACGGCGCTCCAGGTTGCTGCTTCCTTGAGGGAGACTTTCTCGGATCTCCGGTGAAGGACCCCGAGATCGAGTGCGAGGATCGCCAGGACAACGACGTTGAATCCGACCCAGCCCCAGAGACTGTTCACCGCTCGGGGGTGTTGCGGCGATGGGCCGTCAAGCTAGCGACGCTCTAATGCGTCGCGGACGTCGAGAAGGATCTCGAAGTACAGCTGCTCCCGGCGGTAAGCGAAATCGAGCGTCGCCATCTGCGTCTGGTCGCCAGACGCTTTTGCCCGCTCGAAAGCTTCGCGATACATCTCGTCGAGATTGTTCAGAATGGTGGTGCGCGTGCGTGACATGGACTCGCTCTCCGGACTCGGGGTGCCGCGGTTGTCGATCGACGTGAGACCGGCGATGCGCGCGAGCGCTGTCTCCGGATCCTCATTCTCGAAGATCAGTTTCTTCGCAGCTCCAAGCGCGAGTCTGCGTGGATTGAATGGTGAGGTCACTGCAATTCTCTACCGGTTGCGCTCAAAGGTAAAGCAAAGGCCGGAGCGAACGCTAACCCTTGACTGATCCGGGCCCCTCAAGATGTAAAATGGGGCCATGGCTAGAGTCGATGGAAAATCGCCTCTTCGACCGGCTTACCGTGTTTCAGGTGCTCGACCACGATTCGCTCGAGCAGCTGCGGTGTAACTGCGGAGTACCAGATGCCGTCGGGATACACCACGACGATCGGCCCTTCGCTGCAGACGCCGAGGCAGGGAGTTTCGCCGCGCTTGACGCGATGCGGACCGAAGAGCAGGTCCTCGCGCTCGAGCAGACTGGCAAGAAGTGAGTAGATCTGGCGGCCGCGGCGGTCAGGCGAGCAGAAATTGCCCGTGCACACGAGCACGTGCCGAGAGTATGCCTCCATCTGCGCGCGCATCGTGACGCCCATGAACGAAAGATACACATGGCTGCCGACGCTTCTACTTGCACGCCCGCTGGTTCTCCATGATTATGCTACAAGCTCTCCTTTTTCAGGAGCGAACCATGGGGGCGACAATCACAGGCAACGCATCCGCTGTCGATACGGGAATTGCCGGCAAGGGCTACGTGCACCCTGAGGTACTGGTGAGCACGAACTGGCTCGCCGAGCATCTCGACGACCCGAACATCAGAATCATCGAGAGCGACGAAGACGTCCTGCTCTACGATACCGGCCATATCCCGGGAGCGCAGAAGGTGGATTGGCACCAGGATCTGAATGACCCGGTGCTTCGGGATTACGTCTCATCGGAGCAATTCGAGAAGCTTCTTCGCGAGAAAGGGATCGACGACAGCACCACCGTCGTGTTTTACGGCGACAAGAACAACTGGTGGGCGGCGTACGCTTTCTGGGTGTTCCAGCTGTTCGGTTTCACCAATGCCAGGCTGCTCGACGGCGGACGAATCAAGTGGGAGAAGGAGAGCCGCCCTTTCGACACCGTGGTCCCGAGCTACAAGAAGACCAGCTACAAGGCGCCCAAGCGCTCGGATGAAAAGATCCGTGCTTTTTTTCAGCAAGTGCGTGAGCATTCGGCCAGCGGGAAGCCGTTGATCGACGTGCGCTCACCCGAGGAATACACGGGGCAGCGGACGCACATGCCCGACTATCCGCAGGAAGGCACGCTCCGCGGAGGGCACATCAAGGGTGCGCGCAGTGTGCCGTGGGCCCGCGCGGCAAACCCGGACGGAAGCTTCAAGGATGCGGATTCGCTAAGAGCGATCTACGAGAAGGAAAAGGGTCTGAAAAAAGGCGACGACATCGTGGCCTACTGCCGTATCGGCGAGCGCTCATCCCATACCTGGTTCGTGCTGACGTACCTGCTCGGATACGATCGCGTCAGAAACTATGACGGGAGCTGGACCGAGTGGGGGAATGCGGTTCGCGCTCCGATCGAGGTAGGACCGGAGAAGTGACGGCACCGGTGAAGGCAAAACCGGCGGCGAAGCCGTCGCTGATACACGTCAACTGGGTGGGCGGCCACCGTTTCGACGCCGGACGACCGAACGGCCCGACGGCCCGCATCGACGGCGAGGGGGAAACGGGTCAGAGTCCTCCGGAGACGCTGCTCAGCGCGCTCGCGACGTGTGTGTCGTACGATGTCATCGACATTCTGGCGAAGCAGCGCACGCCGATCGAATCACTCGAGATCGACGTCGTCGGAGAAAGGGTCGATACGGTGCCGCGCCGGTACAAGTACATCACGCTCAAC
>DATARP010000187.1:0-27934 GCA_036264075.1 Gemmatimonadaceae bacterium
TGCGAGAAGTGCGCGGCAGAGCGTGGCGTCGAGACGACCATCGGCTCGTCCAAGCCTCAGATCAACAATTTTCTGCAGACGATCCACGAGCAAATGCCGGGCGCCAAGGGCGAGCCCGTGCATTGCCCGTTCTGCTCGTCGACGCTGGCGGATTTTCGCGCGACCGGACGCCTTGGTTGCGCCCATTGCTACGAAGCGTTCGAGACCAGCCTGCGCGACCTCCTGCGCCGAGTCCACGGCAACTCACGCCACATAGGGCGCCGATACGTCGCGCCGCTGCCTGCGGAGCTGCCCCACGTGTCGAGCGCCACCGAGCTGCGCGACCGCCTCAAGCGCGCGATCGATGCGGAACAGTTCGAGCTCGCCGCCGACCTGCGGGACAAGCTCCGGGGAATAGAGTAATGCTCGATCTCACTCTCCTCCCGGACGGCGGCGCGAGCTGGCTCGATGCGTCGGGTGAGCACGCTGACATCGTCATATCCACGCGCATTCGCCTGGCGAGAAATCTGGAAGGCTATGCTTTTACGCCCCGTGCCCGCGATGGTGAGCGGCTGCGAATTCTGACGCAGGTCCGGGAAGCGTTTGCGGCACTTCAATCAATCGAAGATGGCGTTCTGCTTCGTGTGGACGAATTGGCTCCCGAAGACAGGCTGCTCCTGCACGAGCGACACGTCGTGAGCAAAGAGCTCGCTGGTCTCAATGAGCAGCCAGTCCGCACGGGTGCTGCCGTCTACCTGTCGCGCGGTGTCGGGATCATGGTGAACGAGGAAGACCACCTTCGTCTCCAGGCATTGCACTCCGGATTTCACGTCGCTGACGCGTTCGGCGTGCTGGAGCGGCTCGACGCCGAGCTGGGGAACAAGGTGCCCTACGCGTTTCACAACGAGTTCGGCTACCTGACCGCCTGTCCGACCAATGTCGGAACCGGGCTCCGGGCATCGGTGCTGATCCACCTGCCGGGCCTGGTGCTGACCAAGGAAATAGGCAAGGTGCTCGCTGGTCTGCAGCAGGTGGGACTCACCTATCGGGGCATGTACGGCGAAGGGAGCGAAGTTGTCGGAAATTTTTTCCAGATCTCGAATCAGACGACGCTGGGGAGGTCGGAAGGCGAGTTACTTGATTACCTCGTACGCGTCGTTACACATGTAATAGAGCGAGAAGAAGAAGCGCGGCGGGTTCTGCTGCGCGATGCGGGTTATATTATAGAAGACAAGCTATGGCGTGCCTTTGGCACGCTGCGCTATGCACGCAGCTTGAGCTTCGACGAAGCAATGAACTATTTGAGCGGCGTGCGACTGGCTGTCGGTTTGAAACTGATAAGCGGTCTCAGTGTATATACTCTCAACAAGCTCCTGATATTTAGTCAGCTGGCTCACCTCGGCAATTCAGAGGGGAGAGCGCTGACGGAAAGCGAAGCGAATGTCGCACGCGCTCGTTACGTGCGGGAGACGCTAGCGGCAGAGGCGGAGTAATGGGTAGCGGGTAATCACGCGCGCTGCAGTGATCCACACTGTCACGCACGCGAAGGAACTAGCTCCCGCACTGAGGATTGCAGAGATGAACGGTTACAACTTCACAGAGCGAGTTCGAAAGGTTCTCGCCATGGCTCGTGAGGAGGCTGCACGCCTCCATCACGAATACGTCGGTACTGAGCACATACTGCTCGGACTCATCCGTGAAGGTGAGGGAGTCGCTGCCGCCGTCCTTCAAAATCTCAGCGTCGACCTCGACGAGATTCAGCAGAAGATCGAGGAGACCGTGAAGAAGGGAAAAGCGGCTGCCGCCACTGGCCCCGACCTCCCGTATACCTCACGCGCCAAGAAGGTACTCGAGCTGGCGATGGGCGAGGCCCGTGATCTCAGTCACGGTTATGTTGGAACGGAGCACCTGCTGCTCGGCCTCCTCCGCGAAGAGAAGGGAATCGCAGCGCAGGTTCTGACCGACGCCGGCGTGAATCTCGACGCAGCAAAAGCGGAAACGCTCCGGCTGCTGGGCACGGAGATGCCGCAGGGTGGAACGCCAGCCGCGACGCAGGGAACACCAGGCACGACGCAGACCCAGACCGGCAAGGGCGAGAAAAAGTCCAAGACGCCCGCGCTGGATCATTTCTGCAGAGATCTCACCCAGCTCGCCGCCGACAACCAGCTCGATCCGACGATCGGGCGGGCGAAGGAGATCGAGCGCGTGATGGAGATCCTGACGCGCCGCAAGAAAAACAATCCGGTACTCATCGGTGAGCCCGGCGTGGGCAAGACGGCAATCGTCGAAGGCCTCGCTCAGCTCATCGCGAATGGAGAATGCCCGGATTCTCTGCGAGAGAATCGCGTGCTGTCGCTCGACATGGCAGCCGTCATTGCGGGCACCAAATATCGCGGTCAGTTCGAGGAGCGCCTCAAGGCGGTCATGAACGAAATCGCGCAGAACAAGAACATCATCCTGTTCATCGACGAGCTGCACACTCTCGTCGGAGCAGGCGCAGCCGAAGGCGCAATCGACGCGAGCAACATGCTCAAGCCGGCGCTCGCGCGCGGCGAGCTGCAGTGCGTCGGTGCCTCGACCCTGAACGAGTATCGCAAGTATATCGAGAAAGACGGGGCACTCGAGCGCCGCTTCCAGACCGTGATCGTCGAGCCGCCTTCGGTCGACGAGACAGTCGAGATCCTGAAGGGACTCCGGAAGAAGTACGAGGAGCACCACAAGGTCACGATCCCCGATGCGACGCTGGAATCAGCGGCGAAGCTGTCGGAGCGGTACATCACGGACAGATTCCTCCCCGACAAGGCGATCGATGTCATCGACGAAGCGGGAGCGCGCGCGCGCCTGGCGACGCAATCGCCTCCGCCCGCCGTAGCCGAGCTGAAGGGTCAGCTCGATGCCGTGAACGTGGACAAGGAGTCCGCGGTGCGCGATCAGAACTTCGAGCGCGCGGCATCGCTGCGCGATCGTGAGCGCGAGCTACAGGGCGAGATTCGCAAGAAGCAGGAAGAGTGGGAGAAGCATCGCCAATCACACCGGCCTGTACTCGGTGAGGACGAAGTGTCCTTCATCGTGAGCCGCTGGACGGGAATTCCCGTGATGCGCCTCCAGGAAGCCGAGACGGCGAGACTGCTTCGGATGGAAGAGGAGCTGCATCAGTCGGTGGTTGCGCAGGAAGAGGCCATTAAGGCTCTGGCGCGCTCGATTCGCCGCAGCCGCGCGGGACTCAAGGATCCGAATCGTCCGATCGGCTCGTTCATATTCTCCGGGCCGACCGGCGTCGGCAAGACGGAAGTCGCCCGCCAGCTGGCGAAGTTTCTGTTCGCCGATCCATCGGCCCTGATTCGCGTCGACATGAGCGAGTACATGGAGAAGTTCTCGGTGTCGCGACTCATCGGTGCGCCTCCGGGCTACGTCGGCTACGAGGATTCGGGCACGCTCACGAAAGCCGTGCGTCGCAAGCCGTACAGCGTGGTTCTCCTGGACGAGATCGAGAAGGCGCATCCCGATGTGTTCAACATCCTGCTGCAGGTGCTGGATGAGGGCCACCTCACCGACAACTACGGACGCGTGATCGACTTCAAGAACACCGTCGTCATCATGACGTCGAACATCGGAGCGCGCGACATCACGAAGGGTCGCGGTCTCGGGTTCCATGCACCGGACCAGAAGTCGAGCTTCGAGCGGATGGCAGAGAAGGTCAAGGAGGAGATGCAGCACGTCTTCAATCCGGAGTTCCTGAACCGGCTCGACGACGTTATCGTCTTCCACCCGCTCTCACAGGAGAACATCGCCGAGATCGTGGGGATTCTTCTGAAAGACGTTCAGAAGCGCCTGGGCGAAGAAGAGCTGACCTTGAAGCTGACCGACGCAGCGTCCGCATTGCTGGTGAAGCACGGATACGACGAGAAGTTCGGAGCGCGTCCATTGAAGCGCGCTATCCAGAAGTACATCGAGGATCCTCTCTCGGAGAAGATCCTGCTCGCCGAGTTCGCGAAGGGCGACGAGATCGAAGTGGACCTCTCCGCCGACGGCGAGAAGCTCGATTTCCGCGTTCTCAGCGGGACCCCGAAAGCGTAGCACAACAGCTTCGGTAGGACACGGGGCCGGAGGAGAGAAGCAACTCTCTTCCGGCCCCGTTGTCTAATGAGGATACTCGCCCCAAGCGGGACCTCTCGAAAACCCAATAGTGTATATTTGTGTGATGCGAAAATTTGCTTCATATATGCTGGCGCTCGTCGCAGCGAGCGCGGCTCCTTTGCACGCCCAGGAGACCGCGCCCGGCGCCTGTTCGACTCCTGAATCCATCCTCGTCAGCGGCAATTCGCGTGTAGACTCGGCAGCGATCCGCTCGACCGCCGGCCTGACCGCGGGTACGCAGCTCAACGTGCACGACATCCAGACCGGCATCAAAGCGCTCTACGCCACCGGACAGTTCGACGATGTCCAGATCCTGTGCCGCGTATCGCCAACGACCTCTAAGGCGAGCCTTCTCATCCAGGTTCGCGAGCGTCCGATTCTTACGAGCTACAAGGTGATCGGCGCCGACAGGGTCTCTCCGAAAGACGTCAAGGAAAAGCTCGCGTTTCCCACTGGAGGTCCCGTCGATCCGGGCAAGATTGCGAAAGCGATCGCGAGCGCCGACTCCCTATATGAGAGCAACGGCTACTATCTCGCGCGCATCAAGCCGGAATCGACCATTGTGGATGGCAAGCTTTCGATCGACTTCAAGATCGACGAGGGTCGCCGCCTCGCCGTCTCGGGGATCCGGATCAACGGCAACAAGAATATCTCGGATGCGGACATCGTCGCCGCGATGGACACGAAGCCCGAAGGCTTTCTGTTCACGCGCAATGGCGAGTTCGATGACGCCAAGTACGCGAGCGACCTCAGCGAGCACATTCCCGAGCTCTACGCGAGCCGCGGCTACATCGACTTCAGGATTCTGAAGGACACCCTCATCGTCGACCGCGCCAACGGCAAGGGCCTCGTCGACATCACCGTGAGCGAGGGTCCGCGGTACACCGTAGGAAATTTCGAGGTGCTCGGCAACCGGCGCTTCTCGACCGAACAGATCGACGCGTTCTATCCGTTCGGAAAGAACCAACAGGCGACGATCAGCCAGCGCACAGTGGGATTGATCCGCCGCAGCTACATCAACCCCCCCAACACGTTCGACGCCGCGAAATGGGACGACGCGCAACAGAAGCTCGCCGAAGCGTACAACGACGAGGGGTACATCTACGCGCAGATTCGACCGGTGATGGAGCGCGTGCCGAGCACCGACTCGGTGCGCAAGGTGAACCTTCGCTGGGAGATCGACGAGCGCTCGCCCGCGATCGTCAATCGCATCGAGATCGTCGGCAACGACTACACACACGAGTCCTGCATTCGTGAGCAGATCGTGCTTGCCCCGGGGCAGGTGTTCAATCGGAATTACCTGATCCGCAGCTATCAGAACATCGGCAACCTCAACTTCTTCGAGACGCCGATGCCCGCTCCTGACACGAAGCCGAGTGGCGATCAGGGCGACGTCGACATCGTGTTTACAGTGAAGGAGAAGCGGACCGGGAACGTCAACTTCGGCGCGTCGATGGGACAGGGTACCGGCCTCGGTGGATTCATCGGCCTCGACCAGCCCAACCTGCTGGGCCGGTGCAAGCGCGCCCAGATACAGTGGCAATTCGGGCGCTACATCAACGATTTCAACGCGACGTACAGCGATCCGAACATCCGTCAGTCGCGTATCTCCGGAAGCCTTACGGCCTATCACAGCCGGTCGCGCTTCCAGCTGGCGGAGTTGGGAGGCGCGATCCGAACGGGAGGCCAGATCCAATTGGGCTTCCCGGTGCCGAGCTCGCTGTACACGCGTCTGTACGTGTCCTACGGCGGCGAGAAGGTGAAGTACGAGAACACGGGGCTTCTCGCTACCGTGGCCGACGCTTGCAAGAGCTGTTTCCGTTCGACACTCGGCTTCACTGCGACGCATGACACGCGAACGGGACTCCCATTCCCGGCCGACGGCGGGCTCCAGTCGTTCAACGCGCAATTCAACGGCGGCCCGCTCGGCGGGACAGCCGCGTTCCAGCGTTACACGACGGAGATGCGTTCCTACGCCCCCATCGGGGCAATTGGAGGCAGCCTGCTGGGTGGAGAGCCGATGATGTTCGTCGTCGGCTTGTCGGCCAAAGCAGGTGCGGTGTTCGGCGATACGGGACCGTTTTTCTATTCACAGGCGTTCACGTTGGGCGGCACCCAGTACGGCGAGCAGCTGCGCGGGTACGACGAATTCTCGATAACTCCCAACGGCTACGATCCCAACGCTAACCAGAATCAGGCGAGCCGGGCGTCGTTCGGAAATGCATACTTCACGGGGACCGCCGAGATCGGGCTCCGGTTGAACCAGTCGCTCTACTTGAACACTTTCTTCGAAGGCGGCAACGTTTGGGCGAAGCCGCAGGAGTTTGACCCGACGCGCCTCTTCAGGAGCTTCGGCTTCGGAGTGAGTACCTTGAGCCCGCTCGGACCTTTGGGAGTGGACATCGGGTATGGATTCGACAAAGTTGATACCTCGGGGCGGCCGGCCCCTGGCTGGAAGCTCCACTTCAAACTCGGACAATTCTTCTAACACTGGAGTCATAATGCGAGTGCTTCATCGTGCGAGCCTTTTCGCACTGGCCGCATCTCTGATCGTCACTGGAGGAGCGCGCGCTCAGGCAACGTCGAGCGCCGCCACCCAGGTGCCGGTCAAGATTGGCTATATCAATTCCGCGCTGTTGCTTCAGCAGGCCCCCGGCCGCGCGGAAGCAGAAGCACAGTTCGACAGGGAAGTCGGTGCTTACCGGCAACAGCTTTCCAGAATGAACGATTCACTGACCGCGCTCATGGCCGCGTACGACCGCGACGCCGCAACGCTCGATACGACCGCGCGGGCCGCCCGAGGCAAGGCGATTCGGGACCGCGAGGCGCAGTATCAGGACCGCGCTCGCGGCCTGGATTCGACGATGCAGGCGAGACAGGCGCAGCTCGTCAAGCCGATCATGGAGCGAGTGCAGGGCGTCATCGAAGCGATCCGGGCCGAGGACGGCTACTCGATGATCCTCGATGTCGGTGCGCAAGCCAGCGTCGTGGTTGCCGCGGACAAGAGGCTCGACCTCACCGATCGCGTTCTCGCGCGGCTCAAGTCGCAGGCTCCGCCCACAACTCCGGCCAGCGGAGCGGTTCCACAGCCTGCGGGAGTGACTCGGCCGAAGAAGTGACCCGAGCGAGCGAGTCCGGGAGTTCAATCAGCGGTGATGGTGCAAGCACCATCACCGCTGAGGCTATTGCGGGACTCGTTGGCGGAGAGCTGATCGGAGACGGATCAGCTGCCGTGAGCGGCGTCGCCCCGTTGGACCGCGCCGACGCAAGCCACCTGAGCATACTGTCGAGCGCCAAGTACACCTCAATGCTCGCCAGCACCAAGGCCGGTGTCGTTCTGGTCGATCCGGAATTTCGCGACGTGCCGGGCGGTCGAAGCACGCGCATCATCGTGAAGCAGCCTCAGGAGAAGCTGCTCACGCTGCTTCCCAGATTGTATCCCCAAGCGCCTCCATCCGCTGGCATCGCGTCGACTGCGCGGATCGGAAAGGGTGCGACTCTGGGAGAGCGCGTCTCGATCGGGGAGTATGTCGTAATCGGCGCCGGAGCAAAGATCGGCGTTGGTGTCGTGATCGGGGCCCAATCCGTCGTTGGAGAGAAGGCGACGGTTGGAGACGGCTCGCGACTCTGGCCGGGCGTCACCATCTATCCGGGCGCAAGCCTCGGTCGCCGCGTGGCGATTCACTCGGGAGCGCGGATCGGATGCGACGGATTCGGCTACGTGTTTCGCGACGGCGCGCACACCAAGATCCCTCACGTAGGGCGGTGCATCATCGGCGATGACGTCGAGATCGGCGCGAATACGACCATCGATCGTGGCAGCATCGACGACACTGTGGTCGGCAACGGCACCAAGATCGACAACCTCGTGCACATTGCGCACAACGTTCGGGTCGGCGAGAAGTGCCTCATCATGGCTCAGGTCGGGGTCGCGGGGTCAGTCACAATTGGCGATGGCGCCATCCTCGCCGGGCAGGCGGGGATCAGCGGACACCTCAGCATCGGAGCCGGTGCGCGACTGGCGGCGCAGGCGGGAGTTTTCGGCGACATCCCTGCGGGCGAGACCTGGTCCGGCTATCCGGCACGCCCCCACCGGGAATCTCTTCGCGCTTCGGCCGCACTGCTTAAATTGGCCGGAATGATCCGCCAACTGGAGAAGCTCCTGGAAGACTCGGTAGCAAAGTGAGTCGAAAGACGCTCGCGCGCCCCGCCGTCCTCGAGGGGATTGGGTTGCACCTCGGTGTGCCGTGCAAAATCACGTTTCAGCCAGCGCCTGCAAAGCAGGGAATCGTCTTTCGGAGAACGGATTGCGCCGGCTCGCCACGCATTCGCGCGCACGTGAGCGAGGTGAGCGCCAGCGAGCGTCGCACGCAACTCGGGCGCGGGGAATACGCGGTGCACACCGTTGAGCACGTTCTGGCGGCGGTGGCGGGAATGTGCATCGACGACGTGACGATCGACATGAATGCTCCCGAGCCTCCGATTCTCGACGGGAGCGCCGCTCGGTTCGTTGAGGCTCTGACGGCGGCGGGGTTGGCCGACCTTCCAGGTGAACCAACTTTTCTGGATATCACCGAGCCGGTGAGGATCATAGATGGGGCGTCGGTCTACGAGGCGTATCCTGCCGCGCAGCTCGAGCTGGACGTGACGATCGAATTCCCGCATCCCATGATCGGGAAGCAATGCCTCCATTTTGTGGTCACACAGGAATCGTTTGCGAGCGAGCTGTCGCGGGCGAGAACATTCGGTTTCACCCATGAAGTGGATGCGCTGCGCGAAAAGGGACTCATAAAGGGCGCCTCTCTCGATAATGCGGTTGTGCTCGATGACAGCGATATTCTGAGTGGCGATCTGCGCTGGAGCGACGAGTTCGTCCGCCACAAGGCGATGGACTGCGTTGGCGACCTGGCGCTGGCAGGTGCGTGGGTGCGCGCACGGATTGTGGCGGTGAAGCCGAGCCATCGCGGAACTGTGACACTGGTGCGGGAGTTGGTCAAAGCTGCAAGAAAGGAGAAGTCGATGTATACGATTGAAGACATCATGAAGGTTCTCCCCCACCGCTATCCGTTCCTGTTGGTCGACAGGATTCTCGAGATCGAGGAGAAGAAACGGATCGTCGGGCTGAAGAACGTCACCATCAACGAGCCTTTCTTTCAGGGGCATTTTCCGGGACATCCGATAATGCCTGGAGTGCTCATCATCGAGGCCATGGCGCAGGTCGGCGGAATGCTGCTACTCGGCTCCGTGCCGGATCCGGACACGAAGGTGGTTTACTTCATGTCCCTCGACAACGTGAAATTCAGGAGACCGGTAAAACCGGGGGACCAGCTTCGTTTCGAACTGGATGTAGTGCAGCTACGCGGCACCGTCTGCAAGATGCGCGGAGTCGGAAAAGTGGATGGTGAGGTGGTCGTCGAGGCAGACATGGCCGCGGCGATCCGCGATCGATGACCGGCAAGCGGTTCCACCCGACCGCGATCGTCTCGCCCGAGGCGGAGATCGGATCGAACGTCGAAATCGGCGCGTTCGCGATTGTGGGAGAAGGCTGCTCGATAGGTGATGGCTGTATCATCTCACCGCGCGCTACACTCGAGCGCAACGTCACTCTCGGCCCCAATTGCAGGGTAGGCATCGGAAGCATTATCGGCGGCCCGCCGCAGGACCTCAAGTACGCTGGCGAAGAGACGACGGTAACAGTTGGAGAGGGCACAGTGATCCGGGAGTACGCCACGATCAATCGCGGCACTTCCCATTCGTTCACGACGACCGTCGGCCGCCATTGCCTGCTGATGTCCTATGTCCACATCGCGCACGACTGTCAGATCGGAAACAACGTAATTCTCTCCAACGTGGTGCAACTCGCCGGGCACGTGACGATCGAAGACAAGGCAATCATCTCGGGGCTGAGCGCTGTGCACCAGTTCGCGCGAATCGGGCGCCACAGTTTCATCGGCGGATGCTCGAGGGTATCGAAGGACATTCCGCCGTTCCTCAAAGCGGTGGGCAACCCCGTCAAGCTCTATGGGCTGAACACGGTCGGCCTCCAACGAAGCGGCATGGACGAGAGCATCATTCGCGAGCTCAAGCGGGCATACCGGCTGCTGTTCCGATCCGACCTCAACGTGACTCAGGCGATCGAGCAGGCGCAGACGGAGCTCGAGCCTCTCCCCGAAGTAAAGGAGCTCCTGCGGTTCGTCGAGGCGAGTGAGCGCGGAGTTGTGATTTGAGGAGCACGCCACGCCTGGGCGTGGTCGGCGCGGGCAGCCTCGGGTTCCACCATATCAGGATCTTGCGCGACTTGTCGGGCGTCGAGCTCGCCGGCTTCGTCGAAACGCGACAGGAGCGCGCGCGGGAGGTTGCGAATGAGCTGGGAGTGTCAGCCCATCCGTCGCTGGACGGCCTCCTGGACGCCTGTGACGCGGTCGTAGTCGTCGTTCCCACGTCCGCGCATTTCTCCGTGGCGAGTGCAGCGATCGGACGCGGAAAGCACGTCTTCATCGAGAAACCGATCACCACTACCCTGGAGGAAGCTGACGCGCTTCTCGAGCTGGCTCGATCCAAAGGCGTGATCGTCCAGATCGGGCATATCGAGCGCTTCAACCAGGCGGTGCGCGCCGCCCTTCCGCATGTGAACAAGCCAAGATTCATAGACAGCGAGAGACTGGCCCCGTTCAGCCCGCGAGGCTCGGACGTCGCGGTCGTGCTCGATCTCATGATTCACGATATCGATCTGCTGCTCACACTCGTGGGTACTGACGCGAAGGAGATATCCGCCGTCGGTGTCCCGGTGCTGACTCCAATGCTGGACATCGCCAACGCGCGAGTGACGTTCACGTCTGGCGCGGTAGCCAACATCACGTCCAGCCGCATTTCCCGCGAGAGAAAGAGGAAAATCCGAATCTTTCAGCAGAGCGGATATCTGTCTCTCGATCTCGCCTCCGGAAGCGGCGAGTTTTTCCGGCTGCGCTCCGACATCGATCCTCTCTCGGCGCGCACTGCTCCAGCCGACATGATGGATTTTGTCGATCGGATAAAGCTTGAGGCGCCGCCTGGTGAGCCACTGAAGCTCGAGCTGGAAAGCTTTGTGGCTGCCCTCAAAGGCGAAGCGCCGGTTGTGGTCACGGGAGAGGAGGGGAGATTGGCTCTGGGTGTGGCGCTCCGTATCGTGAAGGAGATCGAGCTGACTCTCCCTTCACTGGTCGGACGCGCGCACCGTCATGCGTAAGGTTCTATTCGTCGCCGGAGAGGCGTCGGGCGATCTCCACGCCGCGGGGGTCGCTGCAGCGCTACAGCGCTTGAGGCCTGAGCTGAGTCTCGCCGGCGTGGGTGGCTCGAGGCTGGCCGAGCAGGGCGTCGAGCTCATACACCGGGACAGCCAACTCGGCGTGATGGGCTTTCTGGAAATCGTGAAGCACGTACCGCGTCATTTCGCTCTGCTCCGCCGCCTGCGATCGATGATGAAGCGAGGTGAATTCGCACTGGTCGTGCTCATCGATTATCCCGGCTTCAACATGAAAGTGGCGGCCGCGGCGACCGAGTCTGGTGTCCCGGTTCTCTACTACGTCACTCCGCAGGTCTGGGCATGGGGTGCTGGACGAATTCCGAAGCTGGCGCGGATGGTGACCAAAGCAGCGGTGATTCTTCCATTCGAAGAGCCGCTTCTGCGCGGTTATGGAATCGACGCGACGTTCGTCGGGCACCCGATGCTGGACAGGGCGGTGAACATGCCGACAAAAGTGGAGGCCCGCGAAGCGCTCGGGCTGGCGCAGAATCAGCCGGTGCTTGCACTGTTCCCCGGCAGCCGCCAGCAGGAGATCGACCGCCTCATCGACGATTTCGTCGCGACGGCCAAGGAGCTCCAGCGGCGGAAGCCCGGGCTTCAGGTCATCGTGAGCGTTGCATCGACGGTAGCTCTCGATACCGCGCGATGCCCTTTCCGGCTGGTGCACTCCGCATCGCTGAGCGTCCTTCGCGCAGCGGACGCTGCGCTCTGCAAGAGCGGAACGACGACGCTCGAGGCTGCCATTGCCGATTGTCCACTCGTCGTAGCGTATCGCACGGGCAGAGTATCGTACGCGCTTGCGAAACGAGCGGTGAAGATCTCCCACATCGGTCTCGTCAATGTCGTCGCGGGTCGGGAAGTCGCGCGGGAATTCATTCAGGAACAGGTCGTGCCCAAGAACATTGCCGAAGCGATGATCGGCCTGCTCGAGCCCGGAAGCCGCCAACGAACGGAAGTTCTGGCCGGACTTGCAGAGGTGCGGAGTAAGCTCGGGTCGCCAGGTGCAGCAGAGAGAGTGGCGCGAATTGCGAGCGATCTCGTCGGGGCGGCAGGATGACGAAGGCGCGCGCGTCTCTGCCCTGGCGCGAGCGTGCCGCCCTTTTCGCCGGAAGGGGATCGCTCAGCTTGCTCGCGAGAACCTGGCGCATTCGAGTGGTGAATGGAGAAGCAGTCGAGAAGCTGCGCGCGAGCAAGCTCCCCTTCATCTTCGCGCTTTGGCACGGTCATCTTTTGCCTTTGCTTTGGCATCACCGCGACGAGGGCGTGATGGTCCTGATCAGCGAGCACCGCGATGGCGAGATTGTCGCGCGCGCGGCGGAATCCCTTGGCTATGGTCTGATTCGTGGATCGACGACGCGTGGCGCGGACAGAGCGCTGATATCGCTCGTGCGCGAGCTCCACGCCGGCCATGAGATTGCGATCACGCCAGACGGTCCGAAGGGACCGGCCGGAAAATTCGCACCGGGTGCTTTGATAGCAGCACAGCGGTCCGGTTCGTTCATCCTTCCGGTCGCCGCGTCGGCGAACCGTTCCTGGCGGTTGAAGAGCTGGGACCGATTCATGATTCCGAAACCTTTCGCGCGAGTGACTGTCGCCTACGGCTTGCCGACCAAGGTCCTTGCGACGAACCCGCGCGCGGCTGTCGACGAGGCGCCGCGCTTTGAGCGCCTGATGAGCGAGACCGCTGGAGTTGCAGGTGCCTGATATCAGGCGAATGGTGGAAACAGCGTGGACCGGTCGGGGAAGACGGGCCCGCACGCTGCGCACCCTTCTCACACCTCTCGAGATGGCCTATCGCGGAGCCGTCGCGATGAGGAGCTGGCTGTACGACGCGGGTCTGTTCCCGGCGGAGAACTTCTCCGTCGGGGTCGTGAGCGTGGGAAATCTCTCCGTTGGTGGAACAGGCAAGACTCCCGTCGCTGCGTGGATCGCGCGAAGACTGACTGAAAAGGGGATCAAGCCCGGCATCGTGTTGAGAGGCTACGGCGGCGACGAGACGCTCGTGCACGAGCGCCTGAACGCACACGTCCCGGTGATCGCGGCGTCGAATCGCCCGCGCGGCATCCGAGAGGCCATCGCGCAGGGGGCGGATGTCGTGATCCTCGACGACGCATTTCAACACCGCCGAGCGGCTCGCGATGCAGACGTGCTGCTGGTGGATGCGGATTCCTGGTCCGGTGCGCCGCGCCTCCTTCCGGCAGGACCGTGGCGAGAGCCGCTCCGCTCTGCGCGCCGCGCGAGCCTCATCATCATCACGCGAAAGACGGCCGATAGAGCGACCGTCGAAGCGGCAAGGAGAGCGGTCGAATCCGCCGCGCCTCGAGTTCCGATCGCTGTAGTGCATCTTGCTCCCGGAGAATTGCGGAGCACCGCGACTGGCCAGTCTCTGCCACTGCACGCATTGCGCGGGGCCGATCTGACAGCGATTGCCGCGATCGCCCGGCCCGAGTCGTTCTTCCGACAGCTCACGGAGCTGGGCGCGGTGGTACGACCGCACAGCTTCGCCGATCATCACGCATTTACACGTAAGGAAGCGCGCTATCTCGCGGCGCAGGCGAGCAGCTCGGATTTCGTCGTTTGCACTCTCAAAGACGCAGTGAAACTGGAGTCCATGTGGCCTGCCGAAGCAGGGTCATTATGGTATGTTTCACAGCGTTTGAAAATCGAGGACGGGCAGGCCAACATCGACCGGATGCTCGACGGTCTTCTCTCGAACGCACACTCAAACTGACCCTGCCGACATCACGCTGAAAATCACAATTCATGGCTACTGACTATCGAATTCCCGCTCACAAGCTGGTTCGGCCCGACAAGGATCGCTTTCTCGACGAGGAGAATCCGTTCGAGGCAATGATGTCGCGGTTCGACAAGGCCGCTGAGCTCCTGGATCTGGAGCCCGGCCTGTACAAGGTGCTCCGCCAGGCGGAAAAGCAGGTGATCGTCTCGATTCCGGTGATGAAGGACAACGGCGAAGTCGAGGTGTACGAAGGGTATCGAGTCCAGTACAACACGTCGCGTGGCCCGGCAAAGGGCGGAATACGATTCGACCTCAACGTCACGCTCGAGGAAGTGAAAGCGCTCGCCGCATGGATGACGTGGAAGTGCGCCGTCGTGAACATTCCGTTCGGCGGTGCCAAGGGTGGTGTGAGGTGTGATCCGCTGGCGATGAGCGCGAGCGAGCTGGAAAAGCTCACGCGCCGTTACACGTCCGGAATCATCAACATGCTCGGTCCCGACTCCGACGTGCCCGCCCCAGACGTTAACACCAACGAGCGCGTGATGGCCTGGGTGATGGACACGTATTCGATGCACGTCGGCCACACGGTTACGGCTGTCGTCACGGGAAAGCCGGTGGAGCTGGGTGGATCGCTCGGCAGGCGTGAGGCGACGGGAAGGGGATGCATGATCGTCACCAAGGAAGCGCTGAAGCATCTTGGCATGCCGGTGAAGGGAACCACCGTCGCCATACAAGGCTTTGGCAATGTGGGTTCTGTCGCGGCACAGCTGCTCGCACGTGAAGGCTGCAAGATCGTGGCGATCGGCGATCGATCGGTCGCGCTGCACAACGCGAACGGCATCGACGTCGACGATGCGATCGCCTACGTAAAGAAGCACAGATCGCTCGAGGGCTACGACAAGGCCGATGCGATCTCGGGGTCGGACCTGCTGACGCTCGATGTCGACGTGCTTCTTCCAGCCGCGCTGGAAAACGTGATCACGACCAAGAACGCAGGCGACATCAAGGCGCGCATAATCTGTGAGGGCGCAAACGGCCCGACGACCGCCGCAGCGGATTCCATCCTGGACGAGAATGGGATCTTCGTCGTGCCGGACATTCTTGCCAACGCCGGCGGCGTCACCGTCTCGTACTTCGAGTGGGTACAGGATCGCGGCGGATATTTCTGGCCGGAGGATCTCGTCAATGAGCGGCTGGAGACGATCATGAAGCGAAGCTTTCAGGATGTGCTCGATCTCTCCCGGCAGAAACGCGTGAACATGCGCACGGCGTCCTACATGGTGTCGATCAGCAGAGTAGCCAGCGTTCACAGGCTCCGCGGCATTTACGCGTAGATGCGACTGGTCGTCGCGGTCGTGGGGAAGGCGCGCAATCCTGCGCTCGGCGAGGCTATCAGAGACTACGAGAAACGAGCGGCGCGGTACTGGCCGCTGGACGTGCATGAGGTACGCGAGGAGCGAGCTTCCGGTAACGCCATAGAGAAGGTAAAAGACAAGGAAGGCGCGAGGCTCGCTGAGCGCATACCAGACGGCGCCCAGACCATCGCGTGCGAACAGGGCGGCCGACGTCTCGACTCGAGACAGTTTGCGGACCTGTTGAAGCGCGCGCGCGAGGACGATCGCGACCTTGCATTTCTCATCGGCGGCGCCTTCGGTCTTACCTCAGAAGTCTCGGCCCGCGCGGCGTTCAAGCTCGCGCTTGCGCCATGGACGCTGCCGCACGAGGTCGCTCGACTGGTGCTCGTAGAGCAGATCTATCGCGCCGGCACAATCGTTCGCGGTGAGCCGTATCACAAGTGAGCACCATCGGGTCCCGCCAGGGGATGATGCAGCGTTCCGGGTCGGAGGAAGCGGACTGGTTCGAGGAGTGGTTCGGCGTCGACTACCTCCGGATTTACCAGCACCGGGACGAGACCGAGGCGGAACACGTTGTGGATCTGATTGCCCGGCACGTCGAAGGGCGATCTATCCGTTCCGTCCTCGACCTGGGGTGCGGGGCCGGCCGCCACTCAAAAGCACTGTGCGAGAGGTGGTGGACGGTGGGGCTCGACCTTTCGGCGGCGTTGTTGCGGATCGCCACGCGAGAGATGCCAGACGCTCCCTATGTAAGGGCCGACATGCGCGAGCTGCCATTCGCGCCCGAGAGCTTCGATCTCGTCGTCAACCTTTTTACCAGCTTCGGCTATTTCGAGGACGACCGGGAGAATGCACGCGTGTTGGTTCGAGTTTGCGATGCGCTGCGGCCGGGTGGAATTTTGGTGATAGACTTTCTGAATGCTTCGCAGGTGCGCAACGACCTGGTCCCTTACGATGAGCGCGTTGAAAACGGTATCACCATCGAGCAGACCCGCGCGATCAGCTCCGACGACCGATTCGTCGAGAAAACAATCCGCCTGCGGGAGCGCGGAAAGGAATACATCGAACGGGTGCGGCTTCTGACTCCGCGCGATCTCGAGCGGATGCTGGAGGGAGCTGGCTTCGCAATCGCTGATCGAATCGGTGATTACGCGGGAGCGAAGTGGTCCGAGTCCTCGCCCCGCACGATCCTTTTCGCGAGTCGCCGGTGAACGCTCCCCGGGTAGTCACCGAGCCGCTCTCCGCAAATCCGCTCGCCATCGCAGCAATGTCCGGCACCGCGCCGGCGGGTTGGTATGAGCCGTTGCCGCGCGAGGCAAAATCGTGGCAGGACCGACTGCAGTCCCTGCGCTCCGAATTCGCGGGTGACTGGCTGGCGAGATTGAGCACCGCATTTTCCGCAACCGGAAAAGCGAAGGAGAGGCTCGAGTCAGCTGCGGCCGGCCGAGGCGTGGTGGTGACGACTGGGCAGCAGCCGGGACTTTTCGGAGGACCGGTCTATACTCTCTCCAAGGCTCTTAGCGCGCTTGCCTTGGCGGATTCCCTGCAGGAGCTCACTGGTATTCCGGTCGCGCCGGTGTTCTGGGCGGCGACGGATGACACGGATTTCCGGGAGGCAAGCAGCACGATCGTTTCGGTTCCGGGAGGGGCGCAGCTGCTGCGCTTCGATCATCCCGCGCCGCTGGGACTTCCGATGTCCGCGATGCCTTTGGGAGATGTGGCGGCGCAGCTCGACGCCCTCAAGCGTGCGTCTGGCTCGACGGTCGATCCAACTCCGATCGAACTGCTCGAGCGCTTCTACAAGGCGGACGCCACCGTTGGCGGAGCTTACGTGTCCTTCCTCCGCGAGTTGTTCGCGCCGCTCGGCATCGCCGTGATAGACGCGTCGCATCCCGCAACACGTGCCGCCGCCAATTCAGTCCTCAGGAGGGCGCTCGAGCGCGCCGACGAAATTGCCGACGCCGTAACGGCGCGCAACCGCGAGATCGAGTCGGCGGGATATACGCCGCAGGTGCAGGACGTCCCCGGGTTGTCGCTGGTGTTCAGCACATCGTCCGGCAGCCGGAAGCGCATACCGATCAAAGCGACAGCGAAGCATGCCAACGCGGACGACCTCGGGCCGAACGTATTGCTGCGCCCGGTGATCGAGCGCGCGATACTTCCGACCGCGACATACGTCGGTGGACCCGCAGAGATTGCGTATTTCGCGCAAATCGGGCCGATCGCCGATCTGGTCGGCGTCGCGAGGCCGGCGATACTTCCACGCTGGTCGTGCACGATCATCGAGCCGCACGTGGAAGCGATCCTGGAGAAACTGTATCTGCTGCCGGAAGACTTCCGCGATCCTCATGAAGCCGAGGCCCGCATAGCCAGGGCACGGCTCCCGAAGGAAGTCATCGAGGAATTGAATGCGACCCGAGCCGCGGTAAACGCGCATCTCGACGCGCTCAGCGCAGCTGTCGTCGACGAGCACGCGCCAGTCGGCGCGGCGGTGACGGAAGGACTCCGGGCAAATCTTCTCCGTCGGTTGGATCGATTCGAGCGAAGATTGATCGCCGCTGCGAAGCGCGAGCACGCTGACACCATGCACGAGATCGCCACTGCACGCGGGTCCCTCTACCCGCTCGGCAAACCACAGGAGCGCGCACTGAATTTCGTTCCCCTTCTGGCGCGGTACGGCGCCACCCTCAGACAGGAGATGCTCGCCGGAGCGCGAGACCACGCGCGAGCACTCACCGGCGGAAGACAGGAAGCTCCGAGCTCCCTCGGCGAGCCGGTTTCCGCACGAGGTCGCTCGTGAACGACGAGCGTGAAGCGGAAAAGGATCGCGAGCTTCCACCGTTTCTTCCCCCCGAAGCCGATGAAGTAACCGAGGCGGCGCCGCCGATAGAGCGTCGCGCGACGCCTCGCACCACGTCGCGCGCATTCGACAGATCGAAGGGCGCTGCATTTCTCGTGGGAACGGGAATTCTGTTAAGCCGTCTCGCGGGCCTGATTCGCCAGACCATGATGGCTCGATACCTCGGCGCCGACATGGCTGCCGACGCCTTCAACGCGGCGTTCAGGATCCCGAACATGCTCCAGAATCTCTTCGGAGAGGGAGTGCTTTCCGCCTCGTTCATTCCTGAGTACGCGGGCTTGCTCGGGAAAGGGGACGAAGAAGAGGCCACCAGGCTCGCCGGTGCGGTTGCGGGAATGCTCGCTCTGGTTGCGGCAATCATCGTTCTCCTCGGCGTACTCACGGCCCCGTGGCTGGTTGCGATCATTGCCAACGGTTTCACCGGCGAAAAACGTGACCTCACGGTACGGCTCACGAGGATTCTCTTTCCGGGAGCGGGCCTACTCGTGTTCTCGGCGTGGTGCTTGGGCATTCTGAACAGCCACCGCCGATTCTTCATGTCCTACACAGCGCCAGTGCTATGGAACCTCGCGATGGTCGCGACACTGGTGTTCTTCCATAAGAACCACACGCAAGTTCAGCTGGCGATTTATCTCGCCTATGGATCGGTTGTGGGTAGCGCACTGCAGTTCCTCGTGCAGCTGCCGCAGGTCGTGACGTATGCGAGAGGAATCAGGCCACACCTGACGGTCGCTGGTGAGCATGTTCGCAACGTCTTCCGCAATTTCGTCCCCGCCTTCGTGGGACGCGGCGTCGTTCAGCTAAGCGCTTACGTCGACGCCTGGCTGGCGAGCTACCTGGGCAACGGAGCAGTCTCGTCGTTCACGTACGCACAGGCAATCTACGTGTTGCCGATAAGTCTGTTTGGAATGGCTATCTCCGCGGCGGAGCTGCCCGCGATGTCGCGGGCGGTAGGGACGACCGCCGAAATCGCTGCGTATCTGCGGGGGCGCCTGAGTGATGGTCTCGATCGCATAGCCTATTTCATCATTCCAAGTGCCGTTGCCTTGCTCGCCCTGGGCGATCTCATCGTCCATTTATTGTTTCAGAGCGGCAGGTTCCAGAGTGGCGAGACGATTTGGGTCTGGCAGATACTAATTGGGTCGACAGTCGGACTGCTCGCATCGACCATGGGGCGGCTGTATTCGTCCACGTTCTATGCAATGCGCGACACGAAGACCCCACTCCGCTACGCCGTCGTTCGCGTCGTTCTGACCACGCTTCTCGGCTACTTGTTCGCGTTGGTACTGCCTCAGCTGCTTGGTCTCGACCGAAAGCTCGGCGCGGCCGGGCTGACAGCTTCAGCTGGACTGGCGGGGTGGGTGGAGTTCTATCTTCTGCGCCGCGAGATGGACCGGAGGATTGGCCGAACGCGCCTTATTCCATCACGAGTCGCGCGGCTGTGGACGGCGGCGGGAGTCGGCGCCGCTATCCCATGGGCTTACAAGCTCGTCGTCGATCGCGGGGCGCCGATTCTCTCGACCCACCAAAACGCGATTCCTTCGAAGTTGCTCGCGTTCATCATGCTCGGAATCTACGGCCTGACGTACGTCGCGATGACTGCCGCGTTTGGAATTCCCGAGGCGAGAAACGTCATCGATCGGGGCAGAAGGCTGCTGCGACTTCCATTTCGCGGGCGATGAACGTGCCTTTCCACCCGTGGTATAATTACACATGCTCGCCGTTCCTGATGCTGTCGCCGCAAAGCTGCCCCACCTTCCAGATGGTCCCGGGGTCTATCTCTGGAAGGGAAGGGACGGAACTACCCTTTATGTCGGGAAGGCAAAGCGGCTGCGTTCGCGGGTACGCAGCTATTTCAACAATGATCAGCTAGAGAGCCTAAAGACCCGTCACCTCGTCGGCCTGATCGCCGACCTCGACACCATTGTCGTGCCCAGCGAGGCGCACGCGCTCATTCTCGAGGCCAACCTCATCAAGGAGTACCGGCCTCGCTTCAACATCGCGCTGCGCGACGACAAGTCGTACCCGTACATCAAAGTTACGTTGCAGGAACCGTTTCCCCGCGTGTTCGTGACGAGGCGGATCGAAGACGACGGCGCCAGGTACTTCGGCCCTTACACGGATGTCGGAGCTATGCGTCGCGCGCTCAACGTGGTGAAGCGGATCTTCACGGTGAGAAGCTGCAACTACGACATGCCGGCGCAGATGCCGGAGCGGCCGTGCCTCGACTACTACATCAAGCGGTGCAAAGCCCCGTGCATTCTCGCGCAGTCGCAGCACGACTATCGCTCGATGATCGACGAGGTCGTTCTCTTCCTCTCGGGAAGACCTGACGAAGTGGTCCGCCGAGTCAGGGAGCGCATGGATCTCGCCGCAGAACAGCTGGATTTCGAGCGCGCCGCCGAGCTGCGCGACGTGCTGCACCATCTGGAGCAAATGGAGGAACCGACGGTGGTCCTCGAAGTCGAAGGCGGCGACCGAGATGTGGTTGGCTACGCGCGGGATGGCGACGACGCATGCGTCACGGTTCTCAGGATCCGCGGCGGCAAGCTTCTCTCCCGGGAACAACGCTTTCTCGAGCACGTCGAAGGGGAAGAAGACACGGACGTAATGGCAATCTTTCTGGCGGGGAGCTACGTGAGCATGCAGGAGAGGGCTCGCCAACTCTTGTTGCCGTTCGATTTCCCGGACCGGGAGCTGATCGAGCAGGCTCTGCCTGATAGCAAGATTCTCATTCCCCAACGCGGCCCGCGGCGCGATCTGATCGCGCTTGCGGAGCAGAACGCCCGGCATTTGCTTGAAGAGCTGAAGCTCTCGTCGATGGAGGCGGATGAACGGGCCGGCGATCCCGTCTATGAGCTCGGTCGCGAGCTCGGGCTACAGCGCATCCCACGATCGCTGGTCTGCTTCGATATCTCGACGACTCAGGGCACAGACACCGTCGGCTCCTGCGTATGGTTCGAGAATGGCCGCGCCAAGCGCGCCGAATACAGGAAGTTCAAGGTGAAGACCGTCGAGGGGAGCGATGACTTCGCTTCGATGCGGGAAGTCGTGCGACGCTACTTTGAGCGCCGCATCAACGACGAAAAGCCACTGCCCGATCTGATCGTCGTGGATGGCGGCAAAGGTCAGCTGTCCGCCGCGCACGAGTCGCTCGGGCAGCTTGGACTCGCGGAGAGGCCTCTGATCAGTCTGGCAAAGCGCGAGGAGGAGATTTTCCTATGGGGCCGCGAAGAGCCGCTCAAGCTTTCGCGCCGGTCTCCAGCCCTTCGCCTCCTCCAGCAGGCGCGCGATGAAGCGCACCGATTCGCCGTCACCTACAACCGCAAGCGCCGCTCTATGCGGACCGTGACGTCGGAGCTCCTCAAGATTCCTGGAATCGGGCCAGTGAAACGGCGTCAGCTGCTGAAAGAGTTCGGCAGCGTTCAGGGCGTCCGGGAGGCGGGTGAGGAGGCCATCGCCAAGCTTCCCGGATTCAATCCGGACCGCGCCCGCAAGCTCCTCGAATCGCTTGCGGCGGCGTCCCCGGTCTAGAAGCTCGAGCGCACAACTGCGGCTCGGAAGAATCGAGCTAAAGTGCGCTCATTCCTTGATTTCGGGCCATATAGCTCTAAATTACTTGAGCTATGGTAAAAGTCTCTCGAATCGATCCCGACAGCATCGCTGACGCCCTTGGCATCCAGCCCGGCACCGAGCTGCTGACGGTAAACGGGAGGCCCCTTGCAGACTTTCTCGACTGGGAATTTCTCACGGCCGACGAGGAGCTCGCCATCGAGGCGCGCCAGCCCGACGGGGAGGACGTCATCTATGAGCTTGAGCGCCTGGACGGGGAGCCGCTCGGGATTTCGCTCGAGCCACCAGCGGTTCGGCGCTGCGCGAACCGCTGCGAGTTCTGTTTCATCGAGGGCCTCCCGGCGGGCTTGAGAAAGCCCCTTTACATCCGCGACGACGACTACCGCCTGTCCTTCGCTTACGGAAACTTCGCAACCCTTTCCAATGTGAAAGAGCGCGACATCGCGCGCATTCTCGAGTATCGGCTTTCTCCGCTCTACGTCTCGGTGCACGCTACGAATCACGACGCGAGAAAGGTCCTGCTCAACAATACGCGGGTCCCCGATATCAAGGCGCAGCTTTCCCGCCTCGCGAAGGGTGGAATACAGTTCCATTGTCAGATGGTCATCGTGCCGGGTCTCAACGACGAGGAAATTCTCGAGGAATCGTTGACGGATCTCTGGAACATGGGCGACGCAGTTCTGTCGGCGGCAGTCGTTCCGGTGGGACTCACTCAGTTCTCGCATCTGTATTCGGGAAAGAGCATGGATCGCGACAGCGCACGGGCAATCCTGGATCGCGTCGAGCGTTGGGGCGCGCGTGGGATGCGGGAGAGGGGTGAGACGTGGGTATTCGGCTCAGACGAGCTGTACATGCTCGCCGAGCGCGAGCTGCCGGGCGCGGAGCACTACGGTGAGTTCGCCCAGATCGAAAACGGCGTCGGCTCGGTGACATCGCTGCGCATGCGTGTCTCCGCGGGGCTCGAGCGACTTCCACGGCTCGACGGCCAACGCATTGGCGTAGTCACCGGCTTGGCCATGGCTCCTCTGATGCGCCCGCTCCTCGATAGCATGAGCACCGTCAGCGGTGCGCAGTTCGAGCTCATCGTCGCCGAGAATTCCCTGTTCGGCCCGACGATCACGACGGCTGGGTTGCTGGTCGGGAAGGACATTCTCCGGGTGCTCGAAAGCCGTCATGATCTGGACATTGCCCTGATACCCGCCGAGACCATCAACGATGACAGCGTCTTCCTAGATGACTACACGCTCGAAAACGTGAGATCGGCGCTTCCGATGCCGATCTTCCCCTCTTACGACTTCATCGATGTTCTGGAATCCGAAGTGAGTGGGATAGCGGCGTGAACCTGCCCGTCATCGCACTCGTCGGACGTCCCAACGTCGGGAAATCGGCGCTGTTCAACCGGATCGTCGGGGATCACAGCGCGATTGTCAGCGACGAAGCGGGCACCACGCGCGATCGCCACTTCGCCCGTGCCGACTGGAACGGACGTCAATTCTGGCTTGTCGACACCGGCGGACTGACCGACGACCCGCACATGCCAATGGATGTCGAGATCAAGCGACAGGTTCTTCAGGCGATCGAGGAATCCGATCTCCTCATGCTGGTCGTTGATGCGAAGACCGGTTTGCATCCCAGCGACAGCAGGGTCGTTGAGCTGCTACGCGAGGCCCGCAAGCCATGGGTGCTCGTCGCCAACAAGGTCGACGATCCGAGCACGACAGATTTCTACGAGTTCTACGAGCTCGGTGCGGGCGACCCGGTGCCGGTGTCCGCGCTCAATGGCAAGAACTCAGGCGACATGCTGGACGTTCTCGTGGAGAGAATTCCGGTCGTGGCGGAAGAAGTACCGGAGGCGCTGCGCGTCGCCGTGGTCGGACGCCCAAATGTCGGCAAGTCCTCGATCATCAATCGCCTCCTCGGCGAAGAGCGTCTCGTGGTCGCCGATAAGGCGGGAACGACGCGCGACGCTATCGATACTCCGATGAACTATCACGGTCGCGAGCTGATTTTCGTCGATACGGCGGGCCTTCGACGTCAGGCAAAGGTCGAGGACGGCATCGAATTCTACTCCGCATTGCGCACGCGCCGCGCGATCGAGCGTTCGGATATCTGCATTCTCGTTCTCGACGCCTCCGAAGGGCTTCACAACCAGGACCTCAAGATCGCCTCGCTGGCGTGGGAGAGCGGCCGCGGGCTGATCGTCGTCGTCAACAAGTGGGATCTGAAAGCGAAGGAGAACAACACGGCGGCGACTTTCGAGAAGGAGGCGGGGGAGAAGGCGCCGTTCCTCAAGTTCGTTCCGTTTGTCTTCACTTCGGCGCTGAGCGGACAGCGCATCACGAGGATCCTGGATCTGCTGCTGGAAGTGGATGCAGAGCGTCACAAGAGGATCAGCACCTCACAGGTGAACACCACCCTGACAGAGATTGTCGGGCGGAGGCAGCCCCCGCAGGCCGCTGGAAGGGAAATCAAGCTGAACTACGCGACGCAGGTCGAGACTGCACCGCCAGTCATCGCAGTCTTCGGAAACAATCCAGATCTCGTTCAGGAGCACTACGTTCGCTATCTGCACAACAGCTTTCGCGAAGCGTGGGGATTCCGCGGCAATCCCCTTCGCATCATCATGCGTAGAAAGTCTGCATAGATGTCGCCGATAGTCGGCGTCGTGATCTCGTATCTGGCCGGCTCGCTCCCGTCGGCTTACCTCGCGGGAACGTTCCGCGGCGTCGATCTGCGAAAACACGGTTCCGGCAATCTCGGTGCGACGAACGTCGTCCGGGTGCTCGGGGCCAAAATCGGGGCAGTGGTTTTTCTCGCCGATCTCCTCAAGGGATTTCTTCCCGTGTATTTTCTGCCGAGGTACACTGAGACGCTTCGACCGGAGCTGTGGGCGCTTGTCTTCGGTGTCGCCGCGATTGCCGGCCACGTCAAGCCGATCTTCCTTCTCGGCAAAGGCGGAGGCAAAGGAGTAGCGACGGCGACCGGAGTCTTTCTCGCTCTCGCTCCCGTTCCAATGCTCGTGTCCAATGTCGTTTGGATCACCGTCTTCTATTTCACACGCTACGTGAGTCTCGCCTCATTGCTGGCGGCAGCGGTTCTGCCGATAGCGATCCTGGCCTGGACGCGGAATCCACAATCGCTCGTGTTCATCGCCAGCGTGATCATCGCTTCGTTCGTCTTCTGGACGCATCGCGCCAACATTGGACGCTTGCGCCGCGGTGAAGAGCATCGCTTCGTCAAAAAAGAGAGCGCTGGCTGATGCGCTGCGCAGTAGTCGGAGCTGGTGCGTGGGGGACCGCGCTTGCAGATCTTCTCGCGCGGAACGGCCATCAGGTGGCTTTGTGGGCGTACGAGCCCGACGTGGTGCGGGCAATCAACGAGAAGCACGAGAATGTCCGCTTTCTTGCGGGTCATGTGTTGACTCCGACACTTACCGCCGTCGGCGACCTACAGAGAGCGATAGACGGCGCGGAGCTCGTGACTTTGGCGACGCCCTCGCAGGTCTTACGTCCGATCGTGAAATCAGCTCGGACATCATTTGGAAGCAACGCTACGATCGTCGTCGCCAGCAAGGGACTCGAGCCAAAGACTCTGGCGCTGATGACCGAGGTTGCGGAGGATGAGATCCCAGGAGCTACCGTCGTCGCCCTCTCGGGACCGAGCTTCGCGGTGGAAGTCGTGAAGTGCCAGCCAACCGCAGTCGTAGTTGCGTCCAGGAGTGAGAGCGCAGCGGAGTTCACGCAGCGCGCATTCAGCTCCCCGTATTTCCGCGCATACACCCACACCGATGTCACCGGCGTCGAGCTCGGGGGCGCGCTCAAGAACGTCATGGCTGTCGCCACCGGCATCGCCGAAGGACTTGGACTCGGCTTCAATGCGAGGGCAGCGCTCATCACGCGCGGTCTCGCCGAGATGACGAGACTTGGCGTGGCGCTGGGTGCGGAGCAAAGCACGTTTGCCGGCCTCGCTGGACTGGGCGATCTGGTTTTGACGTGCACCGGGTCGCTGAGCCGCAACAGGGCGGTGGGCCTCGAGCTTGGCAAAGGAAGAGCGCTGGACGAAGTGCTAGGGGAAACTGAAACCGTGGCAGAGGGCGTCGTCACAGCGCAAGGCGCCCGCGAGCTTGCCGCGAGGCAAGGAGTGGAGATGCCGATCGTAGATACCGTGAACCGCGTACTCTTCGAGGGCCAGCCGGCGCGCAGCGCCATCGTCGCCCTCATGACGAGAGAGCTCCGTTCGGAGGTGGACGAATGAAAGCGAAAGACCCGGTGCAGGAATTCTTTTCCATTGGCGATGTGTGCACGCTTACCGACCTGAAGCCGCACGTGCTGCGCTATTGGGAAAGCCAGTTCAAGTTTCTGCACCCTGCCAAGAATCGCTCGGGGAACAGGGTGTATCAGCGCCGCGAGATCGAGCTCATAATGCTCGTCAAGCAGCTTCTGTACACGGAGAAGTACACGATCGATGGCGCCCGCCAGAAAATCGATGACTACAGAAAGAGCGGCGATCTGAGAACAGTGGCCCGCGCGGCACTGGATTCGCAGGCCGTCGAATCCATGGAGGCAGATCTCCGCTCCATACTCGCGATACTAGACGGACAACCGGAAGAAAGGGGGATTGAAAGTTGATCGAGCCGCTCGTCGTAATCGTGCCCGTCTACAATGCGGAACCCACTCTCGCCAAAGTAGTGAAGGACGTGCGGCGTAATCTTCCGGGAGCTCTCATCATTGGAGTCGACGATGGATCGACCGACGGATCGAGGAAACTTCTCAGAACCGTCGCCGATGAGACGATCGAATTCGACCAGAACCAGGGTAAGGGGGCAGCGCTGCGAGCTGGATTCGATGTCGCACTCAAGAAGGGCGCGGCCGCGGTTCTGACGATCGACTCCGATGGCCAGCACGATGCTGCCTTCGCGCCGGCAATCGTCGGTGCGCTTGATCGCGCGGACATAGTCATCGGTACTCGGGACTTGTCGGGCAAGGCCGTTCCCAAGCATCGGCGGATTGCGAACATGATCTCCTCGGCCGCTACGCGCGCGGTCTCGGGCGGGAAGGTGCGCGACAGTCAGTCCGGTTACCGCGCGATCAAGTCCGAAGTGCTGCGCAAAGTCACCGCAGTGGGCGACCGCTACGAATACGAGACGGACTTCATCATTCGCGCGGCAAGGGCCGGCTTCACGACAGTGAACGTTCCGATCTCGACTATATATGGCTCGCCCAGTTATTTCCGCGAGTTCCGGGATGCGTGGCTGGTGATCAAGGTCTTGTGGCGCCACCGCGCCGGGGTTTTCAAGCGTTGAGACTTCTCTGCACCAACGACGATGGCATTCTGGCCTTTGGACTCGCCTGCCTGATCGAAGCCGCCGAGCCGTTGGGGGAGATCACTGTCGTTGCTCCGGATAGGGAGCAGAGTGCGACGAGTCATTCCCTCACGCTGCACCACCCGGTGCGGCCCATCGAGCGCGGCGAAAGAAAATTTCAGGTCGACGGCACTCCCACCGATTGCGTGATGTTGGCCGTCGAGGCGCTGATGCCCGAGAGACCTGATTTCGTGCTCAGCGGAATCAATCACGGGCAGAACATGGGCGAGGACGTTCTGTATTCGGGCACCGTCGCAGCAGCTATGGAAGGACTCTCCCTCGGCATTCCGTCCGTGGCAATTTCCTTCGCGGGCGGGGATCTGCGTGCGGATGTGAGCATGTTGCGTGATCAGATCGAGCCGCTCCGAAATCTGCTCAAGCACGTGCTCTCGCTTCGCGCATTTCCGGAACACACGCTTCTCAACGTAAATCTTCCGCCATTGCGTGGCGACGACATCCGCGGCATTCGGCTCACCCGGCTGGGACGGCGCGTCTACTCCGACTCGCTAAAACCGATGCAGGATCCATGGGGACGCCAGATCTACTGGATCGGCGGCGGCTCGATCGAGTGGTCCGGTGAAGAGAGCTCTGATTTCCGCGCCATTCAGGAAGGCTACATATCGGTCACGCCACTGCACCTCGACCTGAC
>DATARP010000189.1:0-8260 GCA_036264075.1 Gemmatimonadaceae bacterium
AATGCGAGTTCACGCGACGGCAATTTACCGAATGCGCGGTGCCTGGAGCTGATGGCAAAGAAGGAGCAAGTCGAAGTTCTGTCGATCGACGGTCGCGAAGTCCGCGTCACGAATCCCGACAAACCCTATTTCTCGCGCGACGTCAAGCTGTCCAAGCTGGACGTGGTTCAGTACTACCTCGCCGTCGCGAGCGGCGCTGTCGCTGGAATTCGCGACCGCCCGAGCATGCTGAAGCGCTTCGTCGACGGCGCCGAGAAGCCTCCGTTCTACCAGAAGCGCGCGCCGGAGAATCGTCCTGACTGGCTGAGAACAGTGACGCTCTCGTTTCCATCGGGACGAACCGCCGAGGAAGTCGTCGTAGACGACGCAGCCGGTCTCGCCTGGATCGTGAACCTGGGCTGCATCGAGCTACACCCGCACGCGGTGCGCACGAACGATCTCGATCACCCTGACGAGCTGCGCATCGATCTCGATCCCATCCCGGGCGTGAAATGGGCGGATGTGCGTCGCGTGGCGATGGAGGTGAAAAAACTTCTCGGTGAGATGGGACTGGAGGGCTGGCCAAAGACGAGCGGGTCGCGCGGGATGCACATCAACGTCCGCATCGAGCAGCGTTGGACGTTCACAGAAGTGAGACGCGCGGCGCTGGCGCTCTCGCGCGAGATCGAGCGTCGCGCGCCGAAGCTTGCGACTTCAAAGTGGTGGAAGGAGGAGCGGCACGGCGTCTTCCTCGACTACAATCAGAACGCAAATGATCGCACCACCTGCTCGGCGTACTCGATTCGCCCGCTACCCGACGCGCGAGCCTCGGCGCCTTTGCGGTGGGATGAAGTACCAGACTGCGAGCCGGAGGATTTTACGGTCCTGACGATGCCGGCGCGGCTAAAAAAGACCGGTGATCCGAACGCCAGGATGGACGATGCGCGTGGCTCTCTCGATCGACTGCTAGAGCTGGCTGACCGTGACGAAGCCGCTGGATTAGGGGACGCGCCCTGGCCACCGCATTTCCCAAAGATGGAAGGCGAGAGAACGCGGGTCGCGCCTTCGCGGGCAAAGGGGAAAGCGACGGGAACGGGAAGGGGGAAGCGGGAAGAGGGAAGCGGCAAGGGAAGTGGGAAGCGGAAAGCGGGAAGTGGGAAGCGCCAGCGAACCAAGATGCCGCTCATCGTCGTCGCCAACTCGCAAAGTAAAGAGGCCGCTCTCGCAGGTCTGGAGCGGTGGAAGAAAGCGCACTCGGATGCGGCGTCGCATCTCGCGGTCGACGACGTTCTCGTCGATTCGATGCGCGGCAGATCATCGACGTGGACGCGCATCCGCGTCAACCTGCGCAATGTCCCCGAGAAGATCAGGCCGTCGCAGGAAAAACCCGACCCCGACGATGATCCGACCCGCGCATGGCGGGAGGCGCGCGAAAAAAGAGGCTAGGTGAACCCCGCGCCGGTTATCTCTCTGACAGGCGCACCATTTACACTTCATTCTGGCTTCAGAGTCGGCTGGTCGGTAGTCGGCGCGGACATGGCTGACCACATTCCCCAGGAGTTGTTTCTTGATAGTACGCTCTGCCGCGATTGCGGCACTGATGATTTTTGCAGCTGCTTCTCGAGCTGCGGCACAAGACAGATCCAATACGCCGACAGGCGGAGAAATCCGCGGCCGCGTGGTCTCTGCCGCCGGCAGTGTACCCGTAGGGAGCGCGAGAGTCGACGTGACGAGCACGGTGGCAGGAGCGCCTACCACCCAGGCGTCTACCGCCGCCGACGGCAGCTTCAGCATCCAGAACCTCGCGCCGGGACGCTATCGCGTTCGTATTCGTGCGCTCGGTTACGCAGCGCGCGATCTTCCCCCAGTTGAGATCAGCTCATCGTCGCCAAGCGTCGATGCCGGAACCGTGACTCTGAGCTCCGTGGCGGTGGAGCTGCAATCTCAGGTTGTCACCGGACAGAGACAGGAAGTGCGCCTCGCTCCCGACCGCAACACCTACGTCGTGGGCGACATGCCCACCAACAAGGGTGGTACCGCGCTCGACGTGCTTCGCAATGTGCCGTCCGTCGACGTCGACATCGACAACATCGTGAGTCTGCGCGGAAACTCCGGTGTCATCGTGCAGATCAACGGCCGTCCCAGTCCGCTGAAGCCCGCGCAGCTCGGGAATTTTCTCGCGCAGCTGTCCGCCGACATGGTCGACAAGGTGGAAGTGATACCCAACCCTTCAGCGCGCGACGATCCGGAAGGCGTGGCGGGGATCATCAACATCGTGCTGAAGCAGAAAACCGACGTCGGCACGAGCGGCGGCCTCACGCTCGCGGCGGGAACCACAGGTCACGTGGATGTGGGAGGCAACGTCGGCGTCCAGCGTGGACCGCTGACGCTGTACGGAAGCTACGGCTTCATGCGGGACAGGCGCCCTCGCCGAGATTCCATTTACCGGGAGAACCTGTACCTGAACCCCCTCACGTATCTGGAGGAGACGGGCCGGCGCATGCAGGTGCCATTGATGCACACGGTGACCGGCAGTGCGACGTACCAGCCGGGAGAGAACGACGAAATCACCAGCGAAGTCGTATTCAGCACGCGGAATCAACCGGACTCGTATAAGGTCGGGTACACTGAGCTGGATGCGGCGCACAACGTGACCGCGCTGAGCGACCGGTTTACGGACGGCCGACAGAACGAGATGAATCTCGAATCAACGCTCGGCTACAAGCACACGTTCACGGACAAGGGGCACTCGCTCGAGGGCGAGCTCCGCTTCTTCCGAAACAGGGAGGGTGGACCGGGCAGTGTCGTCGCGCGCGATCTAGCACTCGACGGAACCCCAATCGATACATCCGCGCTCGAGAGACAGGTCGCGTGGGAGCGTCCGAGCGAGAACTCGGTGAAGCTGGATTACGCGCGTCCGCTCACGGATCTCGTGCGACTGGAGATGGGCTACAAGGGATCGCTGCAGAACTACCACACGACGCTCGACACCCGGGTCTTCGACGTCGCGCAGTCCGCCTACCTTCCCGATTCCACCCGCATCAGTGACTTCACGTATCGTCAGCTGGTGAACGCCGGGTACGGCATGCTCGACGCTGAGGTTGGGAAATTTCAGCTGCAAGGCGGTTTGCGATTGGAGCGCGCCACGACACGGTTTCACCTCAACACCAGCGACTCGACGTACGACAATCAGTACAACAGCTTTTTCCCCAGCGCGCTGGTCGCCTACAACTTCGACGACGCGCACCAGGTGAAGCTCAGTTACTCGACGCGCATTCGCCGGCCGGACGACACGGATCTGATCGACCCGACGGCGCATTACGCTGACCCGCTCAATCTCTCGCGCGGCAATCCGTATCTGAAGCCGGAGTACATCCGCGCCCTGGAGTTCGGAGTGCAGAGCACGCAAGGCCACACCACCATTCAGGTCACACCGTTCTTCCGGCGGACGCTCGATGCGGTGCGTACTCTCCGGTCGATCGACACAGCCGGTGTTGCGACCAGAACCTTCGCCAACATCTCGACGAGCAACGCGTACGGCACCGACGTCACCGTCGCTCTTGGTGGCGATCGAGTGAGTGGATTCGCGGGTGCAAGCGGTTTCCGCCAGGTAAGCAACGCGGCCAACATCGCGCCCGGTCTCTCCGCCCAGACTTTTGGCTGGACCGCTCGCACCAACGCGACGTTGCATCTCTCGAGCGCGCTCGATCTCCAGACGCTGCTCTTCTATCAGGCGCCAATGACAGTGGAGCAGGGAAAGAACGCCGCTCGCATGCGGTTCAGCTTTGCCGTGCGACAGAAGCTGATGCAGGACAAAATGAGTCTGACGCTGCGCGTGATCGACCCATTCAATACTTCTCGTGAAAGCAACACGACGATCGATCCGCGGTTCTACCAGGTGTCGGATCGGACGCGCTCGATTCGCGGGCTGCTGCTCAGCGCAAACTGGACGTTCGGCAAACCACCGAAGGTGCACAAATCCGAGGATCTGGTGGGACCCGACGTCGGATCACCCTGACTTTCATTTGCGCGCTATTGTCGTCGGTCCCATAAGTTTATTGAATGAAAATCGCCTACGTCTTTCTCGCCTCCGGCGCTGTAGCGTCGATCGCTGCGACATCCGAGCATCGCTCTTCGCCCTTTACTGCCGTAAGCAGCCCGCCACCTAGCTGCTCATCGCACCCCGCGCCGACCGAGAACATCGCGGCGCAGCTCGCCAAATTCCGCCCGGTGCGGATGCCATTCTCCACCGCCGGACTCTCAGCGAAGGAAGTGAGCATGGTCCGCAAGCTCGTCGAGGCGGGACAGGATCTCGAGAGCATCTTCTGGCGGCAATCGGACCCGGAAGGACTCGCGCTCTACAAGGCGCTAGCAAACTGTCCGCGACCGGCCGAGCAACAGATTCGCCACTATCTGTTGATCAACGGGAGCAGGTACGATCTGCTCGAGGGGAACAAGCCGTTTCTGGCGGGAGCAGTCTACGAGCCGGGACACGCGCTCTATCCGGCCGGAATCACGCGCAAGGAGATCGAGGATTACGTCGCCGCGCACCCGGCGAAAAAAGCGGAGATCTATAATCCCTGGACGGTTGTGAAGCGGAGCGGAAAGGATCTCGTCGGCGTTCCGTATCACGTCGAGTACAAGGCGTTCCTCGTCCCGGCGGCCAAGGCGCTGCGAGATGCAGCCGCGCTGAGCGACGACAAGGCTTTCGCGAACTTCCTGCGGCTCCGCGCCGATGCGCTGCTGACGGACGACTACTACAAGAGTGATCTGGCCTGGGTCGATCTCGACAATCCGAAGTTCGACGTGATCTTCGCCCCGTACGAGACGTACCTCGACGACCTGCTTGGCGTCAAAACATCGTACGGCGTGGCGGTGATGATCCGTAACCCGAGCGAGAGCGCCAAGCTCGCGACGTACAAGAAATACGTGTCCGACATCCAGGACGCCCTCCCGTTAGCGGCTGCGGACAAGCCATCCAATGCCGGGCATCCGACTCCGATGGAAGTGATGGACGCGCCGTACCGGAGCGGAGATCTGCGCCACGGCTATCAGGCGGTCGCGGACAATCTTCCCAACGATCCGCGGATCCACGCCGAGAAGGGGACGAAGAAGCTCTTCTTCAAGAATTTCATGGATGCGAGAGTGAATTACGTCGTGCTCCCGATCGGCAAGCTGCTGATGCGGCAGGACCAGGCGAATCTTGCGTCAATGGCCGGTTATCTCTCTGTCGTCGTCATGCACGAGATCTCCCACGGTCTGGGTCCCGCGTATGCGCGAGTTGCGGGAAAGCAGGCGGACATCCGTGAGTCGATCGGTCCGATCTATAGCGGGCTCGAGGAAGCGAAGGCGGACATCGTCGGTCTATATGGACTCGACTGGCTGATGAACAAGGGAGTGCTGCCAAAAACCCGCGCGCGCGATTACTACGCGTCGCACGTGGCGGGGATTTTCCGCACCGTGCGGTTCGGTGTGGCTGAAGCCCACGCGAGAGCGGAGATGATGGAGTTCAACTACTTCGTGGAGCAGAGTGCGATCACGCGCGATGCGGACGGTCGCTACGCAATCGATTTTGCGAAGTTCCCAGGCGCGGTGGCCAGTCTCGCGCACCAGCTGCTCGACATCGAGGCGACGGGAAGCCGCACGAGAGCGGAGGCGTGGTTTCAGAAATACGGAACCATGCCGGCCGAGCTGCAGGCGGCGCTGGCGAAGACGGGGAGCGTTCCTGTCGATGTGGATCCGATCACTTCGTTCGGAGAAAACGTCAGGTAGAGCGTCGCAAGTCTTAGAGCAGCGAGCACGCCTCGCTGAACGACAAGCGCGCGAGCCGCGGGAAGAGTGCGCTTGGATCTCCGTAGCCAAGGTTGCAAATGAAATTTGTTTTGACGTGTCCTTCGGGAAAGAATTCCTGATCGCACCCGAAACACGGCTTGCCTGCCGCAAAGAATTCCTCGTCCACCTTGGCGTTGTCGAAGCCTGACAGAGGGCCGCAATCGAGACCGAGCGAGCGCGCGGCCATTATCAGGTACGCACCCTGGAGGCTCGAGTTGCGCTTGGCGGTGACTTCAACGAGATCGGGATTGCTCTCGTAGAGCTTCGCCATCCCCGGATTTTGCGGGAAAAGCTTCGGCAGCTGCTGGTAAAACCTCAGGTCATAGGCGACGATCACCGTCACCGGAGCGCTCATCGTCTTTTCAATGTTGAGCGGGGCGAGCGCCGGCCGGAGTCGTTCCTTTGATTCCTTTGTTCTGAGAAATGCGAAGCGCGCGGGCTCGCCGTTCGCGCTCGTCGGCGCCCATTTCAAGATCTCGTAGAGCTCGCGGAGCGTCTCGTCCGGAACCGGCTTGCTCTGCCACTTGGAGTACGTTCGCGCTTTGCGAAAGAGTGTGTCCAAGGCCGCGTCGTCTATTTTCTGACCCATGTTGCCTCCCTTTTTGCGGGAATAAGTTGCCGGCTACCTGAGTCTGGATAGACAACCCTAACATGTCAAACAGGGAGTCTTGTCATGACCACTCGTAGTCTCGTGCTGTTCGCCGTCACGTGCCTCGCCGCCAGCGGCTGCAGCGGGAGCGGTTACGGTTCTACATCGCCATCCAGCACGCCCTCCAATACTCCGCCGGTCGCAGACCAAATCGACGCGACGGCGTCCCTCGCGTTCGCCCCCCCAACCCTCACCACGCAGGTCGGGCACGCGGTGACATTTGCGTTCGGATCGGTGGGACACAATGTCTACTTCGATCCCGCCACGGGTGCGCCGGCGAACATCACGGGTGTCAATGCGAATACATCGGTGGCCCGAACGTTCGATACGGCCGGAACGTTCACCTATACCTGTCACATTCATCCGTACATGCAGGGGAAAGTGGTCGTAGAATAGCGACCCGCCGCACTTACATGATGTGATACCGCATCAGGTAGATCGCGATGCCGATTGCCGCCTGGACCACGCCAATGACGAAGACCGTGATGTCGTTGCGGCCCTTCCAGAAAAATCTGCCGAGCAGCGCGATGATGGTGCCCGTCACGACCAGGATCAGGAAGAAACCGAAGATGTGGTCTCTGTAATAGATGTAGGTGCCGAACGCTCGCGCTGCGAAAAAGTGCCCGAGAAAACCGACGACGATGAGCACCACGCCGCTCCACGTCAGCCGCTTGTCCGTTCTCTGATCCATCACTCCTCCTTTTTCGGGGGGATCTGGTCTCGGACCGCCCGCAACTTCTCGTTGAAGCGCTGTGATTCGCCGAGGCGTTCGACCTCGAGCGCGACCGCGTCGACCGACTGTTGCAAATACTCGATTCGCTCATCGGACAGCTGCCGCGGCACTTCTGCCTCCCGAGGACGGCGCCATGGCGCGACTAGCCACCCGACGTATCCAATGAGCAACAGTGCGGCGTGGGCGATTGCGTGCATCGGCTCGCCCATGGCGATAGCGAAGGCCGCGCCCGCCAGGTTTATGACGATGAAGAAGCCTACAACTGTCGGCCAAAGTATCGAGCGTCGAATCATGAGGATCTCCTCATGGTATAGAGTGCCCTACGCTAGGTAACGACGCAAAGTTACTGCGAACCGAAGTCCTTGGTGCTAGTTCCTCCGTAGGGGATGGTCGCGGAAAAATTGCCACATCAAGTCCGTGGCGCTGATGCTCGTCGCGGTTCGACCGACGAACCATTCAGGCAGAGGACTCCCGCCGGGCCAGGTATGTCCGCCGCCCTGAATGGTGTAGAGCATCACGTCCGCGTTGTCAGCGCAGCTGGTGTAAGCGCGCCGAGTGACGTCGGGCGCCACCCGTGACTCAACCGGGATCGAGTCGCACCGATTTCTTCGTGCCCAATGCGCCACCCACCTCTGCACGTTGGGAAACGGTCTCGAACTCACCCACGACCCACCGCCGTTGTACGAAACCTCGGGATCAGCTGTTCCATGAAACGCGATCATCGGAACGGCATGCTGGTCCTTGCACCAATTCCACAACAGCGTTTGCGCCGCTGCCACCATCCCCACCGCCGCGATCCGATCGGCCAACGTGCAGGAGAGTGCGAACGACATGCCGCCGCCGTTGGAGAGCCCGTTGGCGTAAATCCGGGTCGGGTCGATGTTGTAGGACGCCTCGAGTGTGTCGATGAGCTCAGATATGAATCTCACATCCTTCGCCAGGTCTGGTCCGGGGTCAGCACGCCATACCCTCACGCCCTTGCCACCAACTCCTGACGGATACACGACAATGAAGCCCTGCTTGTCGGCCAGGTCGTTCAACCGACTCGTCTCTTTCTGCGCGGCGCC
>DATARP010000222.1:0-7941 GCA_036264075.1 Gemmatimonadaceae bacterium
ACTCGACCCGCGCCGGCCTGAACGGCGCGATCGACCAGAACGCGAGCGTTCACCGCATCGCTTCTTCCGCGATCGAAAACGTAGCGGACGCTGTCCTTCCCGGATCCGGGCACGACCAGAAGCGCAACCTTTCCGGTGCGAAGCGCCATCGCCGCCGCGCTGTCGTCATAGGACTGAATTACGAGCGCAGAATCTTTCTTTAGAGATTGGACTACGGCGGCACTCCCGGGCGCGCTGCTAACGACACCGATCTGGGCCTTGTCCGGCCCGCGTTGCCTGAACGCGATTCCCAATCCGGCAGCGAGCAGAATCGGGAAGATGAATGTCCAGAAGACGGCCTCCGGCTCACGAACGAACTCGCGGAACCGTACGAGAGTGAGCTGCACCATCGAGCTCTTCATGAAGCTTCGCCGCGGCAGGGGCTTCAGCTGCGCTCGGGCCATTTCATCGGTGATTGGAAACGGGACTCGCTCACTCATCTTCCAGGCCCCTGCCGGTGAGTGACACGAACACATCTTCGAGAGTTGCCGACGTCTTCCGCGGCTCCGGCGGTGGAAGGTTGGAGACGTCCACGGCATCTATCAGCTCACGCGGCGTTCCCATTGCTATCACCTTCCCATGATCCACGATCGCCACCCGATCGCATAAACGTTCCGCCTCTTCCATGTAGTGCGTGGTGAGCACTATGGTTTTGCCTTCGGCCTGAAATTTCGAGATCAGCTCCCAGAGCTGACGGCGTGAGACGGGGTCGAGGCCAGTCGTCGGCTCGTCGAGAAAGAGGAGCTGCGGGTTGCCAACCAGCGCGCAGGCGATGGCGAGCCGCTGCTTCTGTCCGCCCGAAAGTCCGCCGACGCGCGAATGACGCTTCTCGCCCAGCTCGACCTGATCTATCACTTCGCCCACGTCCCGCGCTTCCCGATAGAAGCTCTGAAAGAGCGTGAGCGTCTCGTCCACCGTCAGCTTCTCGGAGAGCTGGGTGTCCTGCAGCTGGATTCCGAGCAGCTCTCGCAAATCGTTCTCATCCTTGTCCCACCGTCTGCCCAGCACTTCGACGTCGCCTGAATCGGCCGTCAAAAGTCCTTCGCAGATCTCGATGGTCGTCGTTTTCCCGGCCCCGTTGGGACCGAGGAGTCCAAAACATTCTCCGGCGTCGACCTGGAGATTCAGGCCGTCGACGGCGACGACATCGCTATACGCTTTGCGGAGACCCTGGACGCGCAACGCGGGAGTGGACAGCTCTGGATGTGACATGATCGACGGACGCGGGTATCAAGGGCAGAATAGAGCTCAGATTTTCTGAAACTCTCCATAACCCGTTATCGTAAAATGAATTAGCATTGGCGCGTTCGTCGGATAGACCGTACCGCCAATACTGGTTCCAAGCCAGAGGGAGAAAGTATGTGGTCAAGGGCCGTCTCGATACTGAGCACAGCTGTGATTTTGGCGTCTGGTTCAGTTGCTGAAGCGCAGGTCATCCCGACCTCTGTGTCGGGGCCATCGCGATTTTCGTTTGGGGGTGATGGTGTCTTGTCGCAGCCGAAGGGCGAGTTCGCCGGCAATGTCGGACGTGGCTGGGGCTTCAATCTCAATGGCACCTACAACATCGACTACAAGGGATTCCTCAGCATTCGCGCCGACTTCGGAACCGTGCAGTACGCGCGGGAGCGGAAGGACGCGTCGTTCTTCGGGATCACCGGTCGAATTCCGCTCGATCTCGAGACGACGAACAACATCGGTTGGGGCGCGATCGGGCCGCAGATCATGATTCCCGACGGCCCGTTCCGCCCGTACGCCAACGCGGCGATCGCCTACACCGATTTCTCCACGACATCCACGCTGAGCGATCCGAATGGGCAATTCCAGTCGATCTCGAATCAGAACGCCCACGACGGCTCGCACGCGTGGATTTTCGGTAGCGGATTCCAGATCCCGTTCGGCAACACCGGAGCCTTCAACTTCGGTGGTAAATACTACTACGGTGGGCGCGCAACTTATCTGACAAAGGGCGACATCACCGACAATCCGGACGGCTCGATCACGCTGCATCCACGCAGCAGCAAGACGGATATGGTCATCTGGCAGCTCGGATTCCAGCTTGCCATCCCACGGAGCACAGGCCTGTAGATCATGTTGTCTCTTCTCGCCGCCATCGTCTTCGCGCAGTCCAGCGTCACACTGCAAATCGGAAAGGACAAGCCCGACAGTGTGTCACGGGCCAAGCAGGATTCCATAGCCTACAGGCGGGAAGAGCGCCGGGATTCAATAATGGCGAAGGCGCGGGCTAGAGACTCTGTACGCAAAGCCCTGCGACTTGCCAGACGTCCGCCAGTCACGCCGGCCATTCTTGCGTCGGCGTTCAAGGATTCGCGCGCGCGCGATCTCCTTCTCCACGCACGGGAAGCCAGGCTCCAACAGGACTCGACGCTCATGGCCTACGACGCCAGCGCCTACGAGCGCATGTCGGTCGGTATGGGATTCAAGCGCATCGGCCGCGACCGGTTGCTGCTGCGGTCCGAGCGAGCGACGCACGTGATGTGGCAGCGCGACAAAGGCGCGGTGGTGGAGGTCAAGGGCCAACGCAGCGCATTCCCGATGATCGAAGGAGTCGGAGACGGAGACCTCAACCTCGGAAGTGCCGGCGACATTCCCTATTACCCGGGGCGCGAGACGCTCTGGATCGGATCCGGACTCGCCAAGGCGGATGTCAGCGAAAATGAGATGATTCACCCGCTCGCCGCGGGCGCGGAAGCGTACTACACGTATGCGTCGGGCGACTCGGTGAGCTTTCAGCTGCCGGGCGGCCAGCGCATCGAGCTGCGCGAGCTGTTGATTCGCCCGCGTCAGCCCAAGTGGAACGTCGCAGTCGGCTCCCTCTGGTTCGACGTCTCGACCGCCCATCTCGTGCGCGCTGTCTACCGGATGGCGCAGGAGATGGACATCATGGCCGTCGCCAAGGAAGAGAGCGAAGATTCGAAGGATCCGGATGACGACATACCGCGCTGGGTGAAGCCGATGATCATGCCGATGAAGGCAATGATCAGCGCGATAACGGTCGAATACGGGTTACACGAGGGAAGGTTCTGGCTTCCGCGAGCGCAGACAGTCGAAGGAGATGCGCAGGTCAGCTTCATGCACATCCCGTTCAAGCTCGAGCAGCGGTTCACATATGCGAGCGTGAACGGAACCGATCCAATGCCGGATCTGACGATTGCCGTCGGTGACACCGCGCGCGACTCGGCGTCACGCGCGGCTCGTCGAGAGCGACACACATCCGAGTGCAAGATCGGAACGGAACGGGTCCGTACGCAATACAGGTCGGATGAGACGCTGCGCATTCGCGTGGTGACTCCGTGCGATACGATCGCGCTGGCACGCTCGCCCGAGCTTCCGAAATCGATCTACGACGACGGCGAGGCAGTGTTCGGGTCCGCCGAGCGGGACGCACTCGTATCGGAGGCGCTGACACTCGGCGCACAGCCCGGATTCGCGCCACAGCACATGGATATTTCGTACGGCTTGCCCTACACGCGTTTCAATCGGATCGAGGGGATCTCGACCGCGATTGCCGGGGATCAGGTATTGGGCGGCGGGTATTCCGCGCACGCCCTCTTTCGACTTGGTGCGGCTGATCTCTCTCCCAATGGCGAGCTGTCGCTGGACCGCACCGATGGCCGGCGTACCATCGGAGTCGGAGCCTATCGCCGCCTTGTTGCTTCCAACGATTGGGGCGACCCGCTTGGGTTCAGCAGCTCGCTGTCAGCGCTTTTCTTCGGGCGGGACGAAGGTTTTTACTACCGCACCTGGGGCGCGGAGCTTACGGGGCACAAGGATTACGGCCTCGTCAATACCTGGCGGCTGTTCGCCGAGCAGGAGTTCGACGCCACGGTGCAGACTGAATTTTCTCTCGCCCATCCGAGCGGCGTGAAGGGCACTCTCACGAACATCGATGCGGTGAACGGAAAGATCGTCGGGCTCGCAGTCGGGCATCACTCCTCGTACGGACTCGATCCTCATGGGTTCCGCGCGCTCACCGACATCAAGGCAGAGGGTGGAACCGGGACGTTCGACTACACACGCGGGTCGGTGCAGACCACTCTGTCGCACGGACTCGGTCATGCAGTCGACGGAGCTCTGACATTGGGCGGCGGCACATCGGGCGGCCGGCTACCGACACAGAAGCAGTTCTACCTCGGCGGCGTTGGAACGGTGCGTGGTCAGAGAGCGGGCGCGGCGATCGGCGATTCGTTCTGGATGACCAGCGCCGAGCTCGGCACAGGATGGCCGGGGTTCCGGAAAATCGTCTTCGGCGATCTTGGCTGGGCGGGCAGTCGCGCGAACTTCTCGCATCCGGGACGTCCACTGAGCGGTGCCGGAGTCGGCGCATCGTTCATGGACGGTTTGGTTCGGATCGATGTCGCGAAAGGGATCTATCCGGAGAAAGCCATCCGGACGAATCTGTACGTCGAGGCGCGTTTCTAGTCGCGCGCTTCGAGTCGCTTTCTTACTCTTCCGCCATGAACGGGTAGCGATAGTCAGTCGGGGGAGAGAACGTCTCCTTGATGTTTCGCGGACTGATCCAGCGCACGAGGTTCAGCTTGGAGCCCGCCTTGTCGTTCGTACCCGAGCCGCGGGCGCCTCCGAACGGCTGCTGTCCGACAACGGCTCCAGTGGGCTTGTCGTTGATGTAGAAGTTTCCGGCCGCGTTCCGCAGAGCGAGGGACGCCTGCCTGATCGCGTGGCGATCCCTGCTGAATACGGCGCCAGTCAGCGCGTAAGGAGAAGTCTCGTCGACGATCCTGAGCGTCTCTTCCCACTTCGAGTCGGGGTAGACGTGAACTGTCACGACCGGTCCGAAGATCTCTTCGCATAGCAAGCGATAGCCCGGATCTTTTGTCTCGATAAGCGTGGGCTCGATGAAATATCCGTCCTCGCCGCGGGCGACTCCGCCAGCGACAACAGTGGCGTTTGTGTGTCCGTGATCGAGGTACTCGCCGATCCTGGTGAACGCCTTCTTGTCTATCACCGCGCCCATGAAATTCCGGAAATCAGTGACGTCTCCCATCTTGATGTCCTTCATGATGGCGACGGTGCGATCGCGCACTTCCGCCCAGATCGATTCGGGGATGTAGACGCGACTCGCCGCGGAGCACTTCTGTCCCTGGTACTCGAACCCGCCCCGGGCGATGGCCACTGAGAGCGCCGCCGGATCCGCGGAGGCGTGGGCGATGATGAAATCCTTGCCGCCGGTCTCTCCCACGATGCGTGGATAGGACTTGTAGCGCGACATGCTGGCGCCGATCGTCTTCCACATGCTGTTGAAGACCGCGGTGCTGCCCGTGAAGTGCACGCCGGCGAGATCTCGATGTGAGAGCAGCTTGTCCGAGATCATCCCCGCATCGCCCGGAACGAAGTTGATGACGCCCGGAGGAAGTCCAGCTTCCTCGAGCAGCTCCATGATGTAGTAGGCGCTCAGCATTGCGCTCGATGCCGGCTTCCATACAACGGTGTTCCCCATCAGCGCCGCTGCCGTGGGAAGATTTCCCGCGATCGAGGTGAAGTTGAAAGGCGTCACCGCGTAGACGAATCCCTCGAGCGGCCGATAGTCGAGCTGGTTCCACATCGTCCGGTCGCTGAGCGGCTGCTCGTCGTACAGGCTCTGGGCGTAGTGCGGATTGAATCTCCAGAAATCGATCAGCTCACACGCGGCGTCGATTTCCGCCTGGAACGCCGTCTTCGACTGACCCAGCATCGTCGCCGCATTCAGCGTCGATCTCCACGTCGTCGCCAGCAGCTCCGCGGCCTTCAGGAAAACCGCTGCCCGATCTTCCCATGCCCAGTTCGCCCAGTCCCTGGCGGCGTGTTGTGCCGCCTTCACAGCCTGATCCACGTGCTCGGGGTTGGCACGATGCCAGGTGGCCAGCACGTGCCGGTGATTGTGCGGCATCACCGATTCGGTGAGAGCCCCGGTGTGCACCTCGGTTCCAGCGATGATGAGAGGAATGTCCACCCGCTCATTCGACATCTTCTCGAGACGATCCTTCAGCTCCGCTCGCTCCGGTGAACCCGGCGCGTAGGATTTGATCGGCTCGTTCACGGGAGCCGGGACCCGGCGATTTCCGTTGAAACCCGTGAGTGTGCGCGCCGCAGTCTCGGGCGAAACGCTCTCAGCGCCAAGCTTGTCGTCATTGCCGGAAGGAGCGTGCGAGCTGGGAGCAGCGGAAGCTGGGCGCGCGGGGCGGACTGCGGAGGCGGACATTCCTGAATTCCTCGGGATGGCGGCGGAACAACCATCGAAAGATACGGTGTGCCGCCTCAAAACCCACCCCTTCGGCGTGTACTCTCGTGTGGGCTGACAGCCATGGCGCCAGTCTTTTGCCTCTTGGTGCGGACGAGTAATGTCAGCTAATGAGATATGGCTTGAGGTGCGCGGTAGCTCGCCGTGGTGCGATGCGATTGTCCTGTCTGGCCGCGCTGCTCACGAGTGCGTGTGTAGCCGAGCCCGTCGATTGGGGGGACGTTTCCTATCGCGGATCGCAGCTGGGCGATCCCGACGCGCGGAGCGCGGTCCTCAGCGCAAATCTTCCGTCTGTCAGCGGCACAATGGCTCAGTGCCTCCGCTCGATCCGTACCGCCAGTGCCGACTCGGATCTCTTTCGCGTGTGGTGGGTGACGCGCGTCGACAGCAGCGTCGTGTTGGCGATGCAGCACTCTCGGGATAGGGGCGTCGGATGGGAGGCGCCAGTGATCGTGGAATCCCGCGACCGTGGCCGTCGCGGCTGTGATCGACCTGCCCCGGGCATTTTTTACGACTCCGCGCGGGGTTATCTCCACCTCGTCTACTTCATCGAGGCAAACGACGGCGCGGGCGTTTTCTTTGCGCACTCGATGGACAAAGGGGGAATGTTTCACTCACCAGTCCCCGTGGTCTACGGTAATGCTCCCGTGGCAGCGAGCGTCGCGGCCAATGGCGACAGTGTCGTCGTCGTATTTGAAGATCCGAATGCGATGACGCCCAGGATCGGCATGGTGCTCTCGCACTCGACGGGGCATATCTTCGAGACGCGCGGAGACGTTACTCCGGACGACGTCCCGGCCATCGAACCGTGGGTGGCGCTGGATCATCGCAAGATCACGGTATGGTGGAAGCCGGGCGAGAACGTCGCCGGAAAATCGGGCGACCGGATCGGGCTTCGCGTCGGCACATGGCGGTAGCGTAATTGCAAAGGCGACCCACATGACTCGATATCTCGGCGCGCACACAATTGAAAACGGCGGCATTCAGATGGCCGTCCTCCGAGCGGGCAACGCGGGGATGACCGCGCTTCAACTCTTCACGGCGATCCCGCGCTTCTACGGTGACAAGTCGACAATCAAGCCCGAACGGGTGGAGCGCTTCAAGACCGCGCTGGCGAAAACGAGGATCAAACCGGCCAACGTTGTGGTGCACGCTGCTTACGTCTTGAGCGTGGCCACACCTGAAGACGACAAGTGGGCGAGAGCCAGCGCTGGGCTGACCAAGGAACTGGAGCGATCAAGCGCGCTCGGCGTCGGGTCAGTGTGCTTTCATCCCGGCTCGGCCGGAACTAGCGACCGCGCCGACTCGACCAAGCGAATCGCGAAGGCGATCGTCGTAGCTCTCGAGACGATCGATTCTGCTACGCGCCTCCTCGTTGAGAATACCGCGGGGGCAGGAAAGACCATGGGGAAAACGGCGGAGGAGGTTGGGCAGATTCTGGCGCACGTTCCGAAATCTCTTCGAGGTAGAACTGGCTATGGATTGGACACCTGCCACCTTTTCTCCTCTGGCTACGACATCACCGCATCCAAGCAGGCTCTCACTTCCGTACTCGATGAATTCGAGGAAGCCACAGGGGAGCCACCCTCGTTTTTTCACCTGAATGACAGCGAAGGCGAGCTCGGATCCAACAAGGATCGGCACGT
>DATARP010000231.1:0-2288 GCA_036264075.1 Gemmatimonadaceae bacterium
GAGGTGCCGCCGGCGGAACAACGCTCGCACGCGTGATCTCAGCTCTTCGTCGACGAACGGCTTCTGCAGATAGTCGTCCGCACCTGCATTCAGGGCTTCGGTGATGGTATCGACGTCGCCCTCGCCACTCACGATCAGGACTGGAGTCGCCGAGCCGCGTTCGCGGAGTGTCCTCAGTACCGACATTCCGCGACCGTCAGGAAGAATCATGTCCAGGATGATCAGCGAATAATCAACGGAGGGCGCGAGCTCGGTCCCTTCACCAGCCGTCCCAACTATCTCGACCTGAAAACCCTCCCGCTCCAGCGAGCGCGCGACAACCTTCGCCACGGCTTCGTTGTCCTCGACAACCAGCACGCGCATGTCGGCGCTCGCAATTACGGGTCAAGCGATCCGCCGCATCAGTGGCTGATCGCGAAGAACCACGCGCCGATCACCGGTCCGCGCGGCGGCCGGCTTCCGGGGGCGGGAGGCGGGGACCCGGGTGCGGGCGCCGGCGGCGGTCCGTACTCCGGCTGAAAGAGGTACGCGACGTGGCTCACTGGATCGACAGCGATCGTCTTCGCGCCGCGCATCGTGGGCACGGTTGCTACTACAGTGTACTTGTCCGGTGAATCCTGCCGGACCACTGTGACGTTGCCGTCCCTGCCCGCCGGAATGTAGATCAGCTTCTGCGAGGCGTCCCAGCCCAGCGCGTCGACTCCGTCTCCGTTCGCGATCGTCGAGACCACTCGGCCGGAGTTGGCGTCGACCACAACTGACGTCTTCCCGCAGCCCGAGAAAATCCGATTCGACGCGCGGTCATACGCGATACCCGTGGGGCCGTCGCACGGCGTGATGGGCCACGATGCGAGCACCTTCATCGTCTTCGCGTCGAGCACCTGAATCGTGTTCTTCCCCTCGTTGTTCACGAAGAGCCGCCCCTTGCCATCGCTCGCGGCGCCTTCCGGGCCGTTGTCCTCCAGCTCGGCGACGCCAAGGATGTCACCCGTGGCGGGATCTATCGCTGTGGCGGTTCCGACGGGACGGCTGTGATTCGTGAGAATGACGCGGTTGGAAAAGTCGTCGTACATGATTCCGTCGAGGCCACCCGACGGCACGTGGATCTTCTTGATGGGAGCCAGCGTCTTGAGATCGAACATCGTGACGGTCGAATCGCCGCCGTTGGTGGTGAAGCCGTGATTCGAGCTGGGCGCCAGCGCAATTCCGTGCGTGCGAGGGGTGTCCGGGATATCCCCGATCACCTTGCCGGTGCGGCCGTCGATCACCATCACGTGCGTTCCGCGGGAAACAAACACTCGGCCCGTGCCGGGCTCGGCAGTCAGATAATCGGTGCCCCCGTCGCCGCCGATGCTGTACTTGTCGACCTTGAAGGTTTGCGCGGAGGCGGGGTTCGGCGCAGTCAGAGCGACCGCGATAAGAAGGGCAGGGATTGGAAGGGCGTACCTGGTCATCGGGTTCTCACGTGAAATGGTGGCGCGAAAGGACTCTCAATGTTCGCGGTTCTTCAGCCTATACGGTAGCCCAACGCCCAGTGCTGAACATGACAATCAGGTAACAGCATGTAAAACTAGAAACTAAGTTATCAGGAATGGCGTAGGGCCCTGGAGTCGGGGTCTCCGATCGGCGATTGGCGCTCGGTCGCGGATCTCCCGGCATCCTTTTCCTCACACCGAGGCTCTCATGCGCATCCCAGCTCTACTACTCGTGCTTCCATTCCTCGTGCATCCGAATGGCGCGGCACTCAACGCACAGATCCAGCCCGCGCATTCGGGCGCGGACACCATCCCCGTGACCATCCGTTGGAATCGGCTCGTCCCCGGAATCGTCGATGAAAACGCCGCCAGAAGGCGCGCGATAAGGGCTACCGCTACCGCAGCCGGCGATTCCGCCACGCTGCGTCGTCTCGCGCAAAACCAGCCGCCGTTCCTCTTCCGCGTCTACACATTGCTCGACGTCGCCCAATACGCGGCAGTGAATTCCGTTCGCGACGACCGCGCCGTCTCCGCCGACGCAGCCATCGCCGCCGCGTCCGCCGCCGCGCTCAACCACCTCTACACGGATTCGGCGGTTCGCGCGTCGATCTCCCGGGAGCTGGCTCGAGATCTCGAGCGCGCGGGAACCGGATCGCGCGGATCGGAGCGCGTGATTGCGGGCCAACACCTCGGAGAAGATGCCGCTGCTCGCGTAATCGCGTGGGCTCCGCCTCCACTCACCATGGTCTCGGCCTGGAACGGCACGATCCCGAAAGGCCCGGGGTTTTGGTACAGCGCTCCCGGAGTCCCTCC
>DATARP010000216.1:0-6096 GCA_036264075.1 Gemmatimonadaceae bacterium
GGCGCCTTCAAGGTGACCGAAGGCCTGATGGCGAAGTACGGCGAGCAACGCGTGATCGACACGCCGATTTCCGAGGCGGCGATAATAGGAGCCGCGGCGGGTGCGGCGCACATGGGGATGCGGCCGGTGTGCGAGATGCAATTCATAGATTTCATATCGACCGGCTACGACATACTCACCAACTACGTCGCGACGGCGAGATACCGGGCGATGCTTCCGTGTCCAATGGTGGTCCGCGGACCGAGCGGTGGGTACGTGAGGGGCGGTCCGTTCCACTCGCAGAATCCGGAGGCGGCGTTCCTGCACACCCCCGGTCTGAAGATCGTATACCCGGCGACGGCAAGCGACGCCAAAGGATTGCTCAAGTCAGCAATTCGCGACGAGGACTGCGTCCTCTACTTCGAGCACAAATACCTGTATCGCCGGATCAAGGAAGAAATGCCGTCGGGCGATCATTTGACGCCAATCGGGAAGGCTCGAACAGCGAGGGAAGGGAAGGACATCTCAATCATCACTTACGCGGCTACGGTATGGAAAGCGCTCGAGGCGGCCGAGCAAGTCGAAAAGGAGGACGGGCTTTCCGTCGAGGTAATCGACCTGCGAACGATTCTGCCGATGGACGACGAGGCCATCGTCGCTTCAGTGAAAAAGACGAATCGGGCGCTGATCGTGCATGAAGACACGCGCACCGGCGGCGTTGCCGGAGAGATCACCGCGCGGATCAACGAAAGCGCGTTCGAGTGGCTCGACGCGCCGGTGTTGCGCGTTACCGCGGCGGATGTGCCTCTGCCCTATTCTCCGCCGCTCGAGGATTACGTGCTGCCGCAGACCTCCGACATAGTGTTGGCGCTGCGGAAGCTTGCAGCGTACTGATGACCTCGCCGGAGCTCGATCGCGCGGGTGTCATAGCGAGAAACGTCGGCGTCGGATGCATCACCGCGATAGGCGGTTTTTTCGGCGGCGGAATGATTGCTGTATTGATTGGCAAGGTCGTTGGAAGCGTTCAGGGATGTAAGCCGCCCGAGGGGCTTCCGGCGTGCAATTGGTGGGTGTATGCTGGTATTGGCGCCGTTGTGGGAGTGCTAACACTTCCTGCCGTCGCCCTGATACGTCTGAACCAGGCTCGGCCTGGCAAATAAGCGAGTGAAGGAGAAGCCGTGGCACGTGTAGACATCATCATGCCGCAGATGGGCGAATCGATCGCCGAGGGCACGCTTTCGAGGTGGTTGAAGAAAGTGGGCGACTAGGTGAAGCGGGACGAGCCGATCTTCGAGATCTCGACTGACAAGGTCGACGCGGAGATTCCCGCGCCGGCGGCGGGCGTGCTTGCCGAAATCCTGGTAAAGGAAGGCGAGACGGTTGCCGTTCAGACGGTTGTCGCGCGGCTGGAGACGGAAAAAGGCGCGACGGTGGCGGCACAGGCAGCATCGCCTGCGCCGAGCGCGTCACCCGCACCGGCCGCCCCCCAACAGGAAGCTACCCCGGCGGCGAGTCAGAAGCGTCAGCAACCGTCGACACCTGCAATCGCGGCATCGCACTCCGGCAACGGAAACTCGTTCGAGGATCGCGTACGCACCAAGTCGTCGCCCCTCGTGCGGAAAATTGCGGCCGAGCATGGCTTGAACATCGCTTCAATGCAGGGCACCGGAATAGCAGGACGCGTCACGAAGCGCGACATCGTCGGATTCATCGACTCAGGTGTGAGAGCGCCGGGTGCTCCGGGAATAAGAACCGGCGGAGGCGGCGGTCACGCGCTGCCGATGCCGGAGCCGTGGGCGGGAGACGTGGTGGAGCCCATGTCCAAGATGCGCGCGCTGATCAGTGAGCACATGGTCGCGTCCCGGCATACGTCAGCGCACGTCACGTCGTTCATCGAGATCGACTTCACGCGTGTCGCGCGCATTCGCGCCAGGCACCGCGCCGAGTTCGAGGCGGCGACCGGGCAGAAGCTGACCTACATGCCGTTCATCATCAAAGCGGTGACGCAGGGGTTGCGTGAGTTCCCGGTGATGAACTCTTCAGTTGCGGGCACGAACGTCATCTATAGAAAGCAGATCAACATCGGCATCGCTGTGGCGCTCGATTGGGGTCTGATCGTGCCGGTTATACGGCGCGCCGATGATCTTTCACTATCCGGGATCACGCGTGCACTGAATGATCTAGCCGCGCGCGCCCGAGCCAAGAAACTTTCGCCTGAAGAAGTACAGGAGGGAACCTTCACCATCACGAACCCCGGAGTATTCGGATCGCTGATGGGCACGCCGATCATCAACCAGCCCCAGGTTGCGATCCTCGGCGTCGGCGCCATCGAGAAGCGGCCTAAGGTCCTGCCGGGCACCGACGGCGAAGATACGATTGCAATCCGCACCTGTGCTTATTTTTCAATCTCGTTCGATCATCGTGTCATCGACGGCGCCGTGGCCGACCAGTTCCTGGCTTTTGTGAAGAAGACCATCGAGACATTTCCGGAGACCGGACTTTAAGATGCCCAAGGCCCTCACCATTCAGCGCTCGACGGTTCCCTCGGCGGAGCGCGCAAATTACACCAAGCGGCTCAAGGCCCTCCGATCCCACTATGCGGCGGCGAACTGCCGGTTCTGGGTCTTCGAGGAATCCTCGCTGCCGGGCGCTTTCATCGAGTTCACCGAAGCGGACGACCAGCAGACGCTCAGCGTCGCCCACGCGAACGCCCCGCACAAGACGCTCGATCCGTCCCGTGTTTACCAGGAGATCGAGCTCTAATGCCGACGCGCTCACTCGAAGTCGGCGGAAACAAGTGGGAAGTTTATCCGTCCGGTTACATCACGCAGTACACTCAGGACGAATACGGCCTGTTGTTCTCGCGCGGCGGTGGGAAGGACCGCGAGGTGCGGGTGACGCGGTATTCCCCGCAGGGAACACGCTCGCGCGAGCAGGCGTTCGCCGAGTTGTCGGACGCTCAGCTGAAGGAATTGTTCGAGCAATCCCAGCCAAGTTTTACATCGCCTGAGGCCGGTTACGAGCAGTGAGCGGCGAGGCGGGCGGGCCGAGATTCGTCGACCTGCACACGCACTCGACAGCCTCTGACGGCACGCTACCTCCGGAGCAGGTAATCGAGGCCGCGGCGCGGTGTGGATTGGCTGCGCTCGCGCTCACGGATCACGACACGATCGACGGCGTCGGAGTGGCGCGACAGGCGGCCGAGGCAGCGGGTATTCGTTTGATCCCGGGCGTCGAGCTCAGCGCGTTCGATGAGGACCGCGAAATCCACGTGCTCGCGCTGCACCTGTCCAATCTAGATGCGCTCGAGAGGCGCTTGGCGGAGCTGCGCGCGTTCCGTCATGTCAGAGCCGGAAAAATAGTTGAGAAGCTCAATGCACTCGGGATTTCCCTCACGCTCGAGGAAGTTCTCAGGGAGGCGAACGGCGGAGCCGTCGGGCGGCCACACGTCGCGAGGGCCTTGATTGCTCGTGGTCTCGTGCCAGACTTCCGCGAGGCATTCATGAGATACCTCGGCAACAATGGAAGCGCATTCGTCGCAAAGGAGCGTCTCTCGATTCAGGATGCGATCGGGATCGCGCACGAAGCGGGAGCGATCGCCATCTGGGCGCACCCAGCGGACGGTGGCCGCCGGGAACGTCTCGAGCCGCTCGTGGCAGCGGGCCTCGATGGAGTCGAAATAAAACATCCGAGCCATTCCAGCGAAGACGTGAAGCGACTCCAGGCGCTGACGGAATTCTTCGGACTCGTGCCCAGTGGCGGGTCAGACTGGCACGGTGCATCTGAGGGGCCGCGGCGGCTGGGAATGATGAACGTGTCGATGGAATGGCTCGTAAAGCAGGACGAAAGGGTTGCGTCACTGACATCTGCCACGAGAGGGTGATGGAGCTTTTCAAGTGGAGCTGAAAGGCCGTACAGCATTGGTCACGGGGGCCGGCACACGCGTTGGACGTGTAATCGCGCTCGCGCTCGGCAAGGCGGGGATGCGGGTCGGCGTCCACTACGCTGGATCGGAGAAGGGCGCGCGTCAGACCGCCGAAGAGATCATGCGCGAGGGTAGCGACGCGCGAACATTGCCGGGTGATCTCATGGATCCGGCCACAGGACCGCGTCTTGTCGAGCACACCGTCAAGGTTTTCGGCTCGCTGGACGTGCTCGTCAACTCGGCGGCCGTGATGCTGAAGACACCCGTCGGCGAAGTCCTCGTGGAAGACTGGGATGCGATGTTCGCCCTCAACCTTCGCGCGCCGTTCTTTCTCAGCCAGGCGGCCGCCCGCGTGATGCGCGAGGGCAGCTCGATCGTGAACATCGCGGATCTGGCCGCGTTCGAGACGTGGCGCGGCTACATCCCGCATACAATCACCAAAGCCGGAGTCGTGCAGATGACGCGCGGGCTTGCTCACGCCCTCGCGCCGAAAATCCGCGTCAACGCAGTTGCTCCGGGCCCGGTGCTGCTGCCGGAAGGATGGACGCAGGAAGACGCGGACAAACTGATTTCCACGACGCCGCTTGGACGGATCGGCTCTCCGGAAGATGTCGCTCACGCGGTCCTGTATCTTCTCAGCGCGGATTACGTCACCGGCGAGACGATAATCGTGGACGGAGGACGTCACGTCCGCATCTGAGTAGGGATGCATAGCGGCGGTTATATTTCAGGGTACGCTGTGTGTTTCTCTCTCCCTGTTCTGATTCTCTCCAGGTGACCCTGTGGCGACAATTCGCGACTACGATGTTGTAATCGTCGGTGCGGGTCCGGCAGGAATGACCGCTGCCCTGTATACGGGGCGCGCGATGCTTCGCACTGCTGTGCTCGAGCGCGGATTTCCGGGCGGGGAGCTGCTCAACACCGAGTTCCTGGACGATGTGATCGGCTTCCCGAAGATCCTCGGCCACGAGCTGGCTGAAAAGTTTGCCGAGCACGCGAAGCAGTTCGGTGCGGAGTTCTTCGAGACGACGAGTGTCACATCGGTGACGAAGATGCCCGATGGATATTTTCACACCGAGACAGAGACGGGCGACATTTTTCGATCTCCGGCGGCGATCGTGACCGCCGGCGGAACGCCGATCAAGCTCGGCATCCCCGGAGAGCTGGAATACGCGGGGAAAGGAGTGTCGTACTGCGCGATCTGCGATGCCGCTTTCTTCAAGCAGCAGGTCGTCGCGGTGGTGGGAGGCGGCGATGCGGCCGTCGAGGAAGCCGACTTCCTCACCAGATACGCGAGCAAGGTTTATCTGATTCACCGGCGCCACGAGTTCCGCGCGTCGAAGATTCTGCAACAGCACGTTTTCGACAACCCGAAGATCGAAGTGATCTGGGACACCGTGGCGGAGAAGGTTGAAGGCGATCCGCAGACTGGGATGACGGGCTTGAGGATCCACAACCTCGTGACGCAGGAGCGGAAGCTTCTCGACGCGACAGGACTGTTCGTCTTCATCGGGTTCCGCCCCAACACCGGTGTGATCGCCGGGCACTTCGAGCACGACATCATGGGTTATGTGGTTACGGACAACGCGATGATGACTTCGATTCCCGGGTTGTTCGTCGCTGGTGATTTGCGCGCACAGCTCACCCGCCAGGTGACTACAGCTTCGGGGGACGCCACCACTGCTGCAATCGCGGCCGACAAGTACATCACGAGGTTCAAGGAGATGCAGCGGGACGGCGCGACGACAGCCGAGCGCGAGGCTCTGGAGAGCTCTCATGTGAGCGCCGGGGGCTACACCTGATGCGGCGGGAGGCGATCTGCGCTGGAGCGATTCTGCTCTTTCCGTTCGACGCCTTCTTCGCTCAGAATGCGCCTGCAAACTCTTCGCGCATAATCGGGATTGTTATAGACAGCATCAACGGGACGGGGCTGAAGGGAGCGGAAGTCCTGGTTTCGGGCCGACCATCTCCTGTCATCACCGATTCGCTCGGCCGGTTCGCTGTAGATGGACTTTCTGCTGGCACGTACCAGGTCGGTGTGTTCCATCCTTTGCTCGAGAGCCTCGGGCTCACACTCACCACCAGGCCCTTCTCAGTCGGTCGTGACAGCACCGGTGTCGCCGATCTCGCGATTCCGTCTGTGAAGACGCTTGCATCGAGGTACTGCGGAACGGAGCTGACGCCGGATCGGC
>DATARP010000263.1:0-4912 GCA_036264075.1 Gemmatimonadaceae bacterium
CGCGGCCGGCCACGTAGTGTCCAAGAACTTTACCATTACCGTTATTGGGCCGTCGCAACAGCTCGGTGACCTCATTGCTTACGTGCTGAGCCTCGATCTGCCCAACGGCACGACCAACCCGCTCGTGGCACAGTTGCGGGCGTCATTCGGCGCCGACAACAATCACGTCGCGTGCAACAAGATGAGCGATTTCATCGACATGGTCGGCAAGAAGATCGAATCGATGACGGATGCTGAGTCATCGCACATGCTCAGCGAGGCTCAGAGGATCATGGCTGCAACGGGCTGTGCGCCGGCTCAATCGTCAATGGCGCGTCAGCTCCCGCGGGCGCGGTAAGGGACGCTATCATTCAGCAAGAAAGACGGGGCGCATGAAAGTGCTCCCCGTCTTTTTTGTTTGTGAGGCGCCTGCAGTCTCCTCGGCATGTCTTCTGCAGCAGAGCAGGACATGGCGACCTCCAAGAAAATCGACGAGCTGTACGACCTGATCGAAGGCATCGAGACGGCGATGTTCACGACGCGCCGAGCCGATGGTCTGCTCGTGTCACGGCCGATGGCCACGCAGGAGCGAATCGAAGGAGCGGATCTCTTTTTCGTCACCGATTCGTCCGCGCACAAGCTCGACGACCTCAAACTCGATCCGCACGTCAACTGCTCCTATTACAACAACAGGACCCACGAATGGGTGTCGGTGTCAGGCGTTGCCCACGTCTCCAAGAACCGGGCGAAGATCCGGCAACTATACAAGGAAGAGTGGAAGTCGTGGCTTGGGGACCAGGGCGGTGATCGCGACGGAGGTCCCACGGATTCCCGCATCACCCTCATCCTCGTGGACGCCGACTACGCCTGCTACATGAAGGTCAACAAGGCCAGGCCAGTGATCCTCTTCGAGACCCTCAAGGGAATGGTCACGGGCTCGCGACGCGTTCCTGGCGAGGTCAAAGAGGTCACGGGCGCTGAATTGATGGATTAGGCAGAGCTTTTCACCCCGTTCTGCCAAATTGTCACTGGGCCCCTCGAATTCGGGGGGCCCTTCGCGCATATTGGGCTATTCTCTCCGATCAGGTCCGTTTACAGATGCCGGAAGCAATCTCCACTGACGCGTCTACCGGTCGCCAGGAAGGCCACCGGGGCCCTTTGCCGGCCGACGCTGAGCCCCTCAAGCGGACGCCCCTGTACGACATTCACGCCGCCCTGGGCGCCAAGATCGTCCCCTTTGCCGGGTTCGAGATGCCGGTTCAATACCCGACCGGGATCACCGCCGAGCACAAGGCGGTGCGGGAAAAGGCGGGACTCTTCGACGTCAGCCACATGGGCGAGTTCATGGTTCGCGGGGCGCAGGCGGTGGATTTCGTGAACTACGTAACCACCAACGACGTCGCGGCGCTCAAGCCCGGCGAGGCCCACTACTCCACTATCCTGCGCGAAGACGGGACCATCGTCGACGACTGTCTCGTCTATCGCTCCGACGATCGCATCATCATGGTCGTGAACGGCTCGAACGTCGACAAGGATTTCGCGCACATCTCGCGCTTCCTGTCGAAGTTTCCGGAGGCGTCGCTGGAGAACATCAGCGACGAAGTCGCGCTACTCGCCCTTCAGGGTCCCGAAGCCGCGCGGATTCTGCAGCGGCACACGGACACGGATCTTTCGCAGATCAAGTACTACGAGCACCGGTTCGGGAAAGTCGCCGGCGTCGACGCTTATATCTCGCGCACAGGCTACACTGGAGAAGACGGATTCGAGCTCTACGTCGATGCCGGCGACGCGCAGAAGCTCTGGAAAGCGCTCACAGCGTCCGGTGAAGTCACGCCCGCCGGACTCGGCGCCCGCGACTCGCTGCGACTCGAGATGGGGATGGCGCTCTACGGCAACGATCTCGACGACACCACGACGCCGCTCGAAGCGTCGCTCGGCTGGCTCGTGAAAATGAAGAAGGGAGACTTCGTCGGGCGCGACGCGCTCGCGAAGCAGAAGGCGGAAGGGCTGAAGCGGAAGCTCGTTGGATTCACGACGCAGGAGCGGTCATTTCCGCGGCACGGCTATCCGGTTTTCGCGAAAGGGAAGCCCAGCGGCGAAGTCAGGAGCGGGACGATGAGTCCGACCCTGGCCATTCCGATCGGAACCGCGTACGTCCCGGTGGACTCGTCGACCGAGGGGTCGCCGATCGAGATCGAGATCCGCGGCAAGCGCATTCCCGCCGTCGTACAGAAGATGCCGTTCTACAAAGACGGCAGCAGGCTCTAGGCCCTTCCCGATGGATTTTCCCGTGAAGGTGCTCCCATGCGCGTAGCGATGCTCACCGTTTCCGACTCGGTCGTGCGCGGGGAGCGGCAGGATGCATCCGGCGCGATCATCGCCGGCTGGGCCAAGGCGAGGAATCACGAGGTCGTCTCCGCAAAAGCGTGCGCGGACGAAACCACGGAGATAGTCCGCGCGCTCATTCACGCGGCCGACGTGGACGACGCCGAGCTTGTGATCACGACGGGAGGGACGGGTCTGTCGGCGCGGGACGTCACCCCCGAAGCGACCCGCGCCGTCATCGAGCGCGAAGCGGAGGGAATCGCCGAGCGGATTCGCGTGATCGCGCTGCCGAACTTTGCGCGAGCGGCGCTCGGGCGCGGTGTCGCTGGAGTGCGCGGAGGAACGCTGATCATCAATCTTCCCGGCTCGCCTGGGGGCGCGCGCGATGGACTCGAAGCCATAGACCCGATCGTTCAGCACGCGTGTGATGTTCTGCGCGGAAGAGTGACCGAACACCCGGCGGCGGGCAGATGAAAGTTCTTATCACGCTCACCGATGTCGAGCCCGCGGTGCGGCTCAACGCGCTTCTCGAGGCAGCGGATGTGCAGACGGCTGTGGTGTCTCCGCTCGACGACCTGCGCGGCGAGATCAAGCGATTCAAGCCGGACCTCATCGTGCTCACGGGCGGGCTCGGCGACGCCGGCACCCTGCAGATCGTGCGCGATCAGCTGTGGAACGGTGTGTCGCTGATCGGCCTGGCCGACGTGGAGGATCCGGTTCTGCGCGAGCGCCTCCGGATGATGGGGTTCGTCGATGTGTACACGAAGCCCATCTCGGCGGACGACTTGTATCTGGCAGTCCGCAGGGTGATGGACCGAAAGCGGCTCACCGATGCGACGGGGCTCATCGGACAATCAGATGCGATCAACGAAGTGCTGCTCAAGATCGAGCAGATCGCGCCGGTGTCGAGCACCGTGATCATCGAGGGAGAGAGCGGAACGGGGAAGGAGCTCGCCGCGCAGGCAATCCACCGACAGAGCCCGCGCCGCGGCAAGCCGTTCATCGCGGTAAACGCGGGCGCGCTGCCGGAGACGCTGATCGAGAGCGAGCTGTTCGGGCACGAGAAGGGCTCGTTCACCGGAGCCACGGAGAGGAGAATCGGGCGCTTCGAGCTTGCCGATTCGGGGACCCTCTTTCTCGACGAGATCGGTGAGATTCCGCCGTCGACGCAGGTGAAGCTGCTGCGCGTGCTGGAGGAGCGAAAGCTCACGCGCGTCGGAGGTACGGCGCAGATCCCGATCGATGTGCGAGTGGTAGCCGCGACAAATCGGCCACTGAGGGACGCCGTCGAAGAGGGAAGATTTCGCCCCGATTTGTACTATCGTCTGAACGTTCTGAGCATCTATCTCCCGCCGCTGCGGGAAAGGCGTGAGGATATCCCTCTGCTGGTGCGCCGCTTCATCAAGGAATTCTCGTCGCAGCACGAGCGGCAGTTCCACGGCATATCCGCGGAAGCGATGCAGATCCTGATGAGTTATCCGTGGCCCGGCAATGTGCGCGAGCTGCGCAACCTCGTGGAGAGCATGGTGGTGCTGGCGCCCGGCAGAGAGATTGGACCGGACGACATCCCACGTGCCATTCGGGAGGGAGGTGCTGCTCGCTTCCTACCCGTGCATGTGGGGCCGGTGGTGAGGGGCGCGGTCGGCGCAGAGGGCAGAGAACTGGAGTTCCTCGTGAGGAGCATGCTCGAGCTGCGTCTCCAGGTGGAAGAGCTGCGGAGGCGTCTCGACGATGAGCATCGCGACGGGCATTGGGTGGGCGAAGTTCATCCCGCCGCCGCGCTCGGCTCCGGCTCAATCAGTGGCGCCATAGAGCCGCCCAATCAGCCGGCGCCGCCGAACGTGGTGACGCTCTCGCCCGGGATGACGATGGCGGAGATCGAGCGTGCCGCGATCGAAGCGGCTCTGAGGGACACGAGAGGCAATCGCAGGAAAGCGGCGGAGATGCTCGCCATTGGTGAGCGCACGCTTTACAGAAAGCTCCGCGATTACGGTATCGCTCCGGAGGAGCTTGCTGCGAGCGTGGGTTAGCGCGGCGGCGCTTGTATTCGTTGCGGCTGGGTGCGGGTCCTCTACAACTCCGGACCCGTTGCCTGTTGGGGCAATCCCGATGCATGCACCGGCCATTTTCGAAACGTGGTGGCAGGAAGTCGAGCAGTGCTCGGGACAGGCCGGCGACTTCGCGGCCGTGTCCTGGTACTACGTGCCGGGAGCGGGGAGCTTTGTCGTCGGGACCGACCCGGAAGCCGTGGGGCTGTGGCAGTCATCCACGAATTCGATAACGCTTGCCCAGGCGTTCCGGGAGTACGCGCCCGTCGTGAGGCACGAGGAGCTGCACGCAATTCTGAAGCGCGGCGATCATCCTCCCGAGTATTTCCAGGACAAGTGCGGCAGCATCGTCGCGCACTGATCAGCGGCCAACGCGGACGAGCGTTGGGATGATCGAGATCGGCGAGGTTCCTATCTTCGAAGCACGCGTGAAATCCGATCCAGGATCGCCTCGCGCGTGAACGGCTTCTCGATGAACTCCGTTCCCTGCTCGAAGGTCTCCTGGCTCAGCAGCGAATCCTGGGTATAGCCTGAGAGATAAATCACCTTGAGGGAGCTGC
>DATARP010000037.1:0-3869 GCA_036264075.1 Gemmatimonadaceae bacterium
GCTCTGGTGCTCTCGGCGCTCGCGCTGGACCTGGGGCTTTTCCGTTCGCGCCGCATCGAGCAGCGCGAGCTCACTCTTCGCCAGGCCGCGACGAGAACGTTTGCGTGGACTGTGCTTTCGTTCCTGTTCGGCGTTGTAGTGCTGGCGATGCATGGCCAGCGTGCTGCACTCACTTACGTCACGGCGTATCTCCTCGAGCAATCGCTCTCCATCGACAACGTTTTCGTCTTTCTGCTGATCTTCTCGGAGCTCAGAGTCCCACCTGCTCAACAGCGGGGTGTGCTCATGTGGGGCGTCATTGGCGCGCTCGTCATGCGGGGGCTGCTCATAGCAGCAGGACTGTTTCTCCTCAACCAGTTCCACTGGGTGGTGTATCCGTTTGCCGCGCTCATCATATTCGCGGCCGTCCGTCTGCTGTGGGGCGGGCAGAAACAACGCGAGGCGGTCGTCGCCGCGTGCGGCATCTGCAGCAGCTGGGTGGCGCGCATTATCCCAATCACCCCGGTTTATCATGGCAGGCGGTTCTGGGCGCGCGAGCCAGAGCGCACCGGCCGCTTCGTTGCCACTCCGCTTCTAGTCGCCCTGATCATCATCGAGACGACGGATATCGTTTTTGCGCTGGACTCGGTTCCCGCCGTTCTGGCCGTCACGAGAGAGCCCTTCATTGTTTACACCTCCAACATCTTCGCGATGTTTGGCCTGCGCTCGCTCTACTTTGTTCTCGCCGGAGTCGTCGAGCGATTCCGATTTCTGCGGGTGGGACTGGCGGCGATTCTCATCTTTTTTGGCGCGAGGCTTTTGCTGGGTGACTTCCTGGATGTTCCGAACGGAGTATCGTTGGGCGTAATTGCCGCGGCACTCTCGCTTGCAGTCATCGCTTCCCTCAAGTGGCCGGGCACCGCTACCGCATGACGAATCTTCGTCGTTGTTCCTGGGCAGAAGGCGACCCGCTGATGCGGGAGTATCACGACGAGGAATGGGGCGTTCCGCAGCTCGATTCCCGCATGCTCTGGGAAATGCTGATGCTGGAAGGTTTCCAGGCGGGCCTCGCGTGGATCATCGTGCTCAAGAAACGAGAAGCCTTTCGCAAAGCCTTCGCCGGCTTCGACCCAAGGAAGGTCGCTCAATTCGGCACGTCAGACATCAAGCGACTGATGGCCGACCCCGGCATCATCCGCGCTCGCGCAAAAATCGAAGCGACGATTGGCGGCGCTCGGATCTTCTGCGAGATGGAGGATGCTGGCGAAAGGTTCCGCGACTTCTGCTGGTCGTTCACCGACGGCAAGGTGCTCAAGAGCGACGGACGTACTTTCGCCGCATCATCGCCGATGTCGGAGAAGATCTCCAAAGAGATGAAGCGTCGCGGGTTCAAATTCGTCGGACCGACGATCGTCTATGCCTGGATGCAGGCGGTCGGCATAGTCAACGACCATTCCGCCAACTGCTTCCGGCGCGCTCAGGTCGCGCGGCAGAAATAGTCAGATTAAGATGAGAAGTACCCCTGAAGGAGCACAAATGGCAGAATCCGATCTCGATCGACGCGCCGCGACGATCCTTCCCGCCGGCACACCGGCTCCCGACTTCGCGCTGAGCGCCGCGCTCGACAAAAAGCTCCGCCTGAGCGAGCTTCGCGGCCGCCCCGTGATCCTTGTTTTTTATCCCGCTGACTGGAGTCCGGTCTGCGGCGACCAGGTCGCGCTCTACAACGAGATTCTTCCGGAATTTCGCGAGTACGGCGCCGAGCTGGTTGGGATCTCGGTGGACGGTATGTGGTGCCACGCGGCATTCGCCAAGGATCGCAAGCTCCGCTTCCCTCTCCTCGCCGATTTCGAGCCGAAGGGCGCGGTCGCGCGCATGTACGGCGCCTATCGCGATCAGGATGGCACCAGTGAGCGCGCTCTGTTCGTGCTCGACGGAGATGGCGTCATTCGCTGGAGCTACTGCTCGCCGATCGGCGTAAACCCGGGCGCCGACGGCATCCTCAGCGCTCTCGAGTCGATCGCCGGCAAGTCGGCGCCGCCCAAATCTGAGTCATTCCGCGCTGACGCGGCGGAGCTGAGGCCATGAGCAACGGTCAGCTCACGCCTCCTGTAAGTGCACAGGATCACGCGGCCGGTCCCGCCGATGCTCCCGTCACACTGGTCGAGTACGGCGATTACGAATGCCCATACTGCGGGATGGCCTATCCGGTCGTGAAGGCAGTGCAGCGCGCTCTTGGAAATCAGCTTCGTTTTGTCTTCCGCAACTTTCCGCTCGCCGAGGCACATCCGCACGCACGACTCGCGGCCGAAGCGGCAGAAGCGGCTGGAGCGCAAGGGCGGTTCTGGGAGATGCACGACGTGCTCTTCGAGAACCAGTCCGCTCTCGAGCCCGCGGATATTGTCGGCTACGCTCAGTCGGTCGGGCTCGACCTCACGCGATTCGAGCAGGATATCGAGGCTGGCACGTACACGAAGAAGGTTCGCGACGATTTTCGGAGCGGAGTGCGGAGCGGCGTGAATGGAACGCCGACCTTCTTCGTCAACGGAGAACGCTACGACGGCTCGTGGGCGAACCAGGAAGGATTCATTCGCGCCGTCCGGGAGGCAGCGCAGCAAGTGGTCGGCGCATCCGCATAACTGGCAACGCGTGGCACGACTGCGACGCGTTGCTACATATCACTGCTCTACGACTTCGATGAGTTGACCCGCCTTGATAGGACCGGGCATCGTCTGGCGCTTACCCGAAGGCCAGCGAACCTCGATCCGATCGGCGTGGTCGGCGTTCGCAAGTCCGAAGTAAAGCGGCAGGTCGCTCTGCGACAGATATCCCGATTTTCCGTCGAATGGCTTCAGAATCCGACGCCCATCAGGCAGCACGACCGTCACCTCGGCGCCCAAACCTTCCCGGTTCGAGCGCGTTCCGCGAAGCCGGATCTTGAGGAAGTTGACGTGATGTCGCTGCGCCAGGTCGCTGATGAGAACCTGCGGGTATCCGTTGAACTCGTTGGTCACGATGTCCAGGTCGCCATCTCCGTCCAGATCGACAGCGACCGCGGAACGAGTTCCACGCGAGCCCATCATTGTCAGGTGGTGCGAAGCATCGACGTGACACGCCGACGGAACCGAATCCGGTTGGGAGCAAGCGGCGCACAACGGATTGAACGCGCCTTCGCCGCTGCAGTCGAGGGTGAACCAGACCTGTGTAAGACCGTTCGCCCGCGGTTCGACGCCGACGACGAACTCGCTCGGCAGGAAGTGACGGCCGTTCTCGTTTAGCAGCACCGAGTTGATGCCGTAGCGAAAGGGGAAGTTCATCCCGGCGGCGACGAAGATATCGTCCCATCCATCCGCGTTGAGGTCGTCGACGCTCGGACCCCACGGCCAGTACGTCTCGACCCCTACGGAGTCGGAGACCTCTTCGAAGCCTCCTTTCCCCGTGTTTGCGAATAGCTCGTTTCCAAAGATGAACCCGGCTTTTCCTTCGGGAATCATTCCGGCCGCAACCTTCGACGAGTCTGCCTTGCGGGTTTCTGCCGCCCAATCTCCAGGAGGAATGTTGACCCACATATCGGGGTGCATGCTGGTGACGAAAATGTCGAGCTGACCATCGCCGTTGAAGTCGAACACCTTGGCACCCATCGAGCCCCACGGGACTCTCGGAAAATATTTTGCAGTCGCATCCCGGAAATGCTTCCCGCCTTCGTTCAGCCACAGGTGATCGCCGCCCTGCATATCGAGGATGTAGAGATCGGGGAACCCGTCGTGATTGATGTCGAACACGGTGGCGTCGCCACTCCAGCTCTTGTCCACCAGTCCGACCTCGGCCGAAACATCCTTGAAGCGGTTGCCGCCCAGATTGTGGTAGAGAATGCTTCTTTCGGCGCGATC